>NZ_JBQWSN020000041.1:0-14387 GCF_052598215.2 Thauera sp. ZXT1-4 | reverse complement strand
GCGCTGGGGCTCGCGGAGCGGGTACGCGCTGAAGACAACACGGATTCAGGTATTTGTTAGCCATCTTCAGACTCGAGTGCTGATAATGCGGCGGATACAACCGCCCATGGAATAATCTTGCGAACTGCCGCTGATCTGCTTGCGAATGATGAAGCATTTTCTGATGCAAGCATTGCCTCCTCGATAACGCCAGAGTTCACCCCAGACGCTGAAGCCAGCCACAAGAGCATTTTCGGCTCCATAATGTGGTTATAGACATACCGTGCATCACGATCTGGCCTGCTTGCACGTTGATATGTTCCGGTGTTCGAGTTTGGATCAATCCAACCAAGCCAGTGGTCTTTCTGCGTCATATAGTTGTTGTAACCCGGTGTCCGATATGCGACAGGCTTGTCTGACGGCAGATTACTTATCTTTTTAATGAACCACTCAATACTATCTGGTTTCATGGATGAGGTTCCATTCTCCCCACTGAGGGAAAACATTTCACGTGTTGGGGCTGCTGTAGCAGCGAAGTCGAAAATTTACTTCTTGGGTAAGCCGTAGATCGTCCTATCGCTGATGCCGTGCTTCCTCGCGACCTCCGCAAGCGGGTTTCTATCGGTTTCACGCAGGATCTAACAATTTGCGCTTCGGTAAAATTGCTCATCCTCATGACTTGTTTCTCGCATGGAAGCCATGCCTGTCAAATGCAAAGCAACCCGACAACGCCCGAGCAGGTCAAGTTACAAGTCATACAATTCATTAAAGGAACGATATTGACATAGCAGGCACAGACGGCGGACCTGGACTGTACGTCCGGTTGCATTACAACTACAACGGCTGATCGCCAGGCTGAAGGACAATCGCTCAGCATTATTCATCCGCGTACTTCTCACCAATACGTATCAGCAATGCAATTATTCCATCCAGCCTCGGCATCCATTCATCCGATCCGACGCTGATTGTGCAGGGCATTTTCCAATCTTTCTTTAGATAGATCCCCAAGTCCAGCAATCCGTTCGCAAAGGCATCGCGTGCGGAAAGTTGTTTGTCTCCTATGTCCGGATATTTTTCATTCCAATAGTCGAAGCACAGACTAAGGCTTCCATTTCGGTTTAGGCTGCAGAGCGCTCGGTTCTTGACCAATTTTGGTAGACCTACGAGAGCGTTCTTCCCCCACCAGATGACTCCCAAGTTCGATAACGGAGGGTTTTCAAACGCACTGACAAAACTCCGCATTGCGGATTTAACGTCTGGAGACGCATTGCATTTCTCTACTTCTTTCCAGTACGCTTCAGGACCACGCTCCCCAGAGGAGGTTTGTGCTTCCTTTCGAGTCTCCCGTTTGACAACGCGAGCTTCTTCCGTGTATCCAAACAACCAAGGAACGACAACACGCTGCGATGCGTACTGGTATTGACGCGCCTCTATGAGAAGAACTTCTGTGTTGGTCATCTGACGATTGAGAAAGTCAACAAGACTTCGCAGTTCGTAGGGAGACTCGTCCAAGAAAAAGACCAATCGCATTTTCGCTTCGCGAAGGTTCTGCTCAATCGATGTAAAGAAACCTTCAACCGTACGGTCTTCGGTCTGCGCAAAAACAGGCAACAAGGCTGCTAACGCCTCGCCGCCTCCCGCAGCTGCTTCCGCGTAACTGCGCATTTCCGAAGCTGTCCAATAGTGGTGGCCGTTTGCTGCGTACTCCAACATTTGAGCGATGACCTCTCGCCGGGAGCGAGTATCGGCACAGCGCTTGCACTCAACCAACGTTGGAATTGCGAACTGGTCAACATAAAAGAAATCGATGGACCACCGCAGCGCGCCAGACGAAGGATCCGTGACTGGCATCTCACGTTTTATTAGCAACCACTCTCTCGGGTTATCTGGGTCCATTTGCTCCCCGGAAAGAAGGCGAGGATTGCCCTCCAGCAATCGCTGGAGCTCCTTGTCTTCATCTTTGCATCTAACTCGCTCCAGCTCACTAGTCTGAGCATTCTGATCCATCAGATAAACTTTACTCATATCGATTCTTCACAAAATGTGTTAGGCATACAGTACGCGCTTCCTGCCTTGGTTCTGAATGTAATACTATTATTGCGTAGATCTTCGCTACGTCTCGACTTCGTTGTCGGGTGAGAACGTCTTTACGGTCCGTAGAGGAGAAGTCAAACCATCGAAAAACAGGCTCTGCGGATAAGTTCGAAGTATGAGATGAAGAGCAGCGCGTGTAGAACCATTGCTATGTCAGTTCATTCAATCGCTACTCACACTGCAGCAGAACGGCATTGCAGCGCTTGTCAGCGACTGCAGCGTAAGCCACAGGACCGACTACGCCCCCTCCAAGAGCGACACGCTAGCGCCTTCCGCGGAATCAACACGTGGAGTGCCGATACTGACTGCACCAGCCGCTACCGGAAGAAATAGCCAACGCTCGACCACTTTTCTTCCGCTCGCTCGCTCTACCGCATCCGCGTAAGCCATCAACTGAGACCCATACTCGCTAGCCAATTGATCCCAATGGTCCGCTGCCAGCTGACTGGACTTGTGATCGATCAAGACCCACCCCTCGTCGGTTTCCAGCAGCAGATCGATTCGCCCATTGAGCACCTGCCCTGATGGCAACACGCTTTGAACAGCAATCTCTGCATGAGGCTTCGCATTGGGCCACCGGCTGGCGGCCCAGTCATGAAGGGCATTGATCTGACGCAGCACCGCAGCGGGGTCGAGATACGCCTGTACCTCGAAGCCAGCAAGGACGTCCTCGACTTCGCGCACGGACAGCGTTTGGTGCTGGTCGGTGAAAGACGCTGCAATACACGCATGGACCGCCGTTCCAAGTACGCTCATGTCTGCACCACTCGCCACGGGAATCCGCTCGCCGACCTTGCATTTCTCAAGGACAGTCGCAGCGGCCTTTAGAGCTGAAGACGGGTTGAAGCTCAGCGGCAACCGGTGCGCTACGTCTCCTGAGCCGTCAAACCAATACATTGGCTCCGACGCTCCCCGCTCCGACCTTTCCGGCGCTTCCATCGGGTCGAGGGCCCATCGCTCCACCGGAAGGCAATCACCTGATGGCAGCGTCACTGCATCACCCCCCTCCTCCCCGAATAGCCACGGTGCGTCAATGCAGTCGAGCCACTCACCGGTCAGCTTCCGGCTGGATCTCGCCAACACCAGGAGATCCCGAGCTCGGGTCATGCTTACATAGAGCAGGCGCTTATTCTCTTCGATCGCTGCCTTCCGGAAGCCCTCGGCGATCGGTGTAAGCGCGATCTCGTCCGCCACGGCGATCTTGCGTTGCAGGCCGAACGGCCAGGGCCAATAGCGGATGAACCGATCCGACAGCGGATCCTGGGCATCGAAGTCCGCTCCCGATTGCGCGGAGATCGACCAGAGCCTGTCCTGAACGTCCTTCGCGAGATCCGTCAGAACAACGACTGGCCACTCAAGACCCTTGGCAGCATGGTGGGTCATCACCTTAACCGCATCGATGGCCGGCTCGGCCAACATGTCTTGCTGCTTATCGGCGATCTCACCAAGCCAAAGGATTAGACCGGATATGGTGGCTGCGTGCTGACCGCTCCGGCAAAGGCCCTCGTACTGTTCGGCAAGTTGAATCAAGGCTTCCAGGTTGGCGAGCCGAGTACGAACAAGATCTGGATCTGTCGTCCAGCGGATGACCCTGTCTGGTAGGGAACAGGCGGCGACCACTGTAGCAAGGGCTTCTCGTGGAGCAAGCACCGGCAGGGAGGCTCGCAACACGGCGATCGTTGCCAGCACCGGGTGGGCGGGATGTCCCTCGATAGCCTGCTCAAGCCAACGATCGGTATCACCCTCTTTGGCCAGATACCTCAACCGATCCGCCACCCAGACTTCGGGCTCGAGGCAGTCAGCCAAGGAAACGATTTCCGCCGTAGCAACCGTATCGCCGGGATCGTTCATACGTCTCAGGCATGCCAGCGCCAAGGTGGCTTCGGGTGTCGCCAGCAAACCGGGTTGAGACGTCGCGGTGGGAATGCCCTGTGCGGACAAAGCGGCCGCAATGGACTTCACCCCCTCATGGGAGCGCGACAGGATTGCAACATCGCCAAAGCGAACTGGGCGAAGTGCCTTGGTGGTCTTGTCGTGGATGATGTAGCCAGAATGGACCAGCTTGCGTATGCCGGACGCCAACGCGGATGCTTCAAGGTCAGCATTCCGGCCACCCAGAATCCAGTTCGCCAACACTGGGCTGGTCAAGGGTTCCTTGCGCTCTGGCTTGAGTTCAACCTCCTCCCTCGGCAATGAGTCTTCAAACGCGTGAGTAAAGACCGCGTTTACAGCCGTTACGAGTTCCGGGCGTGACCGCCAGGATGAAGGCAGAACTTCCTTAGTGCCTCCCATACCCGGCAAAGCCTTGAGAACTGCCTGCATGAGCGCCGTATCACTGCCCCTGAATCCGTAGATCGCCTGCTTGATGTCACCGACCCAGTAGACCTTCTTGGCAAAGCGAGCCAACTTCAGGAAGAGTCCGAGCTGGATTGGACTCGTATCCTGAAATTCATCCACCATCAGCAGATCGAGTTCGTCGGCGAGCACAGCCTCTACTTCAGGATGTTCGAGCAGACCAAGCAACTGGTGCTCCTGATCCGCAAAGTCGAGAACACCGAGTTCCTGCTTCAAGACCTGATAGTTCGCCAGCGCCTTGGCTGCAAGATCGAAGATGAGTTCGAGATAACGTCGAAGGTCCGCATGCAGCCCACTGTGCTCGGCGACGCGCGCAGCCAAATCGGCGATCGACTCGATGGTCTGGCGCAATGCCGCTTCGGGCGCTTCCTTGCCAACTTTGACCCAGTCGCTCCACGGCGCTGACTGATGCGCAAGGTTCTGGGCAAACCGCTTGATCAGCTCCAGGTAAGCGTTGGTGTTCTTCTTCCCACCCGCCACCGCGGCGGCCTGAATCGTCGGCAAAGCTGCCTGGATCGCAGTCTGCAGATCGGCATCGAGGTTCTGGGCTGTCGCCTTTGGGAAGTGCCCTAGAAGGTCGTCTGCATTCGCCCGAGCATAGCCGGGAACCTTGGCAAGGGGGATGTCGTTGGTACGGATTTGGTTGACCAGAGACTGCAAGGCATCCTTCCAACCTTCCTCCAGTCCCAAACGGCGAACCAGACTGAGCAGCTGATTCATTGCCGGCTGATCCAGGACCGCATCGATCGCCCGGTTCAGCAGGAGGGTGGCCTGGGCCTCTTCCAACACCTGCTGCTCGGTCGAGATGCCGGCCTCAAACGCGAAGCGGGCGATAAGCTGACCACACACGCCGTTGACCGTACCGATCCGCGCTTGCCCCATGGCATTCGCGAGGCCGAAGCTCCCCTGTTGAAGCAGATGTCCGCGCACCCGCTCCCGCAACTCTGTCGCCGCCTTCTTGGTGAATGTTGTCGCGATGACACCCGACGGGCGTACATCCCCAGCGGTCAACTCGCGGTGCAGCAGTTCGGTCAAGCGATGCGTCTTGCCGCTACCGGCCCCAGCACTGATGAAGGTGATATGGGCTTTCATTTCGGCCGTCATGCTCGATTCTCCCAGCCAGCAAGCGTCCGGTAATCGTTGTACGCTTCATTCAGAGTTTCCGTTCCCATTGCGTCCTCGGGCGCTGTGGACTCATCTGTCACCGGGATCGAATCGAGCACGACCTCGAACCGACCCGAGTGAACTTGCGACACCCGCCAGCGCCAAGTAGCGAGAAACCGTTGCCAAAGCTGCGCCGTGTTCTCGCCATCGGCAGACGGAACGACTTCAGCGCTGGGAAAGACGCGATCATCCGGGGCAAAAAGGCGAGCACGGTCGAAAACGTAGTAGGCAACCGACGGCCACGCACCGTGCTCCTGACGAAGGAGCTCGGCATAGATGGCGAGCTGTAGATGGCGGTTGTCACGGAGCTTTTGCGGGAATTTCTTGCTCCCGGACCATTTCATATCAACGACGGCATGTTCGCCCCGAGCGTTCTTCATCACGAGGTCAGCCGAACCCGCCAACTCGCCTCCCTGAAAGTGACCCGCGACCGCGCGTTCCGGCTGCACCTCAACAATACCGGCCTTACCCACTTGGTCTCGCAGGTTCCTCATGGCTTGGTGGAGCCGATAGCGGAACCCCGCCAGGTCCGCCCCTCGCCCGGGCATGCGCAGCAAAGCGCCCTCCTGATCCACCAGAGCATCGAAAGCGCCGGCAAACCAGCTGTCGAGAACGGATGCTGACATCGTCAGCGCGTCGGGATGCGAGTAATACTGCTCGACCAGCCCATGAGCCAAATTGCCGAACATCCGGAAGTCGCCGCCAAGACTGACGGTACGCGATGGGCGTAGGCGAGCCGGATACTGCAGCAACCAGTGGTAGGGATTGAAGAGCAGCTTCTCGAGGCTGGAAAAGGACTCCTTTGGCCTCAACGCCACGGACACATCGTCTGGTAGCTGCCACCACCGCTTGGGCGCAGGAAGAGGCACAGGCGTAACGGGGCGCAAAGCCGCACCACCTGCAGAGAGCAGCGTTTCCAAGGAAAGAACCTTGGGCTGATCGACCACCGCACAGACCATTTGCCAAAGCGGATGCGCTTCCTCTCCCGGCGGAGGAAGTACCAGGACCAATTGTTCTCCAGCCGCCATCACGGGCCGCAGCCACGTTGCAGCAACTCGGTCTAGCCGCTCAGACGCATCGGGCAATGCCACGCCCGCCTCATTAAGCGCTCGGATCTCATCGCCCGACCAGGGATCCCGCCCAGGCAACACCGGCATCGACAGGGGAGACCAGATCACACGCTCGATGGGCTCAAAGACCGCTGCCGGGTTAGTCACGACCTGCGCTGCGCCGACCTCAGCGGGCCAGAGCGGATTGTCTGAACCATTGGCGGTGGCTTGCGCAACCAACTTTTGCAGCTGTCGCGGGCTGATGCGGTCTGCCCCCTGCCCTTGGAGCCCCTTCAGCGACTCGAGACAGGCTTTGCACTGGCCGAACGCTGCATTAAAGGCGAGACGCCGGGCAGCATCCGTCTCGCCGAGGCGCAGCCGGAAGAATTCGGTCAGTCGCTCGACCCGTGCCATGACGGCAGTCAGCGGCGCACCACGCTCTGACGGATATCGATCATGCTCAACCCAGGCGCCAATCTGCTCCCGGACTTGCGCTGCCTTCCCGTCACCATAGTGGGTGCCGATGTCGGCAAGGACCCGTTGCCATTGCACGCCACCTATCCCGGGAGCATCGGCAACCTTCTCGGCAAGGCGACGGCGGGCGTAGCTGGGGATTGGGCACACCGGATGAGTTAGAAACTGCACGAGTGCGTAGAAATTGAGGGGCTCCCACAGGAGCTCTAACGCCAAGGGCAGTACCTGCAATGCAGGCCGGAACTCGCTTGACTCCTTGAATCCTTGCCGAGGCAGGTTCACTGAGGACAGGTGGGCATCAAGCCGTACGCCATTTCCACCGGAAACCAGCAGCGTTGGCCCATCTTCAACAAGCTGGGTCGCCAACCAGTGGCTGGTCAGCGTCGTTGTTTCGGCCTGGACGACAACCACGGACCCGTCGTCCTGCCAGGATAGTCTTGAGGATTGTGGCCCGGGCAATTGCCCTCCGGACACGACAGTCCGGAGTTTCCGTTGAAGGGCACCCAGGAATCCTCGCCCTACCCCTTCCAGCTCCACTAGGCCAACTACAGGCAATACGCTGAGAATCGCCTGCCAACGGATCGGCAGGGTTTCTACCGCGTCCACAAGTTGCACCTGCTCAATGCCCGCTTTCCGCTGCTGCAACGCATCCAGAACAAGCTTCAAACGCTGGCCGACGTTCGGCGCGACGGATGCGCAGGCCAGGTCTTCGACATCGGCAAGATCCTGCAGGCGCAGGGGGGCCTTGGCGCCCAAAGCACCGCCCCATCCATGGAGCATCCATTGGTCGCGCCACTCGAGCAAACAGGCTGCCGTTCCGAGAGGGTCGGTGGCGAAGCTCGCATGATAGAAGCGCTCGGGGCGATCGAACTCCTGCAGGCAATTCCGGTACTGGACGATGCGCTCTGCCTGAGACAGATGCAGCGCCAGGAGTCCTAGCTGGGTTTCAAGAATGTTCAAGAACCCCATGGGGCCGACGATCGACACACCCAGTGAGTTAGCAGGGCGCGTGGCCCGCTGCCCATCGAGGTGATAGCCAAAGATGATGCAATGCCCTGTCATGGGCGCCTCCTTGTTCTTCTTTGATGTCCTGACAGCACCTGAGACGCTCAGCTGCCGGGATAGCGCCGCGTGTAGTAGTCCTGCTCAGCAAGGGTTCCAGGATCGTCCCATTCGTCCGGATCCAGCCTCCAGCTACCGGCGGTGGCTAGATCGTCGGCTATTTCCTCCATGACGCCGCGCAGTTCGAGAGGCGCCAGCCAACGCTCTGGAATGGCGGACCGTCCCCGCATTGCGCCCAGCAGGTGCCCTGCGATCAAGCCAGTGGAATCGCTGTCACCATCGTGATTGACCGCGATTATGACGCCGGTTTCGTAATCTGATGCTTGCAAGGCCGCGTAGACACCAATCGCCAAAGCCTCCTCGGCGACCCAGCCCTGCCCAAGCTGTCGAAAGGCCTCATCCAGTGCGATGCCACTCGTGTGTAGGGATTGCGCTCGCTCCAACGCCACAAGGGTTTCTTCGTGCCGATCTTGCTCCTTCAACATCGGGATCACATGGTTGGTCGCGTCGAGCAAGCTGGCACCATCAAGTACTTCGAACACCAAGGCGGCCATCACGCCGGCAGTCAAGAAGCCCGTAGGATGCTTGTGCGTAAGCGCAGCAGCCTCGCAGCCGAGGTCGAAGGCACGGTTAAGGTTCTCAGCTCGGGCGGATGGGTCAGTCTGACTCAGTGCATGGAAAAGCATGCCGATTGGCGCGACCCGCATTACACCGCCACAGCCCTTGCTGTCGTTCCTGGCTGCTTGGCCGCTCGCGATGCAGCTGCGAAGTGCTTCCAGACAGGTTCGACCTGGCGCGCGGCGAGAGAACAATTCCTTCTGTGTGATCAGCCAACCGTCGAGCAGGACGTCCCTGTTATGCGGCTCATACTCGCTCTGGGTGTAGAGCCAGCGCAGGTAGGCGTTTCGGATCACACTCGGCGGACTGCAAATGCCGCGCAGGGAACCTCTGACATAGGCCCGCAGCGCTCCTTCTGCGGTGAACAGCGTCATCTGGGTGTCGTCAGTGATCGCTCCAAGCTTGCCGTAAACCGGTACCAGATCGGTAATGCCTGGCGGACCAAATCTCCGCCGGATGTCCGTCAGGGACATGAACTCAACAGGCGCCCCGAGCGCATCACCCACGGCCCCGCCAAGCAGGCACCCCTGGTAGCGCTCCCGAACACCTGCTGAAGGAGCGCGTCGCTGAAATTGCTCTCGGATCTCTGACTCCGTCATCACGAAACTCCTCTCTGCTCGGGTATCAGCGGCGCTGTATCGGTGTGCGGCTGGAGTGACTGCCATACGTGCCTTCGATCGGCATGCTCACGGCCGAACCCAATGAAGCTTGCTTACCTCGAGGGTGGGCTCACCATCCCAGCGGTAGGCAACCAGCTTTCCGCCTTTGGCGACGCTGTAATCAACGCAGGCCACCTTGTCCGACAGAAGCGCCGGGGCACCGGTGAGCCAGTAGTGGCCGACAAATACCGGTTTTCCGCCGTCGTGGCCGACTAGGGCGTGCTCGGGGATGGTAGTAACGGGAAAGGAGGCTCGTTCCTCGACGGGCAGCATTGCTGCCTGCCTGTAATCAATGGCGGCGTTATCCCACCAGCGTACTCGGACCCGATCGCGTTCATGGCCGTCCTTGTCCCGGAACGTATGAGGCTCAGGCAGTGGAACTTCAATTCCTTTCAGAAGCGCCTCCATCGCCTTGAAGATCGTCATCTCGGGCGTGTCCTTCTCAGCTTCGTCGTCAGGTTCGCGGGTTGCGTCAGTCATCGTTTCAGGCTTGATGCAATAATCCTCCGTCAAGTGCGGACGCAGGTGCTCGAGCGCAGCACCATGCCAGCACGCATGAACAAGACGCAGCTCAGGTAAGTCGAGGCAGACCGGCAGCGTCATAAACCAACGCACCAGCTCTTCATGCAGGGGCGTCCCCTCCACGGCGGAAAGAAAGGCTTGGTGCTGCATTCGGTTCTTGTCACCGTACTTGGTGGAGTGATGCTTGCGCAGGTATTCGCCCGGGCACTCCGGGTCGGGAAGAAACCATGCGATGGCGTTGAACTCGTGGTTCCCCATGACCGCCTGTGCTGCTCCGGCATCAACCATCCGCCGGACCAAATTGACCGTTTCAACCTGCTGCGGTCCACGATCAATAAAGTCGCCAACAAACAGCGCCTGCCGATCCAGATGCCTCCAGGCACCAGCGCTGTGCCGGTACCCCAGGCTCACCAGCAATGCCTCGAGCGCGTCTGCATGCCCGTGAATGTCGCCGATAATGTCGTAGTTCATGCACACCTTCCGCTATTGCAAGCAGGCCGTCGGCCCGGTTTTCCCGCTAGGTGCGTCGCCCGAAAACTCGGCACGCAGCACAATCGCAAGCCCTTCGGCCACCTCTGAGAATTGATCCAGAGCGCCTACCAAGTGCTTCTGTACGAGCGGGTCTGACGGAACATCCAAGACCGCACAGACGGTTTCGTCATGCACGAAGCAGCGCAGCTGATATGCGCTGTCATTGATCTGATTGAGCTTGCTGAGCAGAGGTAGTGATTCCTCAACCTTGGTGAGCAGCACCGCGGAGAGCCGAACATTGCTACCGAGTACGAAGGCGTTAATGTCGATCGAGCCATAGCGCACAGCTAAGTACTCATCCTCATCAAGCGCCAAGTCCTCAATTCCGGTCACCGAGCGAAAGACTACCAGCACCCGCTTCATCGGAGCGCAGCCCTGCCCGGCCCTTGACTTCAAGCCCAGGCCGGGAAACGTAAGCGGCCCGTTGTTTGCATCGAAAGACTCGTATGTAAGCGCTCCCGGATATGGAAACCCCAACCCATGCATCAGGGTGTCAATAACCAAACCAGCGACGTCGGAGTCAGGCACCGAGGCCGGAAAATCGATGTGGTAGTTCGGCGAGCCATCAGGATCTTTCTCTGGCGTCGCTTGGCTGGGCGTGCCGGTCGGGGCGTTCCACCCATGGGACCGCAACCACCCCATCTCCCGACGGCTCAGCCGGTCATCGCCCTGCAGGAAGTGATTGCTCGCGACCTCGACGCGCATGCCCCACGCACCCTGACATGAAAACTGCAGGTATCGCTCTCCATGCTTTGCATTGAGGATCAGGAACTGGTCTTCCTCCAAGCACCCCAGAACATGCTCAAGGTTCTGAGAAAAAGGCCCCCAATCGCGAGAGGCTGCTCGGGGGACACGATGGGGGCGGGACAACTCGCGACCTGAATCGGCTCTACTCATTCGACACCTCCCACTCTCATCTTCATCGTTTTGATGATGTGATGCTATGTAATCATATTGATGATGTCAAGCGTCGTTCCGTTCTATACTTCGGCCAGCACCGGAGTACGAAAATGACACGAAACATGATTGGTGAGATGAGCCAGAAGCAGCGCGATCGTCTGGCTTACGTCGAGTTTCGCCTGTGGTTCCTGGGCGATGCCAGCCGGCGTGATCTGATGGACAGATTCGGGATTGCGCCGGCGGTGGCCACGCGGGATTTCACTGCCTATCGGGAGCTAGCGCCACAGAACATCGATTTCGACGGTAGTCGGAAGGTCTACATCCCGAGCGAACGGTTCGCGCCAGTCTTCGATCATTCACCGGAGCGCGTGTTGTCCGCGATGTCTCGGGGGTTTGGCGATGGGGAAGACCGTCATGAAGAAGGCTACATCCCTTGTGAACTGCCGATCAGACTGAATCGCCCCTCACTTAAGGAGCTTGCAGTCGTGACGCGAGCCATCCATCAGAGGCAGGTGCTTCGGGTGACATATCACTCACTGAAGCGAGGCGTTGGCGTTCGGGAGGTGATTCCACACGCTTTGGTGGATAGCGGACTGCGTTGGCACACGAGGGTCTTCGACAGGAAGTCCAGTGAGTTTCGGGATCTCGTGATTTCGCGTATCGAAGCAGCCAACCCGCTGCTGAGCGAAGAGATCCTTCCCCACGAGCTGCCACAGGCCGATGAGGAGTGGAATCGCCAGCTGAACCTGATACTGATCGCACATCCAGGAGTCGATCGACCAGAAATCGTTCAGCGGGATTTCGGGATGCGCTCAGGCGAGCTACACCTGACCGTCCGGGCAGCAGTCGCTGGCTACGTGCTGCAACGATGGAATGTCGATTGCAGCGCGGATCGCCGTCTTGACCCTACGATTCATCGCCTGTGCCTCAAGGACTTGGATTCGTTGCAGGAAGTTCGAAGTCTTGCGATCGCGCCGGGCTACGAGGCAGTAGCATAGGGCAATGGCTCTGTCGATGCTCCGACTTTGACGTTCCCGTTCCTGCACGCCTTGTTGCTCAACACTACCCACTGCGATCGATCAACAACACACAGGCCGTTCAAGCCCACAAACTCAACCGACCTCATTGGCGAGCAGATACCACATCAGTGTGCCGACGGGCTCGTCCTCGGCCTCACCTGCCGGTCAGTCGCTCCCGATTGAGCGGCAGCAATGCTACCGACGGCTGTCGCACGGCGGTCAGCGCAGCCGAACGGCCGGTCTCCTGTTCATCGAACTGGAGGTATCGACCCCGTGCTGCCGTTCATTCAACCGAACGACCAATGACAAGTAACAGCATCAAGCCGCCGCCTGCTACGCAACGCTTACGAATAGCTAGCTGGCACGGCGGTAGCACAATTTGAATGTCGATGATGTAGGTCCGGGTAGTGCGGGCGCCCGGGGACTATCACCTTTTGGCGACTGGTTTGCCGCTGGCGCTGCGCTGCCCGAATTGTAGGCCGCCTGCATCTCCTGCCACCTGCTGGCAGTGGAGGGGTAAGGTTAAGAAGTGGCTGACCCGCGAGGCGGATTGAAGCTCATGGCATGCGGTTGCAAACACCCTACTTGGGCTGAAACGCGATGATGCTCATGCCCGCCAGCGTCACCACTACACCGGCGACGTCCCAGGCGGAGGGGCGGATTCCGTCCACCGTCCACAGCCATAGGATGGCGACGCTGATGTACATCCCGCCGTATGCGGCATAGACGCGGCCGGAGGCCGCCTCATGCAGCGTGAGTAACCACGCGAAGGCCGCCAGGCTCACCGCCGCAGGCAGAAGTAGCCAAACCGAGCCCCCCTTCTTGAGCCACAGCCAGGGCAGATAGCAGCCGACGATCTCGGCCATCGCTGTGACGAAGTAAAGTAGCAATGTCCTCACGCGGCTCCTCCGGCAGGGCTTTCCCGAAGCCCGGCGTGGTGATAGATCTCGATCGTTGAGTGGACGATCTCCTCGTGCACCGCCAAGCGGCTCCTCACAGCGTCGGGGGTGCGTGCGCGGTCATGCGTCACCACCGCGATGGCCAGCACCGAGGTGGCCGCGTCGGCGATCACGTGAAGGTAGGCGGATTTGAGCTTGAGGCCGTGATGATCGTGACCGTGTCCGTGTGAGTGGCCGTGATGGTGAGCCTTGCCCGGGATCAGCGCACAAACGACGGTGACGGCCAAGCCCAGGATGGCGACCGCGATGGCCTCCTTGTACTGGATGGGTTGCGGCGACACGATGCGTTCGATCGAACCGATGACCATCATCACTGCCACGCCGAGCAGGAAGATGGCGCTGGCGAAGCCTCCGAGGATCTCGATTTTCCAGGTGCCGAAAGCGAAGCGCGGATCGTTCGCGCAGCGGCATAGGCCAGCGCGGCAGACACGCCGATCGCGAAGGTATGCGGGCTCATATGCCAGCCGTCGGCCAGCAGCGCCATTGAGTTGAACCACCAGCCTGCGGTGATCTCGACAACCATCGCAACGGCAGTGATCCACATCACCACCGAGGTACTGCTTTTGGCAAGCGCATTGCCGCCATCGAAGACGTGATCATGGGTCCAGGTGGACGGGTTCTCGGTGGGCACGGCAAGGCTCACTTGAGGTAGCTGCGCAGGACGCCTATCAGATCCTCGGCACCCTTGTGCGTCGGCATCGTCGGTCATTGCGGAGTCTCCGAGGTGGGTGCTGACAGACACTTAGAACACGTCAGCCATCGGCGCCGCGCACGAAGGCGATCTGGTGCAAGTTCGTGGTGTCGAGCGCACTCTACCTGGCCACGTATCCATGTGACCCCAGCACTCTCGATAGTCAGTGCCGCAAAGAGGCAAAGTTCAGCCCTTTCAGCAATGCGCCTTATCTGTCATGAGGTGCTACCTCCATTTGGCTGCACCCGCACATGGCAAGGCCAACGCTCGTCGTTCCGGCAGCTGACCGCACAAAGGTGGCGCCGCCATGC
>NZ_JBQWSN020000040.1:0-14914 GCF_052598215.2 Thauera sp. ZXT1-4 | reverse complement strand
GCAACTACGTGCAGACGGCCGACGGCAAGCACTACGCGGCCGACACGCTGGAGCGCCTGCAGCGCGACCAGGAGACGATCGCGCTCGCGGGCCGCGTGCGCGGGGCCGCCCCCGGCTACCGCTTCGCGCTCACCGGGCACCCGCGCGCCGAGCTCAACCGCGAGTTCGTCGTGGTCGCCGCCACTTACGACCTCGCCGACAACGACTACGAGGCCGCCTCGGGCGCCGACGAGGGCGTCTTCCGGGTGGCGGTGGAGACCGTGCCCGCCGACCGCCCCTGGCGCGCGCCGCTGGTCACCCCCGTGCCGCGCACCCGCGGCGTACAGACCGCGGTCGTCGTCGGCCCGCCCGGCGAGGAGATCTACACCGACGAGTACGGCCGCATCAAGGTCCACTTCCACTGGGACCGCTACGGCAAGAAGGACGGCACCGACACCTGCTGGATCCGGTTGGCCCAGCCCTGGGCGGGGGCCAACTTCGGGGCCATCCACCTGCCGCGCATCGGCCAGGAGGTCGTCGTCGATTTCGAACACGGCGACCCGGACCGGCCCCTCGTCACCGGCCGCGTCTATAACGCGGCGCAGATGCCCCCTTGGGCGCTGCCGGCCAACAAGACCCAGTCGGGCATCCTCACCCGCTCGACCAAGGGGGGCGGGCCCGCCAACGCCAACGCCATCCGCTTCGAGGACAAGAAGGGCGCCGAGCAGCTGTGGATCCACGCCGAGCGCAACCAGGATATAGAGGTGGAAGTGGATGAGACCCATTGGGTCGGCCAGGACCGCACCAAGACCATCGACCGCGACGAGACCACCCTCGTCCATCGCCACCGCACCGAGACGGTCGACGGCAACGAGACCATCACCATCCACCAGAACCGGACCGAGACGGTGGATCGCAACGAGACCATCGCCATCCACGGCAACCGCACCGAGGCCGTGGACGGCAACGAGGCGGTCACCGTCCACAAGAGCCGCAGGAAAACCATCGACCGCAACGAGACCGACCGCATCGGATCGAGCTGGTCGGTCAAGGTCGGCAAGTTCAAGACCGAGACCATCGCCATGGCCTACATGCAGAACGTGGGCATGGGCCGCATGGAGAACGTGGGCCTGGGCTACAGCCTGAACGTGGGGCTCGCCATGAACACCGTGGTAGGCATGAGCCAGACGGCCCAGGTCGGACAGAACAAGCGCACGACCGTGGGCCAGCACTACACCCTCGAGGCCGGCGAGAGCATCACGCTGCGGGTGGGCGCCAGCGTACTCGTGATGAAGGCCGACGGCACGGTCACCGTCAATGGCGCCAATATCGACATCGTCGGCAGCCAGCACGTCGGGGTCGAGTCCGAGCGCATCGACCTGAACTGAACCCCCACAAAGAACGCCCGCATGAACGGCCCCGACCTGCCGCTGCCCGCGCCGCTCGAAGCGGCCCCCTTGCCCGAAGTCACCAACCACACCCCGTGGCCCAGCCAGTACTTCCAGCACGTCGATCCCTTCGACGAGATCTTCCACGTCATGGTCTGCCGCACGACCTACCGCCTCGCGCAGCGCGGTGGCGCGGACGGCGAGGCCTTCGAGCCCGTGCTCCTGCCGCCGGGCGAGCAGCCGCCCCTGTGCGAGGCGGACCAGTATCGCGCGGCCATCAACGCTTCGAGCGTGATCCAGGAGAGCGACCTCGCCCCCTACAAGCCCAAGTGCGATGTGCTGGTGGTCAATGCGCGCGCCTACAGCCCGAAGGGCCGCCCCAGCGCGCGCTGGCAGGCGGGTTTCGGCTTCGGCGAGGCCATCCGCAAGGTGTTTCAGGTGACCGGCCCGCGCGAGCGCACAAAGGGCTTGCTCGGCTGGCAGCTGAGCGCTCCCGAGCCGGTGACCCAGGTCCCCATCGTGTATGAGCTGGCGTTCGGGGGCCCCAACACGGTCAGCGCGCAGCAGGCGCTCGACGAGCTGGCGGCGGCACCCCACCTGGGGCCGGCCGAGGAGGCCCGGGTCGCCCAGGCCATCGAGGAGCTGCCCGAGCACGCGCCCAACAATCCGATCGGCCGCGGCCGCGACCCGGAGCCGCTGCTGCGCGCCCTGGAGGGCGTGCGTGCGCTGCTCGAGGCCCAGCGCGGGCTCGACTGGGCCCAGGTGCAGCGCACCTACCGGGCCGCGCCCCAGATCGAGGCGCTCGACACCCCCTTCATCGGCCAGGCGGACTACCCGGTGGTCGGCCTGGGGCCCATGGGCCGCTGGTGGCAACCCCGCCTGGCGCTCACGGGCACCCACGGCGAGGCCTGGAAGGCCACCCAGTGGCCGCGCTCGCCGCGCGATCACGACTACCGCTACTGGAACTGCGCCCCCGAGGACCAGCAGATCGCCTACCCCCAGGGCGGGGAGACCGTCGCCCTGATCCACCTCACGCCCCCGGCCGGATCGGGCGGGGACACGATGCGCTTCGCGCTGCCCAGGCAGGATCTGCAGCTGCTGCTGCGCCTCTCAGCCGGGCCGCTCCTCTTCGCGCCCATGCACATCGACACGGTCATCATCGACCCGGAAGCGGCCACCCTGACCGTGGTGCGCCGCGCCACCGTCAGCGCGCGCACCGGGCTGCGCGCCCTCGAGCTCGGCACCTGGCCGCCCGGCACCCGCGCGAGCCTCGCCCCGGAGCGCCCCCATGGCCGATGAGAACATCGTCGCCCAGGACGCGCGCTTTCGGCTGGTGAGCCTCGCCCCCGATGTGTGCATCACCCCCAGCAAGAAGGGCAAGCCCGTCCCCTACCCCATCACCCACACGATGGACCAGAGCCGCCAGTGCTCGCCCAGCGTCTTCCTGCAGGACAAGCCGGTCTATCTGCACAACGAGAGCTACGTCGACCACGTCACGGGCGACGAGGCGGGCGCGGGCAAGGGCGTGGTCTCGCGCACCCACGTGAAGATCAGCCACAACATCGGCAAGAGCAGCAATGTCTTTGTCAATGGCCAGCCGATCGTGCGTACCGGCGACTCGATGTGGATGAACTGGAACAAACCCGATGAAGCCGGCGCGGATGCGGCCAAGGCCCGACGCTGGCAATGCCGCCAGGCGCAGATCGCCGCGGCCCGGGACAAGCTCGCACAGATGCCGTCCGGGGCCGGGCGCGACCGGCTGGCGGCGGCGACCGGACGCTTCGCACGCAACAACGTCGCCGTCGAGCATGCACGACTGTCCGACAGCGCCTACCGCCCGGGGGAGGCGCCCCCCGGCTGGAAGAACATCAGTAACGATCCACAAAAGCTGGCGCAGCATGGTCTGAAATCGAAGGATTTGCGTATCAAGGGCTCAAATTTCGGCGCACAGGTGTATGAACCCGACCCCACCGTCTTCGGCAACGACCTGAAGCCGACCATCGCCTTCAAGGGCACGCAGAACGCGGAAGACTGGGACAACAACCTCGCCCAGGGCCTGAACCGGCACTCCCCGTACTACGATCGGGCGGTGGGTATCGGGACTAAGCTCAAGGACGCCAATTCCAACGCCACGATCACCGGCCACTCGCTGGGCGGCGGCCTGGCCTCGGCGGCTTCACGCGCCAGCGGCCTGCCCGCCAACACCTTCAACGCCGCCGGGCTGCATCCGCAGACGGTGGCCCGCTACGGCGGCACGCCCCATATTCCGGCTCGGGAGAACATCATCGCCCACCGCATCGAGGGCGATGTGCTCACAGGCACCCAGGAGCAGGGCATCGGGGCCACGCTCGTGGCGGCCGGGCTCTTCGGCGCGTTGGGCGCCGCCGTCAAGGTCGGCCTGGCAAGCGTGATGCCGGACGCCGCAGGGCTGCCTCTGGAGTTGCCGGGGCACGGCACCCCGCTCGATCGCCATGGCATGGACCAGGTCATCGAGGCAATCGAGGCGCAAAAGCGCGTCGACCAGGAAGTACTCGCACAGGCCACGGGAAAACACTGCGGATGACACTCGATTCTTTATTCTCTCTCACACGGCGGCGCGCCTTGCTGGTCATCGGCGGCCTGGCGCTGGCGGCGTGCAACGACACAGGAGTCGCGCGCATGATCGGAATCAAGCGCTACCGGGCGGAGGATTTCTTCGTCGGGCGCAAACTCGAAATCGCCCGCGCCATCGAGGCGGGCGACATGACCGCCGTGCGCAGCCTCGCGCCCGGTGTCGACCTGTCCGCGCCGGGAAACCGAAACATGACCCTGATGTGGTTCGCGATGCTGCCCGGCACACCCGGCCACCCCAACTACGAAGCGGTCAGGACGCTGGTGTCGCTGGGGGTGGATCCGGAGACGCAGATCGCGCAAGGCATCGGCAGCGCACTTGAATACACCTTCATCACCCGCAGCGATCCCGACGATCGAACCGGCCTTCTCTTCTTGCAGGCCATGCTCGACGGGGGGCTGTCGCCCAATTACCTGCAACCCCATGGCTCAACCCTATTGCAAAGAGCCGCCGGCCCCGGCGGCACGCTCGAGCATGTCAAGCTGCTGCTGCAGCGCGGCGCGGATATCAATGCCAGGGACAGCATTGGCGGCACGGCGTTACACGAAGCTATCAACACTCGGCTGCCGGAGATAGCACTGTATCTGGTCGGCCGAGGAGCTGACGTCGAGACACACCGTACAAACGGCGTATCGGTTACATGGTCTGTCCACACAGCTTTGGACGGGCTTCAACCAAGTCCACTCCGTTCGCAATTCGAACAACTGCGCGACCTCACGGTCGCCAGGGGCGCGAAGTGGCCGCCCGACCCGCCGGAGGTGGTGCGCGAGCGCATGCGCGCCCAGGGCCTTACGCCGGCGGTGCCGCCCGGTCACAAGCGATGAGACCTCGCATTTCTCCAACACCGGTCCGAATCATCCACCCCGGCAATCCGGAAATAGCCGCGGCACGACAAGAATTTTTCTGACTTCGTCAAGATCATGCACACAGGCCAGGCCGCGTGGATGGACTGGAAAGAGCCATGAGCGCCCCGCGTTCGACCGTCTCCGCCCAGGTCAAGCCCAACAACCCGCCCAAGCCGGGGCCGATCGGCAACACGCAGGGGATCATCGTCCCGCAGACCGTGCCCAACCCCCACGGCAACAGCGCGCCGCCGATCACCCCCACGCCCAAGGAGAAGAGCTGGTGGGGCAAGTGGGGCGAAGCGGCGCACACCGGCCTCGATGTCGTGGGCCTCATCCCCGGCCTGGGCGAGATCGCCGACGGGGCCAATGCGCTGATCGATCTTGCAGAGGGTGATACTGTCAACGCGGCCATCAGTGCCGCGGCGATGATCCCCGGCGCCGGCATGGCCGCCACGGGGGCCAAGCTCGGCAGGAAGGCCGCCGGGGCCGCCATCGAGGCGGCGGGAAAGACAGCCGGCAGGGAAGTTGCGCAGACCGCGGGCAAGGAAGCCGCCCAGCAGACTTCCGAGACGGGGGCGAAGAAGGCCCGGGGTAGCGGCGGCGGGAAGGACAAGGGGAAGCCGAAGAACACGGTCGAGAAAGGCAAGTGCGGCGAGTCGCTAATCTGATCGGGCGCAACAGCCAGACTGGCGAGGTCAAGGTCTGGGAAGTCAAGACGACCGAGGGGGCGGGCTCGCCTACGTTGTCGAAAGAGCAGGCAAGATTGGGAGGCGAGAAATACACCGCGGATCGACTGGAAAGAGCAGCCAATGGCGAAGGCAACTATGGGAAAGTGCCAGAGGCGATGTGAAGACGGTCGGCTGCGTCATCTCGCAACGCGTGGTCGGCGACAGGGCCGCTGAGCTCGAAGAGCGTTACTACATCAGCTCGCGCAAACTCACCGCTAAAGAACTGGCCAAGACCGTGCGCGCGCACTGGGCCATCGAGAATCGCCTGCACTGGATGCTCGACGTCTGCTTCAGTGAAGACGACTGCATGATCCGCAAGGACAACGCGCCGCAGAACCTCTCGCTGCTCAAGAAGATCGTGGTGAACCTGATTCGTGCGGACAAGACCGACACCGCCAACCCATCCCGTCTGGACCACTTCCACGATGAACCCGAAGGCCACGGGCACTGTTCCGAGCGTGTCCGGCAATCCACCCGCACCGCATGTCGCACAGGAACAGCAGCCCATCCAAGCCAGGCGTACGATCGTCGACCTCGTCGATGATCCGGATGCACTGGGCGATTGGCATCGAAACGTGGAGCAACTCCGCGCAATGTTCAAGGATTGAGGATCGCCGAGCGCGGCCACCGCGGCAGCGTCCACGGTGAGCGCTCGCGGGACACCGAACAACGCCAAGCAGCGCTGGCGCCGCACCGGCCCATGTGCGCTGCCATCCTCCCGAACGCGCCGGAAAACGTCGAGCAAGCTGAAAGGAAATAAAGGCAAGCCGAGTCGTTCATTGATCTACGGGCCCTTGCGGTCGCCGCAACCGCGTCATGAGCGCAGGACGAGGCGGCTTCAGCAGTACGTCGTGATCAGCGGCACCAGCATTTCGTCCGCGCTGAGTCCGCCGTGCACGCCGACCATGTCATGGACGCGCTCGCCAGACACGTGATCGACAATCGTCCAGCCGGGCTCCATCAGCAGCACATGACTGCCCGCACGCTCGGCGAGGCGCGGATGCGCCCTACCCGGCCCAAGCAGCCCCGCCGCCAGGAAGTCCGCCGCGCAGACCGCCACCGCCCGGCCTGCGAGCGCCTCGGCCGCCCAAGCCTCGAATTCACCCCATGCGCCCTCGCGGACGCAGCAGAGCGCAAGCCGACGCTCACCGAACAAGGGTGCCGCCAGCATCTGCGCCAAGCTGCCCTCCGGTGCGATGTCGATGCGGCGCTCGGGCGGTGCGTCGATGAAGCCGTGGTCGGCCGTGGCCACCAGATGTACGCCCCGCCCGGCAAGACTGCGCACGAGCGCGGAATACATCGCATCGACCCGCCAGAATTCCGCGAGCGCCTCGGGCGAACGGCAGCCATGCACATGGCTCACGGCATCGAATCCAGGGTAGTAGGCATGAATGAGCCCCCCGCTGCCAGCGAGGGCGTCCGCCATGTCGACGATTGCTGCGCCAAGATCCGCCAAACCATCGTAGGGCTCGACATGTGCCCCCCGCGCATGATGACGGGTGAAGCGCGAGCCCGCGATTTCGACCGGGGAGATCAGGTTCACCGGCCGACAAGCATGGAAGAACATCGGCGGCACCGGGCACAGGCGAGGCAGCAGGCGAAACGCCTCCACCGCCTCTCCATCACGCCGTACCAGCGGTAGCGGTGCAATCACACCGCCAAAGCGCCGGTCGTGGATGAACCAGCCGTTCAGACCGTGCTCGGCAGGCGCCACGCCGGTGAGCAATGTCGTCACGGCGCTCGCCGTCGTGCTCGGGCAAACCGATGTGAGCGCCCCCTGCCGTGCAGAATGCAGCGCGGAGCCGACGCCTTCGCTACACAGGAAGCGGTCGCCCAGGCCATCGATGACGAGTACAACCACGAGGGTGCCGCTGCTGGATGGAACCCCACCGGCAGGCCAAGCGGCATCCCGGTCGTGCAACCAGTTGCGCAACCCCCGCGCGAACCCAAAAATGCCGCCCGCACCGTAATCGGGCAGCACGGTTTCAGCCGGAAGCGGGAAGGGAATGGAAGGCGTCTGCATGGAAGCGGCGCTCAAAAGCAGAAGCCGGATGAACGCTGAGCATTCATCCGGCTTCGTAATCTGGAGCGGGAAACGAGTCTCGAACTCGCGACCTCAACCTTGGCAAGGTTGCGCTCTACCAACTGAGCTATTCCCGCTTTGACCACAGGGCGCGAAGTATATCGACTCGAGCACCCTGACGCAATACTGCAAACTGCTTCAACTACTGGAGGCGCGACTCGGAATCGAACCGGGGTACACGGCTTTGCAGGCCGCTGCATAACCACTCTGCCATCGCGCCACGACCGTTTCGGCCGGCTGCCCCGGGCTCCGGAGCCTCCGGGCCAGGCCCAAGCCTGACCTTTCGAATTCTTTGGAGCGGGAAACGGGTTTCCCCGTCGATCCCTATCCTATTGATTCAACAGAGGTTTTTGGTACACCGCTCTGCTTGACGGACTGGATTATGTACTACCCTTGCTGTCTTGGCAAGCGCTTTCTCACGACACCGCTTCAAGTGCTTGTTTTTTGGTCATATCGTCTCTTCATCTTACCCGATCATTGCCTGCATGCCCCTGGGCAGCAGCAACCATGCGGTGACTGATGCCGAACAAGAAGCACCGCCCCAGCCTGCATCTACCACTCCGCGTCCCTGCTCCAGCCAAGAAGAGCTTGTAGGTGCTGCCTCAGGTCATGGTGCCAGGCGAAGCAACCTTCATAGTGGCAATGTTGCCTGGTTTGTCCCGCCATGGACGTTCTTTCACTGACAAGGACACTGCAATTCAGCAGAAGCCCGAGCAGCACAAAAATAACGCAATCCAACCCTAAAGAATTCTCATTTGTAGCCGTTAACCCGTAGGGAACTTATACAAAAATTTTATCAGCCTGCATTGAATAAGAATCCACGAGAAGACGTTTCAACGCAGGCAAGATAAAGCAGAATTGCCGCATGGAATCGCACAACGAAGTGCTGCAATACCGGACGGGCGAACACAAACCCTGCACGGATACATTGTTCAATACCACTGAAGGAGATCGTATATGAAGATCAAACAAACCATGCTGTCGGCTGCTCTTGCCGCTGCGACGATGTGTGCCGCTGGCGCTGCATTTGCTGGCCCGCCAGTGACCGTAACATTCAAAAACCTCAGCACTCAAGAGGCCACCTACAAGGTCGTCACCAATAATGAGGTGAGTACCAACACCAATGCAAGCCCTAAGCCAAAAACGACAGTGCAGCCTCAAGGTGCTGACACATACGTTGTGCAAAATATCATCAGCCCCGATGCCAACGCAGCAACCGTGCGCTATACCATAGGCAGTAAGACCTGCGTCTTCGGTACAACCTTCGTAAATCAAATCTCGGGCGGCGCTCTGCTACCTGGCGGCCCAACTAAAATTCCGAAATGGAACAAAACTGCAACCGCTAGCGGTGGGGCAGTCTGCACCGCCACCATCAAATCGCAGAATTTGTCAAACTACTCGTGGACGGTTGAATTCACGATGAAGTAACTGACAACGGGCGACCCGGCATATGTAACTGGTCGCCCCTCTTTCTGAAAGCGCAATGCAGATTACAATTCCTACGGGACGCTATATGAATAGCATTAATCAACTTGGCACAACCACGCCTCAACAAACTCAAGTAAGCGAACGCAGTTTTGTTAATAAAACTGGGGAAACAACATACTCTCAGACCTCTGAGATAATCAACACTCCCAACAGTGCAACAATGCAGGTTTCATCGCTATCACGCCTGCTTAATGATGCCGCCGTTCGAGCCGAAACACGAGACGCCATCACCAATCGTGACGGACTTGCAGCTATTGCCCAATCGACCGCTCATGAGCTTTATGGTGAAAGCTATACACGCAACAAAGCTATTCATGATGCAGAAGTCCCGAACTCCGACGACTCACAACGACTTGCACAAGCAAAACAGGCAACTGCCTTTACCAACGGCCAAGGCAGCAATCCATTCAAAGGTATGTCACGCGACCAACTTGCACTAATCGCTTACGACGACAGCGGCGCCTTCACTGTCAACGAGCGCCGTGCGGCTTTATCAGAAGCGGATGATCAGGAATATCAGTGGCGCGTAAAGGTTGTTGCCAAAATGATGGATGACTACAACCGTACAGGCAAAATATCTGCAGAGACCCACCAGGAAGTTCTTGACCACTATAAATCTCTACCCGCCATTGAAGAGTCCCAACTTCCCAAAGGCTATGACATGCAGTTGCAGGGCTGGATACAGGAGGCTAAAAGCACAGAGTCATCACAACATAAAGATGAACTTGAATCCTTGCTGGAACAACTAACAAAACGACTAACAAATAACCAGAAATCATAAGCCCAGAAACATCATCGTCTGCTGCGACAGCACAGGCAAGGGGACGGCAAAATCATCTGGAGAGAGGATGCAGAGAGTTCACGACACCGATTTGATTCGCCTGGAAAATATTACGCATGCTTATGCTACGGGCGCGTCCAGTCAGGCGGTTTTGTATGATGTGTCGTTTTCTGTCCCCACAGGCCAAAGTTGCGCCATCGTTGGTGCGTCTGGCTCAGGGAAAAGCACGCTGCTCAACCTCATCGGGCTGCTGGATGAACCGACTTCGGGGCGTGTTCTGCTCGCGGGCGAAGACATGACCAACGCCGATGCCGAATCACGCGCCATCGCGCGTAATCGGATCATTGGCTTCGTATTCCAGAGTTTCAACCTGCTGCCACGGCTCGATGCGCTCGACAATGTGGCACTCCCGCTGCTCTATCGCGGCATCCCCCAGCCGCAAGCCCGCCAGGCTGCCCTGACGCAACTGGAGCGCGTCGGCCTGAGCAACCGCAGCCACCATCGACCCGCCGATATGTCGGGCGGCCAGCGCCAGCGTGTCGCGATAGCCCGCGCCCTTGTCGGCGAACCCTCGCTGCTGCTGGCTGACGAACCCACCGGCAACCTCGACAGCCAGACGGCGCAGGACATCATCGGGCTGCTGCTGTCTTTGAACCGCGAACGCGGCACGACCCTGGTTGTGGTGACGCACGATACCGGGATTGCCGATCGCATGGCTCGTTGCATTCAAGTCCGCGATGGCCGGATCGAGGAAGCGGGACATGCCTAGACGTGCTGCCATCACACTGACCTCATCGCATGGCTACGGCCCCTCATGGCTGCACCTGGTGCGCGAACCCGTGGAGAATCTGCGCCAGCTCGGTCGCCGTGCCGTTCTGGCGCTGCTGGGGATCGCCGTGGGCTGCATGGCCGTCGTTGCCCTGCTGAACATCGGGCACAACGCCGAACGTGAAGCCATGAACGTCTTCAAGGGGATGGGCAGCGATCTGCTTGTGGCAAACGTGCAGATCCCCGGCAGCGGCCGCAGCGAGGCGTTACCGAACGTCGCCACACTGGATACCGCCGCGTTGCGCCAGGCCATCCCCGACATTACAGCGGCAGCTCCTCTCATCCTGACCAGTAGTGACGCCCGGCTTAAAGGCCATGCTCTGAGTACAACAATACTGGGCAGCAATGCCGACCTGCCCGGCGTGCTGGATCTCCAACTGGCGCAGGGGCGTTTCCTGAGCCAGTTCGATACGCACAGTACCCATGCGGTGCTGGGTGCGAATGTCGCAGCGGCGTGGGAAAACGCAGGCATCCATGCCCAGCCCGGCGACCGCATTCAGATCGGCGGTTATCTGTTTCAGGTGATCGGCATCCTGCAACCCGCAGGCCAGAACCCATTGCTTCCCGCCCCGCCGGACGACGCCATTTTGCTGCCACTGGAAGGCATGCGACGCATCATCCCCAGTCCGCAGATCACCAGCGTACTGGCCCGCAACCCCAACGGCGCAACGCTGGTGCAAACCTCCCCCGCCCTGCAGCAATGGGTGGAAGGCAGGATGCCCGGCTATGAGGTCAACGTGCAAATTCCCCGACTGTTGCTTGAGGGCATGGCGAAACAGTCACGCCTGTTTTCCTGGCTGCTGGCAGGACTGGGCAGTATCGCCCTGCTGGTCGGCGGCATCGGCGTCATGAATGTCATGGTGATGAACGTCGCCGAGCGCCGCCGTGAGATAGGCGTGCGTATGGCGCTCGGCGCTCGCCCCAGGGACATTGCCAGGCTCTTCCTGCTGGAAGCGGTTGTACTGGCCGCCACCGGGGCACTGGCTGGCGCGGCTGTTGGCCTGATCATGGCCTGGGCCTTCGTTCACTACTCGGGCTGGTCTGACTTCTCATTCTCGGCGGCGGCATTGCCGCTCGGTATTGGCAGCGCCATCGCAACCGGCCTGTTTTTCGGGCTGTCGCCTGCGATGGCGGCTGCGCGCCTCACCCCGGTACAGGCGTTGCGTGATGCGTAAAGTGTCTATCCTCATCGCACTCATGCTGATGGCCCCTGTCGTTGCGCAGGCGAGGACAGATGGGGCGCTGCGCCCATCCCAGGCGACCCGCCAGGGTCAGCCATCATCGACGACGGCCAGCATTTCACTCAATGCCGAGACCATCGAGTTGACCCTGAGCGACGCGATCTATCTGGGGCTGCGCGACAACCGCGCCATCCGCAGCGCCTATCTCGATCGCATTGCCCAGAAATTCGACCTGCGCGTGGCGGAAGACCGCTTCACACCCAAACTGGTGCTCAGCGGCGGCTATCTTTCCAGCCGGAATCAGGATGACCGTTACCGGGAAAGCACCGTAACCCCCACAACCACATTGCTGACGCCCTATGGCACCCGCGTAAGCCTGGGCTGGACGTACCGCCATACGCAGGCCGACCAGGCCGGGCTGTCACGCAATGACGGGGCCAACATTTCTCTGATCCAGCCGTTGTTACGCGGCGCAGGCAAGGATATTGCGACAGCACCGGTGCGCCTGGCGCGGCTATCCGAGCAGGCCAACCGGCTCAACCTGAAATCCACTGTCTCGCAGACCATCACGCAAGTGATTGCGTCCTACCGCACCCTGCTGCAGGCACAGGAGCAGTTGAAGATTTCCAGGGAATCGTTGCAACGCGCCCGTCAGTTGCTTGAAGTCAACCGCGCCATGATCGCTGCCGGACGCATGGCCGAGTTTGAAATCGTGCAGACAGAGGCCGAAGTCGCCTCACAGGAACTGGCCTATGAAGAGGCCCGCAATCAGACGGATACCGCACGGCTTGCCCTGTTGCAGCTACTCGCCCTGAATCTGAATACGCCGATAGTCGCCACCGAGGCACTGCAGGCGCGGCGCGTGGACGTCAATGCCGCTGAGGCGCTCCGGCAAGCCGAAGCCTTGCAACCCGCCTGGCTCTCTCAACTCATCTACAGCGAACAGGCCACCATCAATCTTGCCGTAGCGCGTAATGACCGCCTGTGGGACGTTTCTCTGGTGGGCGGCGCCAGCCAGATACGCGACCGCAATACCCTGAGCGGTTCCGCACGAACCTGGGAAAACTATGTCGGCATCCAGGTCGAAATCCCCATTGGCGACCTCAGCACGCGCCAGGCCGAGGTACAGGCCCAGGTCAACGTGCGCAATCAGGAAATCCAGCTGGCCGAAGCCCGCCAGCAACTGGAGCGCGACGTGGCGAATGCGGTGCGCGATATTGGCACCCGCTGGCGACAGTACGAAATCGCCCAGCGTGCGCTCGACCTTTCACGCCGCAAGCTGGAAATTGAACGGGAAAAGCTCACCGTGGGCCGCTCCAGCAACTTTCAGGTGCTGAGTTTCGAGAACGACCTGCGCAATGCCGAGAACGCCCGCCTGAACGCATTGATCAGCTACCTGAACGCGCAGGCCGAACTCGATCAGACGCTGGGCACCACACTGGAAAGCTGGGACATATCGCTGAATGATTAAAAATCGCTTGATAGACCCACTGATCGCACACGTCCGCCGCCACCCCATGCGTTCGGCGTTACTCGTGTTGCTGACAGCCGCGACTTCCGCCGCCTTCTGGCAATCCGACAACGCCAGCATCCCCCAGCAACCACAAGCGCAATGGGTGCAGGTACAGCCCCAGTTGGTGGAACAGCAGCTGGGCCTGGTGGGCCGCATCCAGGCTGCCCGGCAGGAAACCCTGTCCGCGCCGTTTGAAGGCGTCATTCGGGACGTGCTGGTGCAGGAAGGTCAAACCGTTGAGGCGGGCCAGACACTGCTGCGGCTTGACCCGGCGCAAATCGAAATCCAGTTGCGGCAGGCACAGGCCGAACTGCTCAAGGCACAACGGGAAGCCCATCAACTGCGCAACTGGGACGGCAGCCCCGAAGTGTCACGCGCCCGACGCGCCGTGCAGACCGCTCGTTCAACGTTGGAAGCCACGCAGGCCAACCTGCGAGACACGCGGGCGTTGTTCGAGCGTGGGATCGTGGCCCGCATGGAAGTTGATACGCTGGCGCAGCAGGTACGCACCCAGCAGCAAGACCTGCTTGCCGCCCGGGACGAACTGCGTACCGCCGAGTCTCGCGGCCAGGGCGAAGAACGCAAGATTGCCGAGATGGAGCTGACCAACGCACAAGCCCGCTATCAGGCCGTGACGGCGCAAAGCGAACGGCGCGTGCTTAGAGCGCCATTTCCTGGCGTGGTGGCGCGTCCATCGGTGCCCGAGGGCGGAAAAGCGCTTATCGCGCAGGCTGGCGTACAGGTCACGCAAGGCACGCCACTGCTGACCGTAATCGGGCTGGATCGCATCCAGGTACTCACCCGCGTAGAGGAAACCGACCTGCATCAGCTACGCGAGGGCATGCCCGTGCAAATCACGGGCGATGGCTTCGCCGGGATAACGCTGACAGGCCGTATTGCCGCCATCGCGGTACAGGGCAACGCGGCGGATGCCCCCGGCGCAGCCGCCCACTACGACATTGTGATTGCCGTCGATACGCCGCAGACCGAAGCCGCGCAGGTCAGGCTGGGTATGAGCGCCCGGCTGGCGGTCAGCCTCTACCGCAACGAGCAGGGCATCGTGGTGCCGCCACAGGCATTGACGACGGACAGTGACGGTTCAACTTATGTCATGTTCCGCGCCACCGCAGATACAGCGCCATCGAAGATTCCGGTTGTACCAGGACGGGCAATCACTGAGGGCATTGAAGTACAAGGGTTGCAGGCAGGGTATGTTCTGGTGCCCTGAACGTGGGCGACGGCAAAAAATCACGCAAAAATTGCAGAAAAAACAGTCAAGAAAAGCTAAAGAATTCTCATTTCCTGCCGTTATAGAAGTTACCCTTCACCAGCTTTCCGTGCCGAACGAGGGCGAAGGGGATTCAGCTATTTCATCCACAAGGAGTATCGTATGAAAAAACTGTTCTTCTCGCTATTCGCGGCATTGTTGCTGAGTACCAGCAACATGGCGGCTGCTGCATGCGCTTATATGAACATCACCAGCAGCGGG
>NZ_JBQWSN020000039.1:0-16823 GCF_052598215.2 Thauera sp. ZXT1-4 | reverse complement strand
CAACGATCGATGATTCAGCTCTGATCGGGAACTACGGGGTTGCTCGGACGGTTACCTTGCGCCCGCCCCCGATGCGGTCGCGGAAGTCCGCCGCGCGGATGCGCCCCTCGTTGGCCGCAGCGAGCTCGGTCGCGATCGCACTCAGCCGCGCCACCGTCACGCACGGATAGAACAGGTCGCGCACCACCTGGAAGATCTCGCCCCGCATCGCCACGCGGCGCAACAGGCTGCGCGTGGCGCCCTCCTCGAGCGCGCACAGGGCGGCGAGATCACGCACCCAGGGCGGGTCGTATTCGCCCGCCAGCAGGTGCGCCAGCATCGCATCGGCGCGCTCGCGGTCCGCGGTGCCGAGCTCGACGGTGTGCGTGGGCATGTGCCAGTACGAGCCCATGCGCACGAGCCGCCCGTCGTCGAGCAGCGCCTCCAGGCGGGAGAGGAACACCGCGGACGGCAGCTGCGGCGCGCACATCCGCCGCAGGCGCTCGCGCTCCACCCCGGGCTCGTCGGCGAAGTGTTCGTGGTGCGCGGCCAGGCGCGCAAGCACGCTCTCGCCGAGCGCCCCCCATGCCGCGTGCGAGAAGATGCGTCCGCCGGCCTTCGTCGCCACATGGCGGGCATCGGGCAGCAGTTCGCGGATGCGCGCACCCGGCAGGTTGTGTGCGATCGCGAGTTCCTCGGGGTCGAGACCGAGGGGTGCGCACTCGAGCAGCGCCACGAGCCGGGCTGCGGGCTCGGGGGTCTCGAGCACCGCCAGCATGGCGAGACGCTCGGGGCGGCGACGGTGGCGCGCCGGCGGAAAGGGGTCGAGCACCCTGCCCCCGCCCAGGGTATTACTGCCCGCTGCGTCCCGGATCACGATGCGGTCGCCGCAGCAGGCGAACAGCGGCCGGTCGCACACCGCCTGCACCAGGCCGCTCGCCCCCGGCGCGAGCCCGCCGGCCTCGAGCGCCTCATCCAGCAGCGCCAGCCGCGCCATGGCGTGTCCGCCGGCATGGTGCAGTGTCACGCTGGACCACTGGCCGAGCTTGCGCGGCGCATCGGGGAGCAGCTGCAGGCGCAGGTCGATGCGATCGGTGGCGCGGGCAGCCTGCGGCGTGAGCAGCCAGTCGCCGCGCTCGACCTCGCCGTAGTCGATGCCGGCCAGATTGACCGCGCAGCGGCTGCCCTGCGAGCCAGACTCCGAGATGCGGCCATTGACGCGCAGCCCACGCACGCGCAGCGCGCGACGCAGCCCATCCGCACGCGCCAGCAGCACCGTGTCGCCGCTGCGCACCGTGCCTGCATGCACGGTACCGGTGACGATCGTGCCTGCGCCAGCGAGCGCGAAGCGGCGGTCCACCACGAGACGGAATCCGGCATCGGCCGGCTGCATCGACTCCTCGCGCGCCACCGCGCGGAGGTGCTCGCGCAAGGGTTCGATGCCCTCGCCGCTCAGCGCCGACACCGCGAACACGGGGCTGCCCGCGAGCGAAGTCGGGGCGAGCAGCGCCGCGATGTCGGCATCGACCTCGGCGACGCGCGCAGGCGGCACACGATCGCACTTGGTCAGCGCCACCGCGCCGCGCGCGATGCCGAGCAGGTGCAGGATCGCCAGATGTTCACGCGTCTGCGGCATCACCCCGTCGTCGGCCGCCACCACGAGCAGCGCGAAGTCGATGCCGCTCGCGCCCATCAGCATGGTGGGGATGAAGCGTTCATGGCCGGGCACGTCGATGAAGGCGAGCGTGCGCGCCGCATCCACCCCCGCCGCCTCGTCCAGCGGCGCGAACGCGTAGCCGAGCTCGATGGTGATGCCGCGCGCCTTCTCCTCGGGCAGGTGGGTGGTGTCGATGCCCGTAAGCGCGCGCAGCAGCGTGGTCTTGCCGTGGTCGATGTGGCCTGCGGTACCGATCAGCATGCGCGCGTACCTCCGCCGCCAAGGCGCGCGAGTTGATCGGCGAAGGCCGCCTCATCCTCCGCACGCAGGCAGCGCAGGTCCAGCCACAGCGCGTTGTCGGCGATGCGTCCGACGACCGGCACCGGCAGGCTGCGCAGCGCCTTCTCGAGCCGGTTCAGCGTGCCGCCCTTGCGTTGCGGCCGGCATACCAGGCCGGCCGACGGCAGCCGGTCCACGGGCAGACTGCCCGAGCCGATCTGCGAGCGCATCGGCTCGACCGTGACGGTGAGCGGCCAGGCGGCGAGCGCGCCCGCAAACGCGGGCTGCAGGCGCTCGGCCTGGGCGAGGATCTCGCCTTGCGCGCGGGTGAGCAGACGCAGGCTCTCGAGCCGCTCCGCCAGGCGGTCGGGGTCGCGATACAGGCGCAGCACCGCCTCCAGCCCGGCGAGGGTGATCTTGCCCACACGCAGCACGCGCTTGAGCGGGTTCTTCTTGATCTTCGCGATCAGCTCGCGCCGGCCGACCAGGATGCCGGCCTGCGGGCCACCGAGCAGCTTGTCCCCGGAGAAGGTGACCAGGTCCGCCCCGGCCGCGATCGCCTCGCGCGGCGTGGGCTCGTGCGGCAGGCCCCAGGCCTCGAGCCCGGTGAGCGTGCCCGAGCCGAGATCCTCGACGAAGGGCAGGCCGTGGCCGTGCGCGATCGCGGCGAGCTCGGTGCGCGGCACCTCCTTGGTGAAGCCCTCGATCGAATAGTTGCTGGTGTGCACCTTCATCAGCATCGCGGTACGCGGGCCGATGGCTTCCTCGAAGTCGCGTGCATGGCAGCGGTTGGTGCAGCCCACCTCGACCAGTTTCGCGCCGGCGCGCTTCATGATGTCGGGGACACGGAAGGCGCCGCCGATTTCCACCAGCTCGCCGCGCGACACGATCGCCTCCTTGCGCTGCGCGAGCGTATTGAGGAGCAGGAACACCGCCGCGGCATTGTTGTTGACCACGGTCGCAGCCTCGGCGCCGGTGAGCTCGATGAGGAGTTCCTCGACCAGACCGTCCCGGTCGCCGCGTCCGCCGGAGGCCAGGTCGTACTCGAGCGCGCAGGGGTGGCGCGCGGCGTCGACGATGGCGGCGATCGCCTCTTCGGGCAGGGTGGCGCGGCCCAGGTTGGTGTGCAGCACGGTGCCGGTGAGGTTGAACACCCGCCGCAGCCTGGGCAGGCTGGCGGCCTCGATGCGACGCAGGACGCCATCGCGCAGCGCCCCGGCAGCCGGAAGCGCGGCGCCGGCGCGGATGGCCTCGCGCACGCTGGCGAGCTCGGTGCGGATGGCATCGGTGACGACGTGGCGGCCATGGGCCTGGGCCTGCTCGACGAGGGCGGGCTCGGCCAGCAGGCGATCGACGGACGGAAGGGAAGCGAGGGAGGCTGTAGTCATGATTCGAATGAACGATCAGCGAGGTGCTAGCAACGAAAGACCGGCATAAAAACCGTCGGTCGATGAAAGACAAGCTTGTGCAGCATCCGCCCGGGTGCAGAAGCGGAAACCCCGCCTCTGGGGCGGGGTCCTCGGGTGCTCCGAACGGCGAGGCCGGGATGGATCACTCCATCGACGGATTCCACACCTTCCACACCTTGCCGACCAGGTCGGGACCCGGCTTCAGCGTCGGCTTGCCCGGCTCCCAGCCGGCCGGCGTTGCTTCCGCGCCGCCGGTTGCCCGCACGTGCTGGAAGGCCTGCACCTGACGCACGGTTTCCGCGAGCTTGCGGCCCACGGGCGGGGTCATCACTTCCATGGCCTGGACCACACCATCTGGGTCGATGATGAAGCGGCCACGCAGCTCGATGCCCTGCGCGTCGTCATAGACGCCGTAAGCGCGCCCGATGTTGCCTGCCTGATCGGACAGCATGTGGAAACGCACGCCGCCGTCGACCATCTTCGACAGCTCCTCGTCGTTCCAGATCTTGTGGACGAAATGGCTGTCCACGCTGACCGAGAATACTTCTACACCCAATGCCTGAAGAGCATCATATTGCGCTGCGACCGCAGACACTTCTGTTGCTCAGACGAACGTGAAGTCACCAGGGTAGAAACACAGCATCACCCACTTACCGGCATAGTCCGAGAGCTTCACGCTGGTGAAGCCACCCCGGTAGTAAGCGGGCGCCGCGAAATCAGGGGCTTTCTGCCCGACGCGAGCGACCATTGAAGGCACCTCCTTCTGACTGGCAGACTCCGCTGGAGCCGGCCCTGTTTCGACAGGCGCATCGGGTACCGAACCCGATACTCGTGCGCACGAAGCGCTTTGCTCTTCCATATGCACCTCCATGCCATGCCGAGGCTCGATCGAACCTTCGTGCTGCATCGTGAAAGGTCCGGCCGCGACATGCGGTTGAGACGGTAGTCAATAAGCTACCACTGATAAGGCTATGCCCGGACCGGCCCTGGGTCAATCGCAATCAGGCCGGAAAATGGCAGAAAAATCGACCGAAAGCTGCCATTTTGCGCCACTCTCTGCCATGCAGCCGATAATGCCTGCCAGAAATACGGATGCGCACAGTGCCGCAGCATGAAAACCCCCATTCCACGGTCACGTCCCGCCAGCGCGGCATGCGGGCGCGGGACTTGCGCCGCATTCCCCGCGACGCCTGAACGCGTCCGCAGAACGCCCCACGGAACACGGACCATGCCCCGGACCGAACCCTTCGACACTCATGGCGAACGCTACGAGGACTGGTTCGAGCGCCACCTCGCGGCCTACGAGTCCGAGCTGCTCGCGCTGCGCGCCTTCGTGCCGATCGAGGGCCGCGGGCTGGAGATCGGCGTGGGCAGCGCGCGCTTCGCCGCGCCGCTCGGGGTGGCGACCGGTATCGACCCGTCGATGGCGATGCTCGCGCGTGCGCGGGCGCGGGGCATCGAGGTGGTGGCCGCTTGCGCCGAGGCCCTGCCTTTCTGCGCGGCGAGCTTCGATCACGTGCTGATCGTGACCACGCTGTGCTTCGTCGACTCGCCGGCGAAGATGCTCGCCGAAGCGCATCGGGTGCTCACCTGCGGCGGTCGCATCGTGATCGGCTTCATCGATCGCAACAGCCCCATCGGCCAGGACTATCTCGCGCACCAGCACGAGAGTGTGTTCTACCGCGACGCCAGCTTCTACTCGGCCGCCGAGGTCGAGGACCTGCTGCGCGCAGCGGGTTTTCACATCGAAGGCTGGGGGCAGACGCTAAGCCAGCCGCTTGCCGGGATCACGCACATCGAGGCCCTGCGGCCCGGGCGCGGGACGGGCGCCTTCCTCGTGGTCGCCGCCACCCGGGACGACGCAGCAGCCTGAGCGCGAGGACGCCCCCGATGGACAGCCACTTCTGGTCGCGCTGTGCGGAGGCGTGCTGGTGGCGGTGATCGTCGTGATGTCGAAGGCGTGACGGCGAGCCGGGCCGAGCGTGCTAGGCTTGCTCGCCAATCAAGGATGAGGCCTCGGGCCGCAATACGAACGCGACTGGAAGACATCATGAGCAAGCACACCCCGCTATCGGACCTGCGCAAGAGCTATGAGCAAGGCACGCTGGAAGAGCACGACTCGGCCAGCGAACCGCTGCAGCAGTTCGCGAGTTGGCTCGCGCAAGCGTTGGAGCGCGGGCTGCCCGAGCCCAATGCGATGACGGTGGCCACGGTCGGCAAGGATGGCCGCCCCTCGACGCGCCCGGTACTGATCAAGGGCTACGACGCGCGCGGCATCGTCTGGTATTCGAACTACCACAGCCGCAAGGGCCGCGAACTCGAAGCCCGCCCCTTTGCCGCACTGCAGTTTCACTGGGTGGAGATGGAGCGCGTAGTGCGCATCGAAGGCCGGGTGGAAAAGGTATCCGCGACCGAGTCCGACGAGTATTTCGCCAGCCGCCCGCTCGCACACCGCATCGGCGCCTGGGCCTCGCCGCAGAGCGAGGCCATCGCCGGGCGCACGCTGATCGTGTCGCGCGCCGCGGAATACGGCCTCAAATTTGGCCTCAACCCGCCCCGGCCGCCGCACTGGGGCGGCTACCGCCTGGTGCCGGACTACTGGGAGTTCTGGCAGGGCCGTACGTCACGCCTGCACGACCGCATCGCCTACCGTCTGCAGACCGATGGCAGTTGGGCCCGAGAGCGGCTGGCGCCCTGACTGCAGGCGAAGCCCTGAACCTGCCACCGCCACGGGCAGGCCAAGCCTCCACCACCACTCTGGGACGCGCGGACGCGCGGCGTTGCCTTTTCCCTTGCCTTCGGTAGAACACTGCACCGATCATTGAGGCCGTTTTTCATCCGCGAGCAACCATGAACACCCCGACCACCGCGCAACACACCGCGGGCGAAGCCCCTGCGATCATCCTCCCCGATCCCGAGAGCATCTTCCTCACGCGCGCAGAACGTTTCGACGCACTGGCGCTGCACCACGGCCTGGGCGAATGGCTCGCCTTCCTCGGCCGGCTTTCGCGCGCCCAGGACAAGGCACTGAAGGCCGCGGAGCCCGACCTTGCACCCCCCGCAACGGAAACCCTCGAGCTGGCGCGCAAGCACCGCATGCCACCGGTCAGCGTCGCCTCGTTCCAGCGCCCGATCGTCTGGCACGACATCCTGCGCAGCATCGTCGGCGATCTGCTCGAGAACGCGCCCGTCGGCGCCCGGGAAACCCTCGACGCGCTCCTGCTCACCAGCGCGGAAGAGCTCGACAAGCTGGCCGAGAAACTGCTCAATGGCGAACCCGAGCGCGCCGACATGGACCGCCTGCCCTACATCGCTGCCGCGATGCAGGTGGTGTTCACCGCGGTCGCCAGCAAGCTCGACGCCACGGCCTTGCCGCGCATGGAGGCGCACAGCACCTGCCCGGTGTGCGGCAGCCACCCCGTCGTGAGTGTGATCCGCAGCGAAGGCCCCACCGCCGGCCTGCGCTATGTGCACTGCACCCTGTGCAACACCGAATGGGAGGTTCCGCACGCCACCTGCGTCACCTGCGGCGACCGCGAGAAGGTCACGCTGCACGAGATCGATGGCGACGACGGCATCGCGCGTGCCGAATCCTGCGGCGCCTGCGAGAGCTACATGAAGCTCATCGTCCAGGGCCCGAACGTGCGGGTCGACCCGATCGCCGACGACCTGGCCTCGGTGGCGCTGGACATGCTGGTGGACGACGCCGGTTTCGTGCGCAGCGGCCCGAACTACCTGCTCATCGGCGCCGGAGAGTAAGACGGCAAGCGGGGCTGCGCAGGCGCCCGGTTGCACGGGCGCCCGGTTGCACGGGCGCCTGACGCTTAAACGCGCAGCAGCAACACCTTCAGCGGCGGATTGTCGTCGCGACTGGGAAAATCCGCTTCCGGGGCGATCCATTCCGCCTCGCGCAGGGGGCGCCCCGCCTTGCGGGCGCTGCGGTCGAGCTGGTCCAGCCAATCCTCGCGCCGCACACGCGCGACGTTGTTGCAGCAGATCAGCGTACCGCCCTCCTCGGTGGCAAGCAGCGCCGGCTTGAACAGCGCGGCGTAGTCATGCACCAGGTCGACCACGCCGAAGGGGCTCTTGGCGTAGCGCGGCGGATCGAGGAAGACGAGATCGAAGCGGTGCGGCGCCAGCTCGGGAAAGGGCGGCAGATGCTTGCCGCGCACCACCTTCGGCTGACCGATGCCCGCGTACTGACGCAGGGCGGCGAAGGCATCCGACTTGATGAAGCGCACACGGATCGGTAGCTCGTTGAGGCGGGCATTGTCCTTGCCGACCGCGAGGCTCGACTCGGCAAAATCCACATTCACCACATGACGCGCGCCCGCCTTGGCCGCCGCGACACCGACGCCACAGGTGTAGGCGAACACATTGAGCAGGGACTTGCCCTCCGCCTCCTGCATCACCCGCCGGCGCGCCGCACGCAGATCGAGGAACAGCCACGGATCCTGCCCCGCATGCCGGGCCTGGAAACAGTAGCGCACGCCGAGCTCGGAGAACTCCGAAAGTTGCTCGGCCAGAGCCTGCTGCTCCGGCGAAAGGGCGTTGGCGATGCGGGAGTTCTTTCCGCTGCGGTCATTCCAGACCAAGGGCAGGCCCGGCAGGGCACCACCGTAGAAGGCCTCCAGCGCGGCCAATTGCTCGGCCGTCAGCGGCCGATGGAAGGTCTGCACCAGCAGCACCGAGCCATAGCGGTCGACCGTGATCCCGGGCGCACCTTCGACGGTGCCGTGAAAAAGACGATAGGCATCGGTCTGCTCGGCAGCCAGCTGTTCAATCAGGGGCGCTCGGGCGGCAAGCGCGGCCGAGAGCAGGTCGGTGATGGAGGAGGACATGGCGGTTCCAGCGCAGGGCGCGCCAGTATGCCCGACTGCGCGCCGGATGCGCATCCTTGGAAGGGTGCGCCGCAATCCGGCCGCCCTGCCCGTGCAGCGCCTTCTGCGCAGCGGTGCACATGAACAATCACCGGTCCCACACAACTGTCCTCTGCACTCTCGGCGTCAGCATTCCGAGCAGCGCCGTAAGGCGTTCGCTCGAAGGAAGGGCTAGGCGTCATCTTCGGTTCGCGAAGCTCAGTGTTCATTGCCCGCGTACACCCACATTGGCTCTGTTCTGCCCGCTCGCTCGAACCCCATCGACTTGTAGAACTCCACGGCCTCTCCATCCGCAGTAAGCATCTTCTGATGGAACCCCTCGTACTTCTCCATGAGAGTGCCCATCATCGCTCGTCCGACGCCTTGGCGTTGAAACTCGGGGTGCACAAGCATGTGGGGGAAGTACACAACCAGGTGGCCGTCCGAGATAGCATTTCCTAGACCGACTAAGCGGCCTCCCACTCGAGCGGTAACCAGCGCATGGGAGTTCCGAAGTGCCGCAAGAAGCTGGCGTGGCTTCTCAGCAGAGGACCAAGCGTTTGCTTTGTAGAGCTCGACAACCTCAATGTCATCGAGAGAGTCGTTCAAAGATATGGTCAATGACATTTCGCTGTGCCTCATGTGAGACGCCTTACTTTATTCTGGGGTAACAGTTCTGCCGCATAACATCGGAATGCCGGATGACTTTTCGACCTCAACTGCCGATAGCTCGAAGGGGCACTCAGCAGCGATGTGTTGGTCACCCTGCAGTTCGAGCGTCACGCGACGGCGAACAACAGCTTAACCATCCTGCCAACTGGAACTACCGACCCGTTGCGGAAGTGGCCAATGCCGAAGACATAAGGCGGCTTTGTTCGCTTGGCTGCCCCTGTAAGTACCGGCAAGCGGCGCCTGAATCGCCGTGCCGCCAGCGCCGATTTCTACGGAACTACAGAATCTATGCCAATTAAATTCGATCCTGGCCCCTTTCATTCGCCTTTGATTCATTTGATTGACCTTTAATTCAAAGCTCTCAACCTCAGTTGCCGGCTAGCCTGCGCCGATTGAGCGGCGGCATTGTTGCGGAAAGTCACCGCAGGGGATCGTGTCGGAAATCTTTACAGCCTAGCCGCCTAACGCCCCATTGCATTTTGAGCAGCAGAATCTTTTAGAAGAAAATCATATGTTTAGTAAATACGGCATGGTTATTGCTTATAGGTGGTAGTCTTCGCTCAAAAACAACTACATCAACACGTACTCTCATCAACAAGGGGCAACGCAATGAAAAAATGTCTAGTGGCGGCGCTTGCGGTTGTCGCAATGGGAACGATACCGTTTGCCAACGCGGCAACTGTTTATAACGTCAATCGCACTATCGGCGCAGGGTCGGTTACCGGCTTCATCGAGACAGACGATACGATCGGAGCATTGAGCTTTTCGAATATCACCGATTGGAGCCTTAGCATTTTTTCACCTGCCATCAATGGCGGCGTCGCGACCAGTTCAAATTTCGGGGCAAGCACTTTTGGAAATGCGTCACTCGTAACTGCAACCGCAACCGACTTGTTCTTTGATTTCGATGCCAGCGGTATCTTTGGTTTCTGGAGCGACTCTAATTCTGATTGGTGGTGTTTGGCCGGCGGTCTTGGTGGCGATAACGGCTGCTTCGTTTCGCCAGGGGAGTCGATCGGATATAGCGACACAACGGGTAATCAAGCTGAATTCGTGGGTTACACCGGTAGTGTATCGTTCGCAAGCACGGGCACTAGTGTCCCCGAACCCGGCACCGTGGCGCTACTGTCTTTGGGTCTCGCTGCCCTGGGCTTAAGGCGGCGTAAGTCAGCTTAAGCATCGAGAACCCGCTTCGGCGGGTTTTTCGTTTTCGGCACCACCAGTGCTCCCGAACCGGTCAGGACGGCTGGCGTCATGGATGCAGCGCCCCGAATCGGCGGATGAAAACCACCGCGTCGATTTGCGACGCGGCACTGGCGCCCGGACTGCACCGCCGCAGGGTTTTCTGGATAGGATTCAGGAAGATGCGCAGCGCCGCGTTCTGGATGGCAGGGTCACGCTCCAGGTGATAGCGTAGCCGCTTGGGCACGAAGAGTGCCCATTGGCGCACCGACAGGCGCGGGATGACATGGTCGGCCAGATCGGCGGCGGTCTCGACCATGCGTCGGGTGTTGCAGGACGGACAGACATTACGTCCCTTGCAGGAGTAGGCAACCAGGAAGTCGTGCCCGCAGTCGTCCCAGCGCGCCCGCGCAAAGCCGTGGGCCAGGATGCTGCATTTGAGGTGGCAGCGGAATTCCCGCCCGGTTACCGCCGGTGCGGTCTCCCCGGCGCCGTCATCCTGAAGCGCCAGCCAGGTGGCAAGATGCGTCTGCACGGTGCGATAGAGCAGCGTGCGTTCGAGTTTGCGACGGCGGTAGACGGCACTGCACGGTGAGGCACAGGCGCCGGTGGCAGGCATTGGCGTCCGGATCGGGTGATCGGCCACACACTGCCCATAGCTACCGACGCAATCACGACTACAGATTGTGAAGGGCGACTTCGTGATCCAAGACGTGCCGTTCAGCGAAGCACTTTCCGTTGACTGTCGACGTCCGCACCTGGCCGGACTGAGACTTCCATACCCCGATCTGTGTGGGGGCGCTGCGAGTCGACTGTGGCTGTCTCCACCCGAGCCGTTTCAGTCATCGGCACGGCAGGGAGGGGTCGTCTGGCGTGAGTGACTGGACGAAGACGGACGTGCAGTCTGGTCGACGTGCGTTCTTGCCAATTTTTGCCAAGCGGACTAACCTGCGTCCATGAGCACGATGAACATTTCCTTGCCCAACAGCCTGAAATCCTTCGTCGACGAGCAGGTGAGCGAACGGGGTTACGGCACCAGTAGCGAGTACGTGCGCGAATTGATTCGCAAGGACCAGGATCGTCAGCGGTTGCGTGGAGTGCTGCTGGCCGGGGCTGCCACTGCGTCGGCGTCACCGGCAAATGCCACTTACTTCGAAGGTCTGCGTGACCGGGTACGCCGGGCGGGCAAACCGGTTTCTCGCGGGTGAAGGTCAAGTCCGTCGTTCCGCGTGAGCAGGCCAGCCAGGACGTCGACGACGCGTTAGCCTACTACCTCGAAGAGGCTTCCTCATCGGTTGCGCTCGGCTTCATCGACGCACTAGAACAGGCCTATACCCACATCGCCCGCCATCCTGGCACGGGTTCGCCTCGCTTTGGGCATGAATTGGACCTTCCGGGTCTTCGCTCCTGGCTGCTTTCTGGCTACCCCTACCTCGTTTTCTACGTTGAACGCCCGGATCACATCGATGTCTGGCGCGTACTTCATGGCCAGCGCGACATTCCCTCCTGGATGCAGGACCAGGAGGGCTTCGTCTGACGCAGCCGCCTGGCACACCATGTGCGAGTTGTGACAGCCCGCTTACCGGAGCTCCATGCCAACAGCTGCATTTGGCTGGAACTTCGCCTCGTTGAGACGTGGGACGCGCTCACAACTTCGCTCGAACGGCAGGTCTCTCCGCCTCTGACGGGCCGGGCCCGACCCGTTGCCGACGCTCGCCCCAGACTCAGGGATCGCAGCAGTGAGGACCGAGAGCGGACGTCGACAGCGATCGCGATCACGCCAGGGATGACATCTTCAGGCCGATGATGCCGGCGATGACCAAGCCAAGGCTGATCAATCGGGGGAGGGACACGGGCTCGCCCAACAGCGCCATGCCCACAATGGCGGTGCCCACCGCGCCAATGCCGACCCACACCGCATAGGCTGTGCCCACGGGGAGGTCTCGCATTGCCCAGCCGAGCAGCCCAATGCTTGACAGGAAGGCCAAGGCCGTGCCCACAGAGGGCCAGAAGCGCGTGAAGCCTGCGGTGTACTTGAGCCCAACGGCCCACACGACTTCAAGCAGGCCGGCGACGAATAGAGCGATCCAGTTCATCAGGTTTCCCAATCGTTTTGGGGGCCGTCCCCGATGAAGTACGCGAAGCAAAGTCGTCCCTGCTTCCGCCCACCGCCCGCATGACGGAGGGAAACGAAGATTGCGGCTCTGAGACTCGCCGCCGCATGGTGTGCCATGTGCGTCTTCATGACTCGCGGCGAGCCAGCGCCAGGCAAACGCCGAGCGTCATCATCGTGCAGCCGGATACACGGGTCAGAAGCCGCGCCCGGGTCACCCGCGCGGCGTTCGACTGCAACAGGCGATCGGCACCGAATACCGCCAGAACGTCGACGAAGGTGTTCAGTGCCACGCAGATGCTCCCCAGCAGGGCAAGCTGCGGAGCCAGCGAAGCGTCCGACGTGGTGAATTGGGGGAGAAAGGCGAGAAAGAAGAGCGCGGTCTTGACGTTCATGGCCTCGACCATGATGCCCTCCATGAAGGCGCGGCGAGCGCCTTGGGCGCGGACCTGTCCTGCCGCGACGGACGGCTCCTTGTGCGTCAGCATGCGAATGCCCAGATAGACCAGGTACGCGGCCCCAAGGTACTTGACCAGGTTGAACGCCAAGGCCGATTGGGCGATGAGCAGCGACAGGCCCAAGGCGGCCGCTGCCACATGAACGAGGCCACCGAGGCCGGTTCCCAGACAGGAGGCCAAGCCTTCGGCGCGACCGCCGGCAACGGTTCGGGCCACGACATACGCAATGCCAGGGCCAGGGGTGATCGCCAGGACCAACGCCGCGAAGATGAAGGCGAGAAGCGACATGGAGTGGACCGGCTCAGGGTTGTGGGTTACCGTTGGTGCCAAAGGCCTCGCCGGTCATGCGCGGCTCGGATGAGAGCGGATGCGGGGTGCGGCCATCGCCGTACGACCTGATAACCCGGCCGACAACGATGTGGTACCCGTTTATCCACTTCGCTTGCTTCTGCTTCGCGGCAAGGTGCATCGGGTGATCGATGAGCTGCTGGAGCGCTTCGAGCGAGCGCCAGTAGTAGACGGTCGAGATCAGCCCGGACGCAGGGTTCTCCCATGCCTCTTCGCCCAAGTACCCAGGGATCGCCTTCGCAACCTCAGCGATGGCTTGATCCAGCTGGTGAAACTCGTCGTCGTACTCGCCCTTGGCGAACGTGAACGTGGCGGTATACAAGTCGGTTTGTTCCATCGTCATGCCGATTGCGTCGTTGTTTCTTGCATCGCCTGCGCGAGGCCGAGATTTCCCTGCTCTTCCAGGCCGCGAATGGCACCTTCCCGATCGCGGGCCTGATGATGCTGGCTGAGTTTGCGCTTGCCGTCCAGCCGAGTGAGACGGACCTCGATTCCGACGATCTGGCTCAGCTGTTCCGCCATGAAGTCCGGCGGCGCATCACTCATCTTCCACGGTTCAGGCTGGTTCGCTTCGTGCTGGCGCGTCAGTCGGCCAACGACCGCACGGACGAACTTCGCCTCGTCCCGGACATGAATCGTCCCGTGCGCGTGCACGACCTCGTAGTTCCAGGTCGGCACGCGGCGGTGGGTCTCATGCTTGCCCGGGTACCAGTTGGGCGAGATGTATCCCTGAACGCCCCGGAAAACGACGAGGACGGGGGCGCCGTCGCTCACTTCGCTCCAGACCGGATTTGCCCGCGCAACATGGGCCTGAAGCACGCCGCAGGGGCCTTGTTGTGCGTCGAGCAAGAATGGCAGGTGGTGCGCTTCCAGGCCGGCTGCGGTGTGCGTCACCAGCATGCCCAGGGAATGCTCTCGAACGATGCGGTGAAGTTCCTCAACCCGCGGCTCGGCGAATTGCTTGGGAAGATACATGGGGCGCTCCTGTCCGGATCAAGTGCCGGCACACCCGGCGCGTGCGCTCACTATGCAGGGCAGCCTGCCTGTATAAAATAGCCAGTTCTTGACTATCTGACTGGACCAGTTGCAGCGATGGATAGGGATGAGAACCGACAACGGGGTTCCAGCCGCGCGCTCTACGAGGAAATCAGGGCGCGGATCGCAGATGGCACGTACCGGCCAGGCGCAGCCCTACCGTCGACGCGGGCGCTCGCGGCCGAGCGTGGGCTTTCACGCACGACCGTGTCGCTCGTATACGAGCAACTGGCGTCCGATGGCTTCATCGAAACGCGCGCCGGTGCCCCCAGCCGAGTCGCGGCCGGAGCGGCTCCTGCCGCCCGGCCGGAGCGCGACGCACGAATCAGCGCCGAGGACGGGGGCGGACATCGCCCTGCCGGGCGGCTGTCCGCAATCGGAGCACGCGTGGCCGCCTTGGGACTGCATGAACCGGTCCCGACCGCCGCGGATGAAATCGACTTCGTCTACGGGCCATTGGCCGGACGCGACTTCCCGATCTTGCCCTGGCTGAAGGCGCTGCGCGCGGTCGAACGTCGGCGAAGCGCGCGCCTGGCTTACGAAGACCCGCGTGGCAACCTCGATCTTCGCAAGGCGCTGCAGACGCACCTCAGTCAGTCGCGCGGCTTGTCGTGCTCGGTTGACCAGTTGCTGATCGTAAACGGCTCGCAGCAGGCACTCGACCTCTGCGCACGGCTGCTCATCAGTACCGGCGATCCGGTCGTCGTCGAGAACCCCGGCTATCGGATGGCGCACCACGTCTTTGAAAGCTATGGCGCGCGCCTTCTCCCCGTCGAGGTGGACGGCCACGGGCTGCGGACCGACCTGCTCGCTCAAGTCCCTCGGGCACAGATGGCCTACGTGACACCTACACATCAGTTCCCGCTCGGGGCATTCCTGCCGATCGGACGACGACGTGCGCTCCTGGCCTGGGCTGCCGAACGGGATGCCTGGATCATCGAGGACGACTACGACAGCGAATATCGCTATTCGGTTCGACCAGAACCCACGCTGCAGTCGCTGGATAGCAGTGGCTGCGTGATCCACGTCGGTACGTTCTCGAAGACACTGTCGCCACAGCTCCGTCTGGGCTACATGGTGCTGCCGCCGCGACTGGTGGACGTGTTCTGTGCTGCGAAGCGGCTGGCTGACCGGCACGTGATGACCGGCATTCAGCGGGCGTTGGCGGTGCTGCTGGAGGACGGTAGCTATGACCGTCACGTCCGGCGAATCCGTCGTCTGCAGCATGCACGACAGGCAGCACTCGTTCACGCGCTCACTTCCCACTTGGGCGAGCGCGTCGAGATCCAGGGAGCTGCCAGTGGGCTGCACCTGGTGGTGTGGTTTCGCGCGCTTGCCGCCAAGAAGGAGCCGGTCCTGGTCGAGGCAGCCCGCCAGAAAGGCGTTCGCGTGTATCCGGTCAGCCAGTTCTTTCATCCCGCAGGCCGGGCGGATGCTTCAATTCGTCCGGCTGGTCTGGTCATGGGTTACGCGCTGCTGGAGCGAGATCAGATCGAAGAGGGTGTTCGGCGCCTGGCAGCTGCGCTGCGGGAGCTCGGAAGCGATCGCTTCTGACATCAACTGGCGCCGCTGGCGGGGCGCGCCCACCCTCAGTGTCCGTTTCCATGTCCGATTCCACAATGAAGCGGCCTTAGATCGTGCAAGACTCAGGGGCCGCTCCTGGCCGATAGTACGCTGTGGGCATCTTCCCCGATAGCCGACGGACGCCACGGGCTCAAGAATCAGACTCCGATCAACAGCAAGGAGTCTGTCATGGAAACCCGAGAACATCCGCATCGGGAAGCCTGGAACAAGGGGAAGCTGGTGGGCCAGAAGGCACCGCTCAAACCCAAGGATATCTGGGCCATCCGTATTCATCTGCAGAACGCGCACGAAGTGCGCGACCTCGCCATGTTCAACCTCGCGATCGACAGCAAGCTCCGAGGGTGTGACCTCGTCGGCCTGCGGGTCCGCGACGTGACGCATGGAAACCAGGTGCTCTCACGCGCCATGGTCGTGCAGCGGAAAACGCAGCGGCCTGTACAGTTCGAACTGACCGAGCCGACGCGCACGGCCGTGGCCGCCTGGATCGCGAAGGCCGCCTTGAGGTCGGAAGACTTCCTCTTTCCGAGCCGCCTGCACGACTCTCCGCATGTCTCCACCCGGCAGTATGCGAGGATCGTCGAGCACTGGGTGGTAGCCGCTGGCCTGGATCCTTCCGCCTACGGTACGCACTCCATGCGGAGGACGAAGGCGACCTTGATCTACAAGCGCACGAAGAACCTGCGGGCGGTTCAGCTCCTGCTGGGTCACTCCAAGCTCGAGTCGACGGTGCGGTACTTGGGCATCGAGGTCGATGATGCCTTGGAGATCTCCGAGCAGACTGAGATCTGAGCCCAGCGCGGCTGCCCGCCAAGCGCCTTTTGCAGGCGGGCGGCTGCTTACCGTGGTGATGCTGAGGGGGTACTATCGGCCAGAAGCCGCCTTTCGATTCAAGTAGGGAACGGTGGATAATGCTCCAATCTTTCCTTTGCAGGAGGCGCATGTGAGCGATTGCTGTTCCTCAGCAGGGCACAACACAACCCATCCAAAGAAGCATTCTTGTCCAATCAATGGACTGGAATACGCAGAAGTATCTGCCAGGACAATTGCGCACCACATCAAGGACGCATGGGAATGGTCGCCTACCTCCGGTCGCTATTTCTTTTGCGACGACCCTGAGTGCGATGTTGTGTATTTCGGTGAAGACGGCTCGACCCTTCTCAAGTCGCAACTACGAACGAGGGTCGGGGTAAAGGTGAGCTGCCCCACGGATTTCGTCTTCCAACGTAGTCGTCGTACGATCGACGCAAA
>NZ_JBQWSN020000038.1:0-17235 GCF_052598215.2 Thauera sp. ZXT1-4 | reverse complement strand
TCTGCGTGGTCATCAACTGGTGGTTCTACCTGCGCAAGGACGCGTATATCAAGAATCCTTAAGGAACAAATCCGTAGTTTAGACTTCGTACAGCAACCGATTTTCTGCACCAGGAAAGGAGCGGCAAGATGAGTCACTTCCTCGATCGACTGAAGTACTTCACGAACCCCAAGGAAGCCTTCTCGGGCGACCATGGCCTCGTCACCGGCGAGGACCGCACTTGGGAAGATGCCTACCGCAACCGCTGGGCGCACGACAAGATCGTGCGCAGCACGCACGGCGCAAACTGCACGGGCTCCTGTTCGTGGAAGATCTACGTCAAGGGCGGGATCGTCACTTGGGAAACCCAGCAGACCGACTATCCGCGTACGCGCCCGGACATGCCCAACCACGAGCCGCGGGGTTGCCAGCGTGGCGCGTCGGCGAGTTGGTACCTGTATTCGGCCAACCGGGTGAAGTACCCGATGGTGCGCAACCGCCTGGTGCAGATGTGGCGCGATGCGCGCCGCACGATGGACCCGGTCGAAGCCTGGGAGAGCATCGTCACCGACGAAGCCAAGCGCCGCGACTACCAGAAGGTGCGCGGCATGGGTGGTCTGGTGCGTTCCACCTGGGACGAGGTGAACGAGATCATCGCTGCGGCCAACGTCTACACCATCAAGAAGCATGGCCCCGACCGTATCTACGGTTTCTCGCCGATCCCGGCGATGTCGATGGTGTCGTATGCCGCGGGCTCGCGTTACCTCAATCTGATCGGTGGCGTGCCCGGCAGCTTCTACGACTGGTACTGTGACCTGCCGCCGGCCTCGCCGCAGGTGTGGGGCGAGCAGACCGACGTGTGCGAATCGGCCGAATGGTTCAACTCGAACTACATCATGGCCTGGGGTTCGAACATCCCGCAGACGCGTACTCCGGACGCCCACTTCTTCACCGAGGCGCGCTACCGCGGCACCAAGACGGTGGCGGTCACGCCCGACTATTCCGAAGTGGCCAAGCTGTGCGACGAGTGGATGCACCCGAAGCAGGGCACCGATTCGGCGCTCGCGATGGCGATGGGTCACGTGATCCTGCGTGAGTTCCACTTCGGCGAGAGCCGGTCGGAATACTTCGACGACTACTGCCGCAAGTACACCGACCTGCCCATGCTGGTCCGTCTCGACGAGCGCGAGATCGAAGGCGGACGCAAGGTGCTGGCCGCTGGCCGCTACCTGCGTACCAGCGACTTCGAGGACCGCCTCGGCCAGGACAACAACGCCGAGTGGAAGATGGTCGCCCTGGAGGAGGACGGCAAGATCGCCGTGCCGAATGGCTCGGGCGGTTTCCGCTGGGGCGAGCAGGGCGACATGGTCGGCAAATGGAACCTCGAGCAGCGCGACGCGCGTGACGGCAGCGAGTTCAAGCTCGCGCTCACCCTCATGGACATGCAGGACGGCGTGGCCGATGTCGGCTTCCCGTACTTCGGCGGCGTGCCGGCCGATTACCATCCGGGCAACGTGCAGGACGACGTCCTGGTGCGCAAGGTGCCGTATCGCACCATGCGCCTGGTGAACGAGAAGGGCGAGGCGGAGGAGGTGAAGGTCGCCTCGGTATACGACCTGATGGCTGCGCACTACGGCATCGATCGCGGCCTGGGCGAGGAGCCCAACCCCTGCGCGAAGAGCTACGACGACAACGTGCCTTACACGCCTGCCTGGCAGCAGCCGATCACCGGTGTGCCAGCCGAGACCGTGGTTCGCATCGCCCGCGAGTTCGCGCTCAACGCCGATCGCACACATGGCACCTCGATGGTCATCCTCGGCGCTGGCCTGAACCACTGGTACCACATGGACATGCATTACCGCGCCATCATGAACATGCTCATGATGTGCGGCTGCATCGGCGTGCCTGGTGGCGGCTGGGCACACTATGTGGGTCAGGAGAAGCTGCGTCCGCAGACGGGCTGGACCGCGCTCGCCTTCGCGCTGGACTGGGGCCGTCCGCCGCGCCAGATGAACTCGACCAGCTTCTTCTACGCCCAGACCGACCAGTGGCGCTACGAGAAGCTCGGGGTGGACGAGATCCTCTCGCCGCTCGCCGACAAGGCGGCGTTCGGTGGCAGCATGATCGACTACAACGTGCGCGCCGAACGCATGGGCTGGCTACCGAGCGCCCCGCAGCTCCGCACGAACCCGCTGCAGATCGCCCGCGACGCCAAGGCCGCCGGCATGGAAGCCAAGGACTACGTCGCCAAGGGCCTCAAGGATGGCACGCTGCAGATGAGCTGCGAGGATCCGGACCATCCGGACAACTGGCCGCGCAACATGTTCGTGTGGCGCTCCAACCTGCTCGGCTCTTCGGGCAAGGGTTCGGAGTACTTCCTCAAGCACCTGCTGGGCGCGCAGAACGGCGTGATCGAGACCGAACTCGGTCCCAACGACGCACGTCCGCACGAGGTCGTTTGGCACAACAAGGCGCCCGAGGGCAAGCTCGACCTGCTGGTGACACTCGACTTCCGCATGAGCACGACCTGCCTGTACTCGGACATCGTGCTGCCGGCGGCAACCTGGTACGAGAAGAACGACCTCAACACCACCGACATGCACCCATTCATCCACCCGCTCTCGGCGGCCGTGGATCCGGCCTGGGAAGCGCGGACCGACTGGGAAATCTTCAAGGGCTTCGCGAAGAAGTTCTCCGAGGTATGCGTCGGACATCTGGGGGTTGAGGAGGACGTGATCCTCACGCCGATGATGCATGACAGCCCGGAGGAGCTTGGGCAGGCGACCGATGTGCGTGACTGGAAGCGTGGCGAGATCGACGTGATTCCGGGCAAGACCGCACCGCGCGTCAGCGTGGTGGCGCACGACTACCCGAACACCTACAACCGCTTCACCTCCCTCGGTCCATTGATGGACAAGGTGGGCAACGGTGGCAAGGGCATCGCCTGGAACACCGAGGACGAGGTCAAGCTGCTCGCTGCGCTCAACGGCACCGTGCCCGAGGGCGAACCGATGGCGGAGCGTCCGCGCATCATGAGCGACATCGATGCGTGCGAGACCATCCTGATGCTCGCGCCCGAGACCAATGGTCACGTGGCGGTCAAGGCGTGGAAAGCGCTGTCGAAAATCACCGGTCGCGACCACACGCACCTGGCAATCCCGAAAGAGCACGAGAAGATCCGCTTCCGCGATGTGCAGGCCCAGCCGCGCAAGATCATCACCTCGCCCACCTGGTCGGGCATCGAGGCGGATGAGGTCTGCTACAACGCCGGATATACCAACGTGCACGAGCTGATCCCATGGCGCACGCTGACCGGTCGCCAGCAGTTCTACCAGGATCACCAGTGGATGCTGGCCTTCGGCGAAGGCTTTGCGAGCTATCGCCCGCCGGTCAACCTCAAGGCGGTCAAGCCGGTGCTCGGCAAGTACAGCAACGGCAACAAGGAGATCGTGCTCAACTGGATCACTCCGCACCAGAAGTGGGGCTTCCACAGCACCTACACCGAGAACCTGATCCTGCTCACGCTGAGCCGGGGCGGTCCCTGCGTGTGGATCTCCGAGGACGACGCCAGGGTTGCCGGCATCGAGGACAACGACTGGATCGAGGTCTTCAACGCCAACGGCGCGATCGCTGCGCGTGCGGTGGTGAGCCAGCGGGTGAACCCGGGCATGGCGCTGATGTACCACGCGCAGGAACGCATCGTGAATACGCCGGCCTCCGAGGTCACGCATGCACGTGGCGGCATACATAACGCGGTGACCCGCATCGTCACCAAGCCGACCCACATGATCGGCGGCTATGTCCAGCAGGCCTACGGCTTCAACTACTACGGAACCGTGGGTGCCAACCGTGACGAGTTCTGCGTGGTCCGCAAGATGAGCAAGGTTGACTGGATGGACGGCGAGGCCGCCGCCACGACGTCGCGTTGAGCCGAATCCGACTGATTGGAGAGAAACGATGAAAGTACGCGCACAAATCGGCATGGTGCTCAACCTCGACAAGTGCATCGGCTGCCATACCTGCTCCGTGACCTGCAAGCAGGTCTGGACCAACCGTCAGGGTATGGAGTACGCCTGGTTCAACAACGTCGAGAGCAAGCCCGGCATCGGTTATCCCAAGGAGTGGGAGAACCAGGACAAGTGGGATGGCGGCTGGGTGCGTCGCTCGGACGGGAAGATCGAGCCGCGCCAGGGCGGCAAGTGGAAGATCCTGATGCGGATCTTCGCCAACCCGGGCCTGCCGACCATCGATGACTACTACGAGCCCTTCACCTTCGACTACCAGCACCTGCACACCGCGCCGGAGCTGCCCGCCGCGCCGGTTGCACGGCCGCGTAGCCTGATCACCGGCGACCGCATGGAGAAGATCGAGTGGGGCCCGAACTGGGAAGAGATTCTCGGTGGCGAGTTCGCCAAGCGCTCGAAGGACAAGAACTTCGACCAGATCCAGAAGGACATGTACGGTCAGTTCGAGAACACCTTCATGATGTACCTGCCGCGCCTGTGCGAGCACTGCCTGAATCCCGCCTGCGTGGCGAGCTGCCCCTCCGGCTCGATCTACAAGCGTGAGGAAGACGGCATCGTGCTGATCGACCAGGACAAGTGCCGCGGCTGGCGCATGTGCGTGTCGGCCTGCCCGTACAAGAAGATCTATTACAACTGGAAGAGCGGCAAGGCCGAGAAGTGCATCTTCTGCTACCCGCGCATCGAGGCGGGCCAGCCGACGGTGTGTTCCGAGACCTGTGTGGGCCGTATCCGCTACCTCGGCGTGCTGCTCTACGACGCCGACCGCATCGAGGCCGCCGCCAGCGTGCAGCACGACCGTGACCTGTACAAGGCACAGCTCGACATCTTCCTCGATCCGAACGATCCGAAGGTCATCGCGCAGGCGCGCGCCGACGGCGTGCCCGACGCCTGGCTCGAAGCCGCGCGCAAGAGCCCGGTGTACAAGATGGCGGTCGAGTGGAAGGTCGCGCTGCCGCTGCACCCGGAATACCGCACGCTGCCGATGGTCTGGTACGTACCGCCGCTGTCGCCGATCACCACCGCCGCCAACGCCGGCCAGATCGAGAGCAAGGGCGAGCTACCCGACGTCAAGCAACTGCGTATCCCGGTCAAGTACCTTGCGAACCTGCTGACCGCGGGTGACACCGAACCGGTCGTGACCGCACTCGAGCGCATGCTCGCGATGCGCACCTACCAGCGTGCCAAGCACGTCGAGCGCCGCAAGGACGCGAGCGCGCTGGAGCAGGTGGGCATGAGCGTAGCCGCTGCCGAGGAGATGTACCGCGTAATGGGCATCGCCAACTACGAGGATCGCTTCGTGATCCCGACCACCCACCGCGAGTACGCCGAGAACGCCTTCGACGTGCGCGGCAGTTGTGGCTTCAGTTTCGGCAACGGGTGCTCGGACGGCATGGGCGAGACGAGCCTCTTCGGCGCGCCCAAGAAGCGCACCATCCCGATCAAGCTGGGGGAACGCGCATGAGCACGCGAAACGCAAGCCTATCGCTGCGTGTGCTCGCCCGGCTGCTCGACTATCCGACCGACGACCTGCGGAGCAACCTCTCCGAGCTCAGCGCCGCCCTCGACGAGGAGGGTGCCTTGAGCGCAGGGCGTCGCGCCGAGCTCGGCCGACTCATGGACGAGATCCGGCGCAAGGATCAGCTTGACGTGGAGGCCAGCTATGTCGACCTGTTCGACCGCGGCCGCGCCACCTCGCTGCATCTGTTCGAGCATGTACACGGTGACTCGCGCGAGCGCGGCCAGGCGATGGTCGATCTCCAGCAGACCTACGCGCAAGGCGGGCTGTACTTTGCCGACCGCGAACTGCCCGACTACCTGCCGGCGGTGCTGGAATTCGCATCGACGCAGCCGCCCGAGCAGGCGCGCGCCTTCCTCGGCGAGATCGCCCACATCATCAACGCACTGTTCGCTGCGCTGGAAAAACGGCGCAGCCACTACGCGGCGGCGATGGGGGCCTTGCTCGATCTTGCCGGTGAAAAGGCGACGCCGCTCGTGCTGCCGCAGGAGCCCACGCTCGACGAGGCCTGGGTCGAGCCCGACCCCTTCGGTGGTTGTTCCATCGACGGTCAGTCCAAGCCGGACCAGCCCCAGCCCATTCATTTCGTGCGCCACAGCGCGTCCCTGACATCCGGAGCCGCAAAATGAACGCCCTCGACAACTTCCTCTTCGGGATCTATCCCTACATCTGCCTCGCGGTATTCTTCCTCGGCAGCCTGATCCGCTTCGATCGTGACCAGTACACCTGGAAAAGCGATTCGTCGCAGCTCCTGCAACCGGGGCAGCTGAGGCTCGGCAGCAACCTGTTCCACGCCGGCATCCTGTTCCTGTTCTTCGGGCACTTCATCGGCATCCTCACGCCGCATGCGGTATATGAGCCCTTCATCAGCGCCGGGGCCAAGCAGGTCCTCGCGATGGTGAGCGGCGGCATCGCTGGCCTCGCCGGTATCGTCGGCCTGACCATCCTGCTGCGTCGTCGCATGACCGAGCCGCGCATCCGCAAGAACTCGAAGACCAGCGACATCGTCATCCTGTTCATGCTGTGGGCGCAGTTCGCGCTCGGCCTGCTCACCGTCCCGCTGTCGGCGCAGCACCTCGACGGCAGCATGATGATGAAGCTCGCCGAGTGGGGTCAGCGCATCGTCACCTTCCGTGGCGGCGCGGTCGAGATGCTCGAAGGCGTGGGAATCATCTTCAAGATGCACCTGTTCCTGGGCATGACGATCTTCCTCGTGTTCCCCTTCACTCGCCTCGTGCACATCTGGAGCGGTTTCGCTGCGCTCGCCTACGCGGCGCGTCCGTTCCAGCTCGTGCGTAGCCGCAGGCTGAACCTGCCGGCCAGCAACAACGAAGCCGGTCGTCCGTGAGGGCATGGTGATGGATGAGCGAAGCGTGATTGCGATGCCGATGGCCCGCGTGAATGGGGTCGCACTGCATGCCGAGGGCGAGCAACTGCCCGCCGAAGCGCTGCGCCAGCGCGCCTGCACCGAGTTGCTGCGCCAGGCGGCGCAGCGCGAGGGCTTGCTGGGCGCAGAGGATGCGCCCAGCAGCGATGGCGTGATCAGCGAGGCGGCAGCGAAGGCGATCGAGGACTTGCTGGAGCGTGAGGTCAAGCTCCCGGAGCCCGCGGACGAGGCGTTGCGGCGTCATTTCGAGGCACACAAGGCGCGTTTCGCGAGCGGGGAGAAGGCGCACCTGCGCCACATCCTGTTCGCGGTCACGCCGGGTGTCGATGTCGCCGCCCTGCGCGAGCGGGCCGAGCACGTCCTGCTCGACGTGCGTTGCCATGACGACAAGGAAGAGGGCGGTTTTGCCGCGCGCGCGCGCGAGTTCTCCAATTGCCCCAGCGGTGCGCAGGGCGGGGATCTGGGCGTGCTGACCGAGACCGACTGCGCGCCCGAGTTCGCGCGCGAGGTCTTCGGTCACGCCGAGGTGGGCGTGCTGCCGCGCCTGGTGCACAGCCGCTTCGGGCTTCACGTGGTCGAGGTGCTCGAGCGCACGCCCGGCGTGGTGCCGAGCTTCGAGGCGGTCAGGGGCGCGGTGCTGCAGTCCATGCACCAGACCAGCTATGTGACCGCCTTGCGCCAGTACCTGCGCCTGCTGGCCGGCCAGGCCGAGGTCGTCGGGGTGGATCTGGAAGCCGCGGAGACGCCGCTCGTGCAGTGATCACGCCACCGCGCGGACGCGCCCACGGCGGGCGCAATCGAAAAGGGGCATGACGCGGCTGTTGCGCGCCATGCCCCTTTTGCCTTGGCCGTGTCCTCAGGCCTTGAAGGTATCGGGCATCTGCACCGCGACGACCTCGCCGCGCGCCGTCATCACGTCGCCCGCCCACACTTCGGCTTCGACGACCACCTTGCGGCCCTTGATCTCCTTGACGCGGCCGCGCAGCACCAGTTCCGGCCCTAGCGGCGTCGGCTTGAGGAAGTCCACATGCAGTGAGCCGGTCACGAAGCGGAAGGGCGGTTCGCTGTCCATCTCGCGGTTCTCGGCGCGGTAGGCAGCGGCGGCGGCAGTGCCGGTGCTGTGACAGTCGATCAGCGAGGCAATCAGGCCGCCGTAGACGAAGCCGGGAATTGCAGTGTGCTCGGGCCTCGGGTGGAAGCGGGTGACGGTTTCGTCGCCTTCCCAGAACGTCTTGATCTGGTGGCCGTGTTCATTGAGGCGGCCGCAGCCATAACAGTGGGCGACGTTCTCGGGGTAGTAGTCCTGGAATGCGTGCACGGGCTTGCTCCTTCAAGGGTCAGAATCGTGCGTGCATCTTAGGCCGGCTGCAGAGGCATTCCCATTGCGCGTTCCGACATCGATCGTGCAAATTGCGCCAGCTTGGTGTTTGGTGCGAAAGGACCGTCTATCGGGAAGGGCGGCTCCGGTACAGCTCGATCAGGGCAAGCGTGCTGCTGTCGTGCTGGTCCGTTCGCGGCGGCGCCGTGGCGGGGTCGAGCTCGGCGAGTACGCGGGCAGCCAGTTGCTTGCCCAACTCGACGCCCCATTGGTCGAAACTGTTGATGCCCCAGATCACGCCCTGAACGAAGCAGCGGTGCTCGTAGGCGGCGAGCAGGGCACCCAGCGTGCGGGCGTCCAGCCGGTCGAGCAGCAAGGTGTTGCTCGGGCGGTTGCCAGGAAAGCTGCGGTGTGGAACCAGCGCGTCGATCCGCGCGGCGGAAAGGCCGGCAGCTTGCATCTCCGAGCGAGCCTCGGCGCAGGTGCGGCCGCGCATCAGGGCTTCGGACTGCGCGACCATGTTCGCGAAGGCGATCCGATGCAGGGCCGGATCCTCATCGCCGGGCTCAAGGACGCCGATGAAATCGACCGCGACCGTCTGCGTGCCCTGGTGCAGCAGCTGGAAATAGGCATGCTGGCCGTTGATGCCCTGCTCGCCCCACACGACCGGACTCGTGGGGTAATCCACCGCAGTACCGTTCTCTCGGATCGACTTCCCGTTCGATTCCATCTCGAGCTGCTGAAGCCATGCGGGCAGCCGGTGGAGGCGCTGGTGATAGGGTGCGATCAACTGGCTGGGCACCTCGAGGAAACTGGCGTTCCAGATGCCCGTCAGGGCCATCAGCACGGGCAGGTTGCGGGTGAACGGCGTGCTGCGGAAGTGCTCGTCCATCGCCCGTGCGCCGGCGAGCAGGGCATCGAAGCGCGCCGGGCCGAGGGCGAGCAGGATGGACAGCCCGACGGCACTCCACAATGAGAAGCGTCCGCCCACCCATTCCCAGAAGCCGAACATGTTTGCCGGGTCGATGCCGAAGGCCTGCACAGCCTGCGCGTTGGTCGACACGGCCACGAAATGGTGCGCAACGGCGTCCGCGGCGCCCGCCTGCCCAAGCAGCCATGCACGTGCCGCGCGGGCGTTGGCGAGCGTCTCCTGGGTCGTGAAGGTTTTGGACACGACCACGAACAGCGTCGTCGCAGGCGCGCAGCCTGCGAGCACATCGCCGAGCTGGACGCCGTCGACGTTGGAGACGAAATGCACGCGCGGCCCTGCTCTCCCGCGCTCGCGCAGCGCCTCGCACACCATCGCGGGGCCGAGGTCCGAGCCGCCGATTCCGATGTTCACCACGTCGGTAATGGGACGGCCGTCATATCCGCGCCAGTGCTCCCCGCGCACGCGGCGCGCGAAGTCATCCATGCGTGCACGCACGCCGGAAACCTCGGCGGCGACATCTGTGCCGTCCGCCATCCAGCGGGCGTGGGGTTCGCTGCGCAAGGCGACATGCAGGACGGCGCGGTCTTCCGTTCCGTTGATGTGCTGCCCCGAGAACATGGCCTCGATGCGCTCGCCCAGCCCGGAAGCCTCGGCAAGCGCCCCGAGCAGCGCCAGCTCCTTGTCACGCAGCAGGTTCTTGGAGAAGTCCAGGGTGAGGCCGCAGGCCGATACCCGCATGCACCGACCGCGATCAGGCGCTTGCTCGAACAGGTCGCGCAGGGTGTGTGTGGCGAGCTCGCGCCGGCAGTCGCGCAGGGCCTGCCAGATCCGGTTGTGCTGCGGGGCGTGCATGAGGGGACGGGGTGCGAGGGAGCGGAGAGCGGGCAGGCCGCGGATGGAGAATGCCGATGGGGCGAAAGCGGCGATCTTACCGGCCCCGCCGGGTGTTGTGTGCACCGCCTGCACCGCCGTCACAGCTCGGTACAGCGGCCGAAACGGCGCGCATGCCGCCCCAAGGCCTGCGCTATACTCGCGCTTCGAGCAATCATGCGAGATGCACGCAGGCATGCCGCAAAACATCCCCAATGCGCTGACCTGGGCGCGCATCGTTCTGATCCCCATCTTCGTCGGCCTGTTTTACCTGCCGGACGCGCTGATGCCGGTCGCGAGCAAGAATCTGATCGCAACCATTCTCTTCGTCGTCGCTGCGATCACGGACTGGTTCGACGGCTACCTCGCGCGTGCGCTGGGGCAGACCTCTGCATTCGGTGCCTTCCTCGATCCGGTTGCAGACAAGCTCATGGTGGCCGCGGCGTTGATCCTGCTCGTGCAGCTCGGGCGGGCAGACGCGCTGATCGCGGTGGTCATCATCGGGCGCGAGATCACGATTTCGGCTTTGCGTGAGTGGATGGCCCGGGTGGGGCAGTCGGCAAGCGTGGCGGTTGCCTACGTCGGCAAGCTCAAGACCGCGGCGCAGATGGTGGCGATTCCGATGCTGCTGTTCAATGCATCGCTCTTCGGTGTCGATGTGCGCGCGATCGGAAATGTGCTGATCTATGTCGCCGCCGCGCTCACGCTGTGGTCCATGGGCTACTATCTGCAGCGGGCAATGCCCTTGCTGCGCGAGAAGGAGTGAGATCCAGGGGTCGGGTGGCCACGATTGTGGTGTGCACCGTGGTTTCGAGGCAGGCGGCTCCGTGCGCAGCTTCAAGAAGTCGGGGTCAAAAGTTGGCGCTAAAAGTTGACGTCCTGAAAAAACTGCCTATAATGGCGGTCTTTCCCGGGCGGGAATAGCTCAGTTGGTAGAGCGCAACCTTGCCAAGGTTGAGGTCGCGAGTTCGAGACTCGTTTCCCGCTCCAATTCTTCATCTATAGACGTCCACCAAAGTCTATAGGTTCTTGATTCAACAGGGTTTCAGCCCTGGGGAATGTCTAGCGAAAGCTACTCAATTCCACTGTCAACCACGCCCGATCAGTACACGAAACAGTACATGAAATCCGGGCGGTTGCTGGTGCGGATTGTTTGCTGAGTCACTGCCCCTGAGCACGGTACACCTCTCCTCAACCCGAGAAGGAGGCGTACCCATGGCGTTAACCGATGCCGTCGTCCGGCAGGCCAAGACCACCGGCAAAGACTACACCCTCAACGATACGGACGGCCTGGTGCTGTTCGTCACCGCCCGAGGGGCCAAGAAGTGGCACTTCCGCTTCACTTGGCTGGGCAAGCAACAGCGCGTTGCCGTTGGCAGTTACCCGGAAATGTCCCTCAAGGAGGCGCGCGAGCAGCGCGACGACCTGCGAGCGCAGGTTGCCCGTGGCGTTGATCCGCGTGTTCACCGTCTGCAGGTCAAAGCGGCGGAGCTGGCCGCCCCCCTGAACACCTTTGCATCTGTCTTCAAGGCCTGGCGCGACTTCAAGGCGCTGAGCCTGAAAACCGGCCGCCAGAGCACCTTGTCGCAGATCGACCGCATTTTTGCCAAGGACGTGCTGCCCTGGCTGGGCAAGCTGTCCATCTTCGATATCGACAATCCGCACCTGCTGGATGTACTGCGTCGCATTGAGCGGCGCAAGGCGTTCACTACCGCCGAGAAGGTGCGCATCTGGTTCAATCAGTTGTTCCGCTATGCGATGGTCGAAAAGGGTCTGCGCTACAACCCGGCCAGCGACCTCGATATCGTGGCCGCACCCAAACCGCCCGTATCGCACAACCCGTTTCTGCGCATGGACGAGCTGCCGGCCTTCCTGCAGACCTTGCGCAATTATGGCGGCCAGGAAGTCACCAGGATGGGCCTGCGCCTGTTGCTGCTGACCGGCGTGCGTACTGGGGAGCTGCGCCAGGCGGTGCCCGAGCAGTTCGACCTGGAGCGTGGGCTGTGGATCATCCCGCCCGTTATCGTCAAGCAGTTACAGGTCAAGCTGCGCCGAGAAGGCAAAACCATTCCGCCCTACATCGTGCCGCTGCCCCAGCAGGCCATCGACATCGTGCGTGTGCTGCTCGACGAGCACGCCCGTCGCCCCGCGCAGCACTACCTGCTGTCGCATCGCAGCCGCCTCAAGGAACGCATCAGTGAAAACACGCTCAATGGCGCACTGCATCGCATGGGTTATGCCGACCTGCTGACCGGGCATGGTATCCGTGCGACGATCTCCACGGCGCTCAATGAACTGGGCTACCCGAAGGAATGGATCGAGGTGCAGTTGTCACATGCCGACCCCAACAAGATCCGCGCGGCCTACAACCATGCGGACTATGTGGAGCAGCGCCGGATGATGATGCAGGACTGGGCCGACCGGCTCGATGCCTGCGAGCGTGGCGAGCCGATCGCTCAGCCTGTGCTCCCGCAGGCGGCGCCGCACAGCATGGCGGGGATCGAAAGCTATCTGCGTCTGCTGGCGCAGGGGCGTTTGCCGCAGCCGGTGGACGGCGTGCTGCAGCGTCATATCGTGGGCTGATGCAGGGGCTTCGGGGTGGCTTGCCAGTGGCATGGAAATCTGGTAATCGGATTTCGCTTGATGTACAATGAGCTGTACATATGAAAGAGAGGTTGCCATGCGCACTATCAGCTATACCGAAGCCCGGCAGAACCTGTCGGCCACCATGGTGCAGACCGTCGAGGATCGCGTGCCTACCCTCATTACCCGCCAGAACGGCGAGGCGTGCGTGCTGATGTCGCTGGAGGAGTACAACGCGCTGGAGGAAACGGCTTACCTGCTGCGCTCGCCGGCCAACGCGCGCCGCCTGATGGATTCGATTGACAGCCTCAAGCGTGGCCAGGGTGTCGAGCGGGATATCGCCGAGTGAAGCTGATCTGGTCTGAGCAAGCCTGGGACGATTATCTGTACTGGCAAGAGGCGGATAAGCGTATGGTCAAGAAGCTCAACGAGCTGATCAAGGAGACCCGCCGCACCCCTTTCGAGGGCAAGGGCAAGCCGGAGCCGCTTCGCCACAACCTGGCGGGCTTCTGGTCGAGGCGGATCACCGCCGAGCACCGGTTTGTGTATTCGGTGACGGACGAGGCGCTGCTGATTGCCGCCTGCCGTTATCACTATTGATGGCCGGAGACAGCCGGCCCGGTGAAGGAGCTGCACCGGTTGTGCCGGCTCCATGCGGGAGGAAGGCTTTTGTGCCTTTTGGCCTTTTCGGATAGGGCCTTTGACCCTTGAGCCTCTTCCCTTGTCGCAACCCCTTGAGGCCCTTTGCCGTTTCCCTTTGAAGGCAGAGGCAGCAAAGGCCCAGGGCAAGGTTGCTGAGCCAGCGAGGTATCCATCATGCCGCAGCACGACACACAGAGGCCGCGCACTGCCTGGAAACTGGGCCAGTGGCTGGGGAGCGGCTACCGGGCGTTCCTGCGCCAGGAGGCCCGTTTTGTGGCCTGGCTGACCGGGCATGGCGTGCCGCGGACGCTTGCTCGTATCCTGCCCTGGGCATTCAGGATCGTCGCCGTGCTGGTGCTGCTGTACCTTGCGTTCTGGGTGGCCCTGGTGTTCCTGGGCGCTGCGTTGTTGGCGCATGCAGGCCGTAGCACTGGTGCCGATCATGATCAGGACTGGGTAATTCCAGACCCTGACGAGCACATGAAGAATCCGGGCTACGACCCGAATCTCTACAACGACCCGCCAGATCCCAGCTACTACGATCCCCGATACGACAAGGACTAGATGCGGGCTATTTCAGCGTACCGCCAGACATTGCTGAGGCCCCCTTCGCGCCGGCCTGCCCGGCACCGCTGGTTCCGTCATTCAGTCCTTTCAAGGCTCCACCTGCGCGTACGCCCACCCAGCCCAATGCGGCAACCCAAAACGTCGGCAGCACAATGAACATGGTGCCCATGACGAAATTCAGCAGCATGTCGCCGAAGGTGTTATCCAGCCCCATCATGATGTTGAAGTTCATGTGCGGCCGGTTGAATCCCATGCCCCAGCCATACAGGGCATCGAGGATGGTCGAGTCGACCCAGCGGGCCAGCTCGAACCAGAAATCGACGAAGTACAGCGCGAAGTAGACGCAACTGATCGTGACGAAGGCGCGGATATCGTAGGTGGCCAGGGTGAACAGCAGTGGCGTGCTGATGATCAGCGCCATCTTGAGCAGCGACATCACCATCGGCAACGCCTGGCGCACCACGTCCATCGCCGGGAAATAGGCCAGGCTGCCCACCGCCATCCCCACATCGCCGGCGGCGCGGGTGACGATGTTCGGCAGCGTCTTCTCAATTTGTCCGCCGTAATCGGCGTAGACGTTGCCCAGATTCATTTTCTGTCGACCCGGGGCGGCAATGGCACGCACCACCGAGTCATCTACTTCGGTGCGGCTCAGAAAACCGGCCCAGCCCGCAATCCGGCTGAGCAGGCCGGGCTCAACCTGCTGCAGCAGGCGGGCTCGCAGGCCGTTGCCGGCATCGTTCCACCACTGGCTGCAGGTGGGGTAGCCGGCACCGCTTGGCACCTGGGCCAGGCCAGCGTCCCGGTCACTGTCGTAGGTCCAGCCGTCGCGTGGGGTCTGGGCGCGATAGGTGTCGTAATAGCCTGCAGTGTCGGTGAAGAAGCGCGAGCCAATCCAGGTCACGTCGTGCATCTGGTTGTCGTCGAGATCGGGGCGGCTCATGAACAGTTTGGCGCGTGCCGGGCCGTAGCAGTCGTGGGTGAAGTCGGCCACTTCCTGCGCGAGAACCGGGTCGGCGATGCGGGTGGCGTTGATCTCCATGCGCATTTGCCGCAGGTCAGTACCACAGGGAATTGCGGCCACTGAGGCGCCGGTCACCGCCCGCGACAATGCGTGCATGAATACCCACCACACCGGAACCTTCGCGCTCTGGTTGTTGAGGGTCGTGAAGGACTGGCTCCAGCCGGTATCGGTGGGCAGCGGCACGTTCACCTGGCACTGGGCCGAACGACTGGTATCGAACTTGATAGTCGCCAGATCTACGTCGATGGTCGGCACGCAGGCGAACATCACCACGACGATGGCGACCCAGATACGGTTCTCGATGCGTTGAGACGACAGGATGCCCTTGTTGCCCTCGTCGGCACCCTCGGTTCGCACGTTCAGCCACTCGCCGAGGATGATGGCCAGGAACGGCAGCGCGATCACTCCGCTGGTCACCACGATGGCCCAGATGCCGTTGTGCACGATCCAGGCGACGAGCGTCAGGTAATACTCCAGATAATCGGTTGTCAGCAATGTCATGGCTCGTCACCAGCCTTAGTGCAGTCGCAGCCAGTTGCTGGCTTCGGACAGGACGATGGCGAGCACGCCCAGCACCTCGACCCGGCGCAATTGCCGGTGTGATTGCGGATCGCGCGCCAGGCGGCGCCGACGTACCCAGGGCCAGACGGCAAGGACGGCGGCGTACAGGCACAGGCGCCAGACAAAGAAGTGCCCGGCGTGATCGTCGAGCCACTGTTGCCAGTTCTCGATACCGCCCAGTAAATGGATGCCGGCAAAGGCGACCACGAAGGCCAGGACGAACAGGCTGGCGACCAGCAGCGCCATGATGATGAGCAAGCGACGCAATGGCCGATCAGGCTTGGTGGGTGAGAACGGCGAGGGCATGACAGTTTCTCCGGAGCAAAGGAACGCTCCGGGCAGTTCATGACAAACCGCCGTGTTCTTCGACAAACAATGCGGCATTCACCCTCACCGCATTGCCGCCCAGGATCTGTCATGCCTTGCGGTGAAACTCAATGGCATGGTGGCGCAGTTCAAGGTGTAATGCTCGCTTTGCGATTTAATCTGTATAAAAATACAGAGAATTGCAGCAGGCCCGATAAGCAAGCCGTCTTCGGAGTGAGTTGTCATTTAATGGCAGCGTTGCTCTTCAGGCGGCTTTTCTTTCGGGTCGGTATAACATGTAAAGGAGCATTGATTGGATGCTGTAATGGACTCCCCCCGCACCACCCTTCTATACCAAGCATCGTGGTGGCTGAAATTGGGAGAGTCGGTATGAAACGCATTGCAGTTGATCTGGCCAAATCAGTTTACCAAGTTGCCGAGAGTGTCCGTTCCGGCCAGGTGGTGCAGCGCAAGCGGCTGAACCGAGAGGCGTTCCGGCGATATATACAGGAGCAGGCCGAGCCGGTCGAGTGGGTGATGGAGGCCTGTGGCACGGCCCACTATTGGGGACGTGTAGCGCAAGCCCTGGGGCATCAGGTGAGGCTGCTGCATCCGCGCTACGTGCGGCCCTATCGCCGCCGCAACAAGACCGACCGCAATGACTGCGACGCCATGCTCGAAGCGGCACGCTGCACCGATATTCATCCCGTGCCGGTGAAAAGCCACAGCCAGCAACAGCTGCAACAGTTGCACGGGCTGCGGGAAACCTGGAAGAAAAGCCGCACCCAGCGGATCAACCTGCTGCGCGGTCTATTGCGTGAAGCCGGTATCGAGGCCCCCGCCTCGACCGCCGCCTTCATCCGCGCCGCCAGCGAGCTGGTTGACCAGCCCGAGCTCGCGCCCCTGAGCCGTCTGCTGCATATCGTCCTGGCCGAAATCAACCTGTATGAGCAGTGCATGGCCGAGTGCGAGCAGCAGCTCAAACGCTGGCATGCCGACGATGACATCGTACGCAAGCTGGATGAGGTCAGCGGCATTGGGCTGCTGACCGCCAGCGCCCTAACGGCTGCCGTTGGCAGGCCCGAGCGCTTTGCCAGTGGTCGCCAGCTCAGTGCCTGGCTGGGCATGACCCCGCGCGAGTTCAGCAGTGGCGAGCGCCGCAAGCTCGGCCACATCAGCCGACAGGGCAACGTCTATGTGCGTACCCTGCTAATCCATGGCTCACGGGCAGCCTTGCTGGCTGCACAACGCTGTCAGGCACGTACCCCGGAAAAGCTGACGCAGCTGCAACGCTGGGCCGTGGCAACGGCGGCGCGCATCGGCCACAACAAGGCTGCGGTAGCCCTGGCCAACAAACTGGTGCGGATCTGCTGGGCCGTGTGGTGCCATGAGCGGCGCTTCAATGGCAATTGGCAAAGCACAAAGCCCGCCTGACGGCGGGGGGTAATCAGAACGGCAAGATGGTTTTCTGGTAACCGGTCACTGAGTGGCGTTCTTTTCCCGCCCGCGTCCGCGCGGAACAATCC
>NZ_JBQWSN020000037.1:0-18605 GCF_052598215.2 Thauera sp. ZXT1-4 | reverse complement strand
GATTGTTCCGCGCGGACGCGGGCGGGAAAAGAACGCCACTCAGTGACCGGTTACGCTGCGGGAGCCCTGCTGGAATTGCCCTTCTGGCGGGTTTCAGACTCAAGCAGTCATTCAGGCGCCCGGTGTGGAGTGATGGTGGCCGGCAGCAGTTGGCCGGATCCCGCCGCCGAGGAGCAGCACCCACTTTGCTCGAAACCGCCTTGGTTAACGCTTCCGCCAATCCCTAGGCGCCATCGGGCTTCTGTCCGCCCAGAGCCCTCGCCTGGCACTGCGAGCCTCGTCCTGTAGCCGATCCACATCGAGGACCCGCAACTCCGCACACTTGTCGTCGTGGCACTTGCTCGCGGTGTGGTGCCGTCTGAGACAGATCAACTTTTTTCTTGAGCCCCCGGCTCGCCATCAACCCAGGTCTTCCGGCCCATGATCAGTATGGGCGTCAGAGTGGGCAACAGCATGAGCAGCATCCAGCCGTTGAATGACTCGTCATCCCGCGCGCCAAACCCCCACAGGGCCCAAGGTATCGTCGCAAAGAAAAGGACGTACAGTACGATGTACAGGCGCCAGTAAGGCGTTGTCGGGTGGCGCCACGGGGCAAAACGACGGATGGCCCAGCAGGCCGCTGTAAAGAGGCCGATCCCGACGCTCCCCGCCGCTACCTAGCCCTGTGCAAGAAAAACCACCCCGACGATTGCCACCCAGACAAAGCCGCCGATCCAGCCCCAGGTCCAGCCGAGCTTTTCGCCTTTTCGTTGGGCCATGATTTATCCTCGTCTTGCAGATGCGTTGCATCGTATCCCATGTGCGCCAACTACCGCCCCGCCTCGCGTGAAGCGCTCGCCGCGCTCCCGCTCCCGCCACCGGACTTCGCCTATGGCGAGGCCTATCCGGGCTCGGTCGTGCCGATTGTCACCAACTTTGCCCCGCGCCAGTGGACACCCGCCACTTTCGGGCTAGTGCCAACATGGGCAGACGACCTGAAGATCATGCGCTCAAACTACAACGCGCGATCGGAGACTCTAGGCGAGAAGCCGTCGTTTCGCCAGGCCTGGCAGCGCGGGCAGCTTTGCATCGTGCCGGCCGAGGTGCTCTACGAGCCCTGCTACGAGACCGGCAAGGCGGTGCGGTGGGCGATCCGACGCGCCGATGGCAAGCCGATGGTGGGCATTGCCGGGCTGTGGGAACGCAAAGAGAACGAGGCCGGGGCGCCTTTCTGGTCGATGACCCTGCTGACGATCAACGCCGATGGCCATCCCCTCATGCAGCGATTCCACAAGCCAGGCGACGAGAAGCGCTCGGTAGTCATCCTGCCCGACGACGCCTGGGGAGACTGGCTGCGGGCAAAGTCCGAAAGCGCGGCGCAGGCGTTCTTCCGGGGTTTCGACGCACGCGACTTCGTGGCCGAGCCGGCACCGCGCTGATCCGCTCAGCCACCGATCTGTCGCCTTCGCCTGCCATGCAGGGCAATCGCACCGACTTCGCATAAGCCAATGCAATAACTTGTTGACTTTCATGATCTTGCGAGACCCCTGTTCACAACGTCATGAACTGTGTAGTTTCCTACCTTTTTGGGCATCCCATGAAGGCAGGAAGCGTCATGCCGCTGACGCAGGTGTTCGTCTCGATTTCCGACCCGCGCAGCGCGCGCCACACACGCCACGACCTGGCCGAATTGCTGACGGTGGCGGTGTGCGCGGTGCTCTCGGGCGTGGACGACTTCGTGGACATCGAACTGTGGGCAGAGGCCAAGCTCGACTGGCTGCGAGGTTTCATGCAGCTTGAGCACGGCATCCCGTCTCACGACACGATCGGACGCGTGTTCGGTCTGATCGCGCCGGACGAGTTCGAGGCGGCCTTCCGCCGCTGGGTGGGCATGGTGGTGCCGGCGCTGGCTGGCGATACGGTCGTGGCGATCGACGGCAAGACCAGTCGGCGCTCGGGCGGCAAGAGCAAGACCGACGCCAGCCCGCTGCACCTGGTCAGCGCGTTCGCGGCCGGCATGGGCGTCGTGCTCGGCCAGACGGCGACCGCCGAGAAATCGAACGAGATCGCCGCGATTCCGGAACTGCTTACCAAGCTGGCAATCGAGGGCTGCGTGGTGACGATCGACGCGATGGGCACCCAGACGAAGATCGCTCGCACGATCCGTGAGCGCGGCGCGCATTACGTGCTGTGCGTGAAGGAAAACCATCCGAACCTGTACGACTCGATCCTCTTTGCCGACATCGATCCGCGCGGCCCGCTGACGCCGAGTTCGACGCACGAGACCACGATTAAGGACCACGGTCGTATCGAAGTTCGTCGATGCCGCGCCTACGCCGCGATCGACCGCCTGTACAAATCCGAGGACTGGCAGGATCTGGCCAGCTTCGCGGTCGTCGATCGCATCCGCACCGTGGGTGATCACACCAGCACCGAGCGCGTTCTCTACATCAGCAGCCTGCCCGCCGACGCCGAGCGCATCGCTCGGGCCGTACGCAGTCACTGGGAGATCGAGAATCGGCTTCATTGGTGTCTGGATGTGCAGTTCAACGAGGATCAGTCACGCGTGCGCAGCGGCTACGCCGCCAACAACCTGGCCATCGTTCGCCATATCGTGATGAACCTGCTGCGGCTCAACATGACGCGCAAGGCGAGCATCAAGTCCAAGCGCATGCTGGCTGCGACGATCGACGAATTTCGCGCCGAGCTTCTTGGGGTTATGACGTGAAGGTGCGATTGCCCTGTGCCCCCTCCCCACCTGGCCGGAAATACTCCACACCATCTTGTTCTCCGCGCTTCAAAAAGCGACCGCGCAATATCGTATAAGCTCCTGCGTCAATGTCGTTCGGCACAAAAATACTCTCGTGCTCAATATACTTTCCTTGCCTTATCATTGAGTCGCCAATTTGAGCTGTTGCGACAACGCCAAGAGGCGGCTCGCTAATTTGGACTGCTTTCGGGGAGTAATTTGCGACAGATGTAGCACATCCCGCCAATAGCGGTAAAACCAAGCCCGAAAGCATAAGCTTTGAAAAATAAATCATTAGAATAAACCCTTTAGCACTAAAATTTAATCAGAAGAGTAGTTTTTTTATGAAAAAGCACTAACTACTACAGCTGGACACCTGCTGCTAGAAAACGACCGAAATCCAATCCCGTTAAAAAAACTTGACGGAAAATCTTCATCATGAGCGTTGCCGTCAATGGCTGAAAGAAAACACTTAAAAGAACTTGCAATGAACGCCCTGACCGACTCATCTTTAAAATCAGTAGTTAGGTCGGCAATTCCCGTATCAAAACCCATCTCGGCGCGGTACGAACGCGCCGTCAAGGGTGCTCTGGACAGATCCAGCAACGTAATTCGAGAGCGTGATCTGCTCGTTTCGCAGATGCGATATTAGCTCGTCTCTTGCTTCACTCAGAGTGAGAAGGATGTCTGCTTTCATCTCCTCACGGTGCAGGGCCTCGTCAACCTCGATGAACACCTTGTCGGTTCCGAGCCATGCAATTGCCCCAGCGCCAACCCCACACAGGATCGCAACCGGGCCTGAAGGCGCGCAGACTGCAGCCGCAGTCCCTGCCGCCACCAGCGAAGCGCCACCCTTCTTAGCTGCAGCCTTCACCGCAGCGGCAGCAGCCAATTTGAAACTTTGCTTGGTGGCGACTTTTGCCAGGGTACTTGACACCACCTTCTTCGCCAGCGCCGCACTAGTTGCGCTGCCCACGACCGAGCCCGTTGCGAAGGCAGATCCAGCTCGCCGAATATCGTTCTCGAGATTTAGGACAGGCTGGAACTGAATGAAGTCTTTCAGGCATGAGTTACCACCAATAGCCTGCTCCAGGGTCTGGTGCGTCACGCTTGCAACAGCAGAGTAGGACTCGACGGTCGATGCTAGAACATCCTCTCGAAGCGATGTGATCTCACCCTCGAGGTCCACACTTCCAAAAACAGTCTCTTCGAGTTTCCGCTGCATGAGCTCAGGGAACCCCCCGGCGACAGCTGCGAGCAAGCGCGAATACTCGCCAGTCACGGTGAAGTACCAGTCAAGATAGCTGTCGACGCGTCCTTCTGCGTCTGTGAAAAGGGTAGCCACCGCAGAGTCAATCTGCTCCCCTCGTGCTGCATCAATCTCTACTTGGGCGTCTTTGACGACGTTACTCGACTCTGATTTCAGCCGAGCCGTCTCGGCCTCAGCAAACGCCTTCTCACCACTCCGACAAGGATCCAAAACCGTGCCGAGCGCAACGACAGGCGCACTGAGCGTTGCTGGATCAACCTCCGCAATTTTGGACTTTGCGTAAATCGTGATCACAGCAGCGAGCGCGATCACAGTGAAGAACCCTAATGAAAATCCCTTCTCATAGGAGTAGCCCTTGGCTCGCCTCCGATGCTCGCTCAGCGCGATCACGCCGCAGACAAAATTCGCAAGCGACATGGCGAGCAAGCCACTAGGCAGTAGGAACAACAACCACGCAGCGACTTTGATCTCCATGGCCGGCTGGGCTGGGATTACGATTTGTGCGAAGTACCACCCGAGCGCTCTCGTCGCATCCGCTACGCCCGCGGCGGCACCAACAAGCCCGCAGTCGAACCCGCCGCGTGTCTGCTCGAACGTATTAGTCACAACCTCACGCCAGTGCCTGGCCCGCAGATCGGGACCACCCACAACAGCGAAATCGACCCACAGCATCAACAGAACGACCAGGGCGAAGAAGGTAAAGCGTAACGGCCAACGCCGCATGAGCACAGCAGCATGCTCAGGCTTCAGCCCTCTTCCGAAGACGCGGTGCAGCAGCGGCGCCAGTAGCAGGAACAGCAGCAAAGCGAACGCAAGCGCCAGCCAGTGTTCAACTTGCAACTGTGAGGCGAGGATCAGTGCAATCAGCCCGAAAAATGGAGCACCTACGAGCAGGAATGCCGAGGTCACTTGCCCAGACCAGAGGATTCTTCTCAGTAAGTTTTGCTCATACGTTGCACCGTCGAGCAGGATTCGCCGGCCAGAGAGCACCCGTTCGCGTTGCGCCACCCAAATCGGGATCGATACAGCAATTACGGCAGCGACGGTCTCAGCACACGACATCCCCGGAAGGGACTTGGCGACGAAGTAAAGAACGCCAGCAGCGATCCCCAGCGCGAGCATGAATGCGAGCGGCCGCCACGGCGCATTCTCTTTCTCTATCAGGGGGTCTCCTGGTGACCTGTTGGCTTCCGGCTTCACGATACGTCAGCGACCTTTCAGGCTCGGACTGCTCCAGTACGCGCATGTGTGCATCGCATAGATTGTCGCACATCGGACTACCGTGCCGACCCGGGCATCGATAAGCGCTCGGTGGTGATCCTGCCCGACGAGACCTGGGGAGACTGGCTGCGCGCGAAATCGGAGAGCGCGGCGCGGACGTTCTTCCGGGGTTTCGACTCTAGCGCCTTCGTCGCCGAGCCTGCGCCGCGCTGATGTGTTGCCGGGTTATGGCCGGACGAAGCCACTCACAACCGTTTCTGCGACCGCAGCACCCGATCGAGCCGGTTGGCAAAGTTCTGCCGGTCAGCCGCACTGAACGGCGCCGGGCCGCCCGTATCGACACCCGTGCTGCGCAAGGTGTCCATGAAATTACGCAGGTCGAGCAGCTCGCGGATGTTCTCCTTCCCGTAGAGCTCGCCCTTGGGCGAGAGGGCATGGGCATCGCGCGCGACCACCTCGGCAGCAAGCGGGATGTCGGCGGTGATGACGAGATCCCCCGCCTGCACATTGGCCGCGATGTACTTGTCGGCCTCGTCGAAGCCGCTGGGCACCTGAGTCATCCTGATGTTGGGCAGACCAGGCACGCGCAGATACTGGTTTGCGACCAGGGTGAGCGGCAGCCCGGTACGCTCGGCGGCGCGAAAAAGGATGTCCTTGATGACGCCGGGACAGGCATCGGCATCGACCCAGATGTGCATGGCGTACCTCTCAAATCCGCTATCCAGCCCCCCCGCCCGCTGCTCAGCCCCACCACGCAGCCGTTCTGTCGCCTCCGCCTGCCAAGTGACGGGTCAAACTACCTTTCGTAACCCATTGATTTTTATAGGCCACGTGCGAAAGCCGGCTTTCGCAGAAACAGAGAACAGAGAGCACAGAGGGCGAAAAACCCTCGAAAACGAGGGTGCCGGGAGGGGGCGGCCTTTTCGCACGAAACGCGAAACCCGCGCCAACACTGGGGTTTCGGGCAGATACGAAAAAGGCCAGAGCAATGTCTGGCCTTTGGAAAGTGGTGGTGTAGTCCCCTACTAGAGAGAACCTTCCTGCCTCACCGGCGAGGACACCGTAGGCAAGATTATATACGATGCGGAGGTCCGGGTGGACTTTGGCTGTCTCCGCGCATTTCCGACCTTCGATAGCTTGCGCTGCCACGGTCAGCGCCCGGGGTTCTTGACCTTCAGATGGCGGCATGAATAGCGCTGCTGCCCCCAGGACACGGCAAAGGTTTCGGAAACCTCGTACCAGTTGCCACCTGGATGGCCACCGCCGTGGTTCTCCCCCATGCAGGAGCATTCGCAGTGAAAGCCCTCAGCGTTCCAGCATGCCGGAGCGCATTTCTGGTGCTCCCGGTACAACTGGATCACGTAGACCTCTTGGTGTCGCCTCAGCGCAAGTTTGATCACGCTGTCGAACCACGCAGTCGGAATTTCCCAGGCCTTGAAATGCGCACACCAATCTGGCTTCAGGCGTCGGCCATCCCGCAGCCACTCCATGTTCCCTTCGGCAAACGGAATGCGCGCCAAGACCGGGAGTGGCTTATTGCGCTTGAAGATGACCGGGATTTTTCCCTGCCGCCAAAGATCCTTCAGTTGCGAGTCGCTCAGATCCTGTGACATGAGGGACTCGACTCGCTGGCTCAGCGCTGCTTGTTGGCCTGGGACAGAACCGAAGCCGCCAGTTCTTTCGTCTCTTTGGCGTATCGGTCGCTGGCCAAAACGCGTGCGGCCTTGTCTTCCATCTGGGCACCAGTCTGTTTGTCGCCGCTGCGCTGAGACAGTGCCGAAGCGGCCAGACTCTTGGCCACTTGCGACGAACTGCTGCTTTGCAGCGTTTCCGACGCCAGCCGACCAATTCGTGAGGACGTTTGCTTTGTGTTCTTGGACATCGCTGTTCCTTTCACATCAGGATTTGGAGACGGGCCGGAATGGCACCACCTTATTGCCTTGGGCTGGTTGGTCATCAACCTGCTTCTGGGTTGCTTTCAGTCGCGCAAACTCCACGACATTGGTTTTGCCTTGGAAATAGCCTTCAGGCAATCCGGCGAGTGCTTCCACGTCGCCCGCAGCCAGTCCGATGTGCCTCGGGATGGCTTCTAAGGGCATGACTTTCTCTTCGACCAACAGATCAATGGTGCGACGAAGCAGGCGTGGCTGCTCTGGTCGACGATCCTCGTCTCCGGGTTCCGATTTCGCCCCCCACCGAGCAGAGCGACGCTTGAAAAGCATCAGAGCGCCATCTTCATCCAGCATCTCAAGCGCCTTCAGCCGCATGATGATCGCCGCCGCAGATACGCCCCAACGGCGCTTCAGCAGCAACAAGTCATCCAGAGTCGGTGGCACGCGAACTTCGCTGGCGAACGTTTCGGCGGGCAGCAAAAATGCGCCTGCAAAACGGTGTGCCTGCGCTTCCATCATTTTGTGGCGCGCGTTGTCTGTCGTGCGCTGAATGTGACGATGCAGGATCAGATGCCCGACCTCGTGGGCAAGATCGAAGCGACTGCGGTACCCATTGTTTTTGTCGGCGGACAAAAGAACGAGCGGTCGCCCCAATGCTTCACTCCAAGCCGATAGCCCTTCGATCTGAGCGATGCCGGTTTCTTCCCGGACGACGATCACTCCAGCTCCTTCTACTGCCAGCGCCAAGTCTTGAATCGCCGAACGGCCCAAACGCCACAGGTCCCGGCATTCGCTAGCAGCCTTCTCGATGTCCTCGTTAGTGATCTCTTCTGGATCGGTGTAATCGCGAGAGGGCAAATTGACATCGGGGTAGTCAACGTACTCCATCAGGGCAGCCGCCACGTCCTGGGCCCACTCAAGGCGGGCCTCCAGCATGGCTCGTGCAGCGACGTGTGCCGACGCGTTGCTGCGAAAAAGCGGCAACGACAATTTCGCCCCGGGCGCACGGGTAAACCATTCCGGCGTGACGTTGACCACGCCAGCAAGGCGTTCAAGCGCGTCACGCTCGGGCGCTTGCGTTCCTGCGCGCCACTTGCTGATGGTCGCCGGAGACACATCGACCATCGAGGCCAACTGGACTTGAGTCAGACGACGGGCCGCAAGAATTTGGCTAAGTCGATCTTTCTGAAATCCTTGTACACCACCCCTGCTCATGATCCTGTTCCGTCTTTGTCTTGTTGTTTGCCAATGTTCTTCTTCAGCTTCGGCACAGCCAAATCGTCCTGGCCTGCTGTCGGCTGCTGGTCGTAGCGCTTGATGAATGCGTCAATGGGTTCCCGGAAAAGCCAGCCTTGCATGTGGCGATCTGGAACCGCGATTTCGATGGAGACGGATGTGTCCGGCTGGCTGTGCAGCGATCCTGCAAAGCAGGCCACGACGAACACAACCGCTTGGGATGGCTCCACGTAGCCTGAAAAGAGTCCGGGTTGAACCAGTGGCTCGATGGCTGCGTTCGCCAGGGACATCTGTTTTCGGGTTTCGCTACGCCGCCCGCTGTTCCAGATCCCATACTTGGTGTTGAACCGTGCCAAGGTGAAGATCCCAGACCGGCCTGTGACGATCTGATTGCCGCGTAGCGGTGAGGGAGATGCGTCTGCAACGGCGAGAGCGCGATGGAAGGACTCGTTCATATGGAAGTGGCGCAACTGCCCCACCACGCTGGGCAAGTGCCCGTCATCCATCCCTCGCGCCGCAGCATAGGCACGTTGAGCGCCGACCAGCTTGGCTTCTTCGAGGCCCATGACAAGCTCACGCGGGATATTCCTCACAAGCAGGTCATGGATCGTTTCTTGGTTCGGCTGGGCCATTGGCAACTCCGTCATCGGATTTCGTTCAAGCGGATTCTATCATCAAATAATTTCGCTTAAAAGGTTTTCTTGTAGTGGATGCTGCGATTGAGGCTGTAACCCCCCCCGATTTGTAGCGCGACCAGCTCATCGTCTGCCAGCGGCGAGGCCGGGAGAACATGGGCTAAATGTTTCGTTTTCTCTTCCAGAAGTTGCATTCGACGAAATAACGGAACATACTTCACCCATGCTCTCCAGTACCCACAATCAGCGCGTCCTCGATCTGGCCAGCCAGAAGGGGCTACTGCGCGCCAGCGATCTGGACGCCATCAGTGCGCCTCGGGTCGTTCTGACGCGGCTGACCGCTGCGGGTCTACTAGAGAAGGTGGGGCGTGGCCTGTACCGTCTGCCGGATGCACAGGTTTCGGAATTCGAGAGCCTTGGCACCATCGCCACCAAGGTACCTCAAGCGGTGTTCTGCCTGCTTACGGCGCTGCAGTTTCATGAGCTGACCACGCAGCTGCCGCGTCAGATCTGGATCGCCATGCCTCGGGGCAGCCACCCGCCCCGTGTCGACTACCCGCCCGTCAAGATGGTGCAGTTCACAGGTGATGCCTACTCGGCAGGGATTGAGGAAGTCGAACGCGACGGTGTCAGGCTCCGGGTGTACGGCGTGGCCAAGACCGTGGCGGACTGCTTCAAGCACCGCAACAAGATCGGGCTGGATGTGGCGCTGGAGGCGCTGAAGGACGCCCGGGCGCGCAGCAAAGCCTCCGTCGACGACATCTGGCGTTTCGCCAAGATATGCCGCGTGGCCAATGTGATGCGACCCTATATGGAGAGTGTCGGATGAGTGCGGCCACCCCAAATGTCGCGGCATCCGTCCGTGCGCGTCTGCTCAATGTCGCCAAGGCGCAAGGCGTGGATTTCAATCAGGTGCTGGTGCGCTTTGCCTTGGAGCGCATCCTCTATCGGCTGACCCAGTCGCCGCACGCGGATCGTTTTCTGCTCAAGGGTGCGCTGCTGTTCACGCTCTGGTACGACATGCCACACCGGGCCACACGCGACGCCGATCTGTTGGGCTTCGGTGCCAGTGATCTGGAGTCAGTGGCCCAAGTATTCCGGGACATCGCAGCTGTACCGGTCGACGACGGCATCGTGTTCGACCCAGCCTCAGTCACGGTCGAGGAGATCCGCAAGGAAGCTGGCTACGGCGGCGTTCGCGTGATGATTGCAGGCGATCTGGCCAGAGCACGCTGCAAGACCCAAATCGATGTCGGCTTCGGCGACGCCGTCACCCCGGCGCCTGTTGATTCGGTCTACCCAGTACTGCTGGAGGAAATGCCCGCGCCACGGCTGCGGGCCTACCCAACGTACACCGTCATCGCGGAAAAGCTCCACGCCATCGCATTGCTGGGTATGACCAACAGCCGCCTGAAGGACTACTTCGATCTGTCGGTGCTGTTGGAACGAGAAACTCTGGACACTGATCTGCTGGCCCAAGCGATCAAGGCCACATTCGAAAGACGCGGCATGGCGGTTCCTGACGCGCTGCCAGTCGGCCTGACGGACGAGTTTGCGCACGACGCTTCGCGCCAGGCGCTGTGGCTGGCATTTCTCAAGAAGAACGAACTTCCGCCAGAACCCTTGCCCGCCATCGTTGGCCGCTTGAGCGTGGCATTGGCACCCGCGTTGAACACCGTCGCTCGTTGAATATCCCTTCATAGGGCAGCCGCTTCGCGCCCTTCGCCACGGTCAGTGGCGGTCTCCATACGGACTTTGCATGGAGACCACGATGACTACTCGACTTTGCGCGCACTGCGGCCACCCCTTCGAACCCCGCCCACAGGTTCCCGACCAAGCGTTCTGCTCCGCCCCCGAATGCCAGCGGGCTCGCAAGCGCGAATGGCAGCGGGCAAAACTCCAATCCGATCCTGACTACCGCATCAACCAGCAGGCGGCCCAGCGCGCGTGGTCACAGCGCAATCACGACTATTGGCGCAATCACCGAGATGCACAACAGGCTAACGGCGATCAAGGGGTTCAACCTACCGCCGTCCATCGGCAGCCAGTCATCGATCCGGTAAAGATGGACGTGTCAGCTCTGCCTTCCGGCATCTACCGGATCACAAGACGTCCAGATTTTCCGAATGGAACACCCGGCTCTTGGGTGGTTGAAATCACGCTGCTGTGCGAAACCTGTGAATGCAAGATGGATGCGTCAAGAGATGACTTGATCGACACCCAGGGAATCCAGCCTTAACTTCAAGCCCAAATGGGCTCTCGATCATCCTGGATGGCAACAATTTCAACCATGTGCATTCCGGCCGCGCATTGCAGGCCACGTGTATGCCAATGAGGAGAAAGGCAGGCCCGAGAGCAAGTTCACACAACATAAAGTGATCGGTTCTATGCAGGCAGAAGAGTTCTCCATTCCGGGGGCGGATCAGCCACCGACATTTCGGGCCGCCGAGTACGTGCGGATGTCGACCGAGCACCAGCAGTATTCGACGGAAAACCAAGCCGACAAGATCCGCGAGTACGCGGCTCGGCGCAACATCGAAATCGTTCGCACCTATGCCGACGAGGGCAAGAGCGGCTTGCGCATCGATGGGCGGCGAGCGCTGCAGCAACTGATCAAGGATGTCGAGGCAGGCATCGCGGACTTCCAGATCATTCTGGTCTATGACGTCAGCCGCTGGGGCCGGTTCCAGGATGCCGATGAGAGCGCATATTACGAGTACATCTGCCGTCGTGCGGGCATCCAGGTTGCCTACTGCGCCGAGCAGTTCGAGAACGATGGCTCGCCCGTGTCCACCATCGTCAAGGGCGTCAAGCGTGCGATGGCTGGCGAATACAGCCGGGAGTTGTCGGCCAAGGTGTTTGCCGGGCAGTGCCGCCTGATTGAGTTGGGTTTCCGCCAGGGTGGCCCGGCTGGCTATGGCCTGCGGCGCGTGCTGATCGATCAGTCCGGCACGCTCAAAGGTGAATTGGCTCGCGGCGAGCACAAGAGCCTGCAAACCGACCGCGTCATTCTTCAGCCGGGACCGGATGATGAGGTCGCCGTGGTCAACCAGATCTACCGCTGGTTTGTCACCGACAACCTGACGGAGCTGGACATTGCCGAACGGCTGAACGCACAAGGGACACGTACCGACCTTGGGCGTGACTGGACACGCGCAACCGTCCGCGAGGTGCTGTCCAACGAGAAATACATCGGTAACAACATCTACAACCGTCGATCTTTCAAGCTCAAGAAGCACCGGGTGGTTAACAGCCCCGACATGTGGATCAAGAAGGAAGGTGCATTCGAGGGCATCGTGCCGCCGGAGCTCTTCTACACGGCGCAGGGCATCTTGCGCGCAAGGGCACATCGCTACAGCGACGAGGAGTTGATCGAGAAGCTGCGCAATCTGTACCAGCGCCACGGGTACCTCTCCGGCCTGATCATCGATGAGGCAGATGGCATGCCATCTGCGGCGGCCTATGCACATCGATTCGGCAGTTTGGTTCGCGCCTACCAGGCGGTGGGCTTCACTCCGGATCGCGACTACCAGTATCTGGAGGTGAATCAGTTTCTGCGCAGACTGCATCCAGAGATCGTCAGCCAGACCGAACGCACGATTGCCGAGGTCGGCGGCAACGTCGAACGTGACCCGGCCACCGACCTTCTCACCGTGAATCGCGAGTTCACCGTTTCACTGGTGCTGGCGCGGTGCCAATTGCTCGACAACGGGCGACGGCGTTGGAAGGTGCGCTTCGACACCAGCCTCGCACCCGATATCACGGTGGCCGTGCGGCTGGACGACAGCAACCAGGCTGCCTTGGACTACTACCTGCTGCCGCGACTGGACTTCGGCCAGGCACGCATCCATCTGGCCGACCACAACGGCATCGAGTTTGAGTGCTATCGCTTCGACAGCCTGGACTACCTCTACGGCATGGCGCGGCGCATCCGCATACGGAGGGCCGCATGAGTCAAGACAAAGAGCATCGGCATTCGGAGTTGCGGATGATTCCGCTCAACCGGATTGAGGTTCTCAACCCCCGCGAGCGCAACAGCCGGGTCTTCGAGCAGATCGTCGGCAACATCCAGAACATTGGCCTGAAAAAGCCAATCATCGTGACGCCGCGTCCAGGGAGCAATGGCGAGCACTATCTCCTCATCTGCGGCGAGGGGCGGTTCAAAGCCTTCAAGACGCTCGGGCATCAAGAGATCCCGGCAATGGTGATTAACGTCGATGACGAATCGGCCTTCATCATGAGCCTCACCGAGAACATCGCCCGACGAAAGTTCAGCCCCTTGGAATTGCTGTCCGGCATCGAGCAGCTGCGGGATCAGGGCTATGACAAGAAATCCATTGCCCAAAAGACAGGCCTGAGTCCGGAGTACGTGCAGGGCATCCTGCAGTTGCTGCAGAACGGTGAACAGCGATTGCTGATGGCCGTCGGCAGCGGGCGCATCCCTCTCAACGCGGCGATCACCATCGCTGGCGCGGGCAGCGACGAGAAAGCCATTCAAGCCGCATTGCAAGATGCCTACGAAACCGGAAAGCTGCGTGGCAGCCAGTTGATCCAAGCCCGTCGTGTGATCGAACGTCGCCGCACCCAAGGCAAGTCCATCGGCGGCAGGATGACCTCCCGCAAGACCAATGAGGATGTCACCACGTCCAGCCTGGTGAGGAACTACCAGCGTGAAGTCGAGCGACAAAAGCTACTGGTCAGGAAAGCAGAGACCGCTCAACGCAACTTGCTGTTCATTGTCGGGGCCCTGCGCCAACTGCTGGCCGACGAGAATTTCACCACGCTGCTGCGCGCGGAGGGGCTGGACACACTGCCCCAGTATCTGGCGGAGCGGGTCTGGGCTCGAGGGAGCGGCGCATGAGCAAACCGCCCTTGGGCTTCGTTCCGGAGCCATTTGTTCTGCCCCTCTCGTCCGTCCTGCCCTCGCGTAAGACGCCAGAAGGCTTGCTTGCCTCACGGAAATTCAAGCAGATCACCGCATCTATCGAGGCGGTCGGGCTGATCGAACCCCTGTCGGTGGGAAAGCCCAACCGCGAGGGGCAGCACATCTTGCTGGACGGGCACACACGACTGGTCGCGCTGAAACAGCTGGGCTTCGACAAAGCTCCCTGCCTGGTGGCCACCGATGACGAAAGCTACACCTACAACAACCGGATCAATCGCCTCTCCAGCATTCAGGAGCACCTCATGATCCGTCGCGCTGTCGAACGAGGCGTCACCCCAGAAAAGCTGGCGAAGGCCTTGGACGTGGACATCAGCCACATCATCAAGAAGCTAAACCTGCTGGAAGGGATCTGCCCGGAGGCCGCCGAGTTACTGCGCGACCAGACGTTTTCGGCAAACCTAGGTGCTGTGCTGCGTAAGCTCAAGCCGACGCGTCAGGTTGAGTGCGTCGAACTGATGGTCAGCGCCAACAACATTACGGTCGCCTATGCCCAAGCCTTGGTTGCGGCGACACCCAGCAACTTGCTCGTCGGTGAGACCAAGCCCAAGAAGATGACCGGCGTCAGCGCCGACCAGATGGCCAAGATGGAGAGGGAGATGGGCAACCTCCAAGAGCAGTTCAAGCTCGCCGAGCAGACCTATGGTCAGGACATCCTCAACCTGGTGCTGGCCAAGGGCTATCTCGCCAAGCTCATGGCCAACGAAGCCATTCTGCGCCACTTGACGAGGAATCACCCTGACGTGCTGAACGAGTTTGACAGCATCGTTCGTATGGTGACGCTGGACAAGTGAATGGCACGTACTCAGAAATGGTGAGCCAAATCCTTCCTGCCAGAAGGTCGTAGTGCTGCCCGTGTGGGCGATACGTTGTTCTTTAACAATCTGGATATATCAGGGTCATCACCCCTGAGGCGGACGTCCCTTTTTTGTCCGCGACCAGGAGCGATGGCCGACAGGCTCGCCGCTGGCCTGCCCATTCGTAGACGGGCGTACGGATGAGCGAACAGCGGCACCTATCCAGGGTGCTTTCATCCGATTCATTCGCCATAACGACTGCAAGTAGTTAGGCCAGATGCAGCAACTACGGTACTACGGCGATGTGCATCGGGCAATGCCCAACGCACCACAGACCTTGACTAGGTGCGGACGCCAAGCCGTTGCAACACGTTCCATGCGGTAGTCCAGTCGATTCGCTCCTGCTCCAAGCGAACGTTTTGTCCCCAGCGCTGCTGCTTGAGATCCCGATAAAGTTGCTGCTCATCCTTGGTCAGGAGCGTCAGTTCCGCTGCTGAATGCTGCGCCGCCTCGTCCACCCACAGTGCCTTGTGTCGAAGCAAAGTCTCTTCGTCCATGAGCACGGATTGCAACTCTGGAATGTATGAACGGGCGCGATGCAGAATGGCAAATCCATGGGTATCCAAGTCACCCCAGTAGATGCACCTCGCACGGGCAAGCCAAGGTAGCCGGGCCAACACGTCGACGTTATAGCCTAGGCGCATGAACACGACAGCGCCCGGCATGTCGGACATTGCCAGTCCCGTTTGAAGGTTCTCAACAATGAACACATGCGAGACAGGCCAACTGATACCTGCGAGGTCGTCAACCGGCGCAGTGATGTCACCCACGCCTCCGACATGAGCTCGCAACGACTGATCCAGCACCCTCATGCGCACAAGGAGTGGTGGAGCCTTCAGGCCACACCGCTGATAAAAATCCAGGTCGCTGGATGAGTCCTCCTGTATTGCGGCCACCAGATCCGTCAGCAGCCCTTTGCGCCCATCAAGCCATTTGCTGTCCAGTCCTGATACCGGCAGCTGGCGGGGATAAAGGTTGGAGTTCGGATGGTTCGCAATCCAATCCAGCATCTCTGTCAGCCTTTGATAGTCGGCATCGCAGTAGTCTGCGAGGACATCAAAGTATCTCGGCAACTGCTGCGCCACTACCGGCCAGCGGGCAATGAGCGACCGGTAGCGAGACTGGGCGCGCTCCCACCGTGCGGATTCACCAATCCACATGGCAACGTCTTCGGGACCGCGCAACACTAGTTTCTCTGGCAGTCGCTGGGCACCAAGCGCCTTCCACCGCCGCTCACACCAGGATAGGGTGCCGACCCCTTGCCAGCCTTGCCATGCGCTCACCCAAGCACGAACACCATCGACTTGTCTCAGCGCAGCCTGTTCCGTCGGTGCACCGAGCGCAACCTCCAGCGGCCACAGGCTTTCGCCCGCATCACCGATCAACCACTCGCGGTGCTTGCTCTGAAAGCGACGGACAAGGGCCTGCCTGACATCTTCAGGAAGCTTCAACGCTAGCCTCCTCTCGTGCGTGCTCTGGGAGCTTCAACCGCTGACGGTCACCGTCGTACTCGATCAGCAGGACGCCTGAAACGCGCCGGTCGCTGATATCTACGAAGCAGGCACCACCGATGAATGGTTCAAGGGTCATGACGGACTTCAGCGGTGTAGCGACTACCATCTGGAATCCGAAATTGGTAAAGATGTTCATCGCCAAAGCGGTGAACTCGTTATCAGCCTTGTCGAAGGCTTCATCAAGCACGACGGGCGCGTACATCGGCACGCCGTGGTCGTTCCCGCCCAGCTGATACCGCAATGCAGCGGCCAAGCACGTGGTGGCCAGCTTCTGTCGTTGACCGCCAGACTTGCCTGCTCCGCTGCGGTAGATCTCGACCTCGACGCCGCTTTCATCGATTTCCCGTCCGATGAACTCCACATGCTGTCGAACGTCGAGCACGGTTTCACGCCAACGTTTTTGCTCGGGGTCCTGACTGGCGAGTCGATCAACAAGTCGGCGTAGGGCCAGGAACCGTGCCTCAGCAAACTCGCGGTCCTCCGTCCACGCATGGCTCAGAGCCTGCTGGATTTCCTGCTTGAACTCCTTGACGTCGACAAGCTGCCGGTCGCTGGCATCGATGTGTAGATAGGTGCGTTGATTGGCGCTTTGGTTAAACGGCACCTGGCCAAGGCTATCGTTGACCAGATCCATTCGCTCAAGGATGGCTTTACGCGCATCGTTCAGGTAGGTGGAAAGCGCCGCCAGATTCTGGTGGCTTTGGTTCTGCAGCAGTTCGAAGAAGCGCTGCTCATAGGCGGGCAAGCCATCCGTTTCCAGCCGAACCAGTTTGGCGAAGAAGTCTGGCGCGCTGGCGAGGCTCGTGTCCATGTCGCCAGCGTCCATGGGCCACTGACGTTTGAAATCGGCGAAGCGCGCCTCTATTTCCTTCTCGCAGGCACCAATCCCACGGTTGACCTCTTCGATCTCCGCATTTAGTGCGCGTTCTACAGAGGTTGTCACCTTGTCGAGGTTGTCGAGCCGGACGGCATCTGACTGCTTGGCGAAGCGCTCGTCGAGTCCGGAAACCTGGTGGGGCGTCAAAGGAACGATAGATGCGTCCTGCAGGATCGATTCCAGTTTCTGCGTACTGGTCTTGATCTGGTCAAGAATCGAGTCGTGCGCACGCGTGGCCTGCCGAAGATCCTTATCAGCATCATCGACGAGTTTCTTTTGCTTCTCGATCTGCTCACTGAGCTGCAGTAGGGTGGTGTTGCCCTCGCGAGCTTCGCGGATCTGCCGCTCAATGGTGGAAATGCGATCCAGCAATGGGAGCACATCTATTTCCTGCCACTGGAGATTCACCAGAGTCTGGCACTGCATCGCTCGGGCCGCACGATTCTTGTCTTGGTCGGAGAGTTTGTCGATCTCCCCGCCGAGGCGCGCAATCGCGTCAGCCTGCTCCTGTGCCTGAGCTTGGAAGAGCCCGAGCTTCTCCCGGTTGTCGAACCCGAGTACCCAGTTTCGTCGGTCGCCGACACTTCTGCGGTCGTCTTTCTCGTGCCGGGTTTTGCTGTGCTTGACCTGACCCTCACGGGTAATGGCGCGATCTGCGCTCCTGAACGACTGAATGGAATCGACGCACGCGTAATCGAAGCGTTGCCGTAGCTCGGCCTGGAGCCAATCGGCATACGTCCCCTCCTTGACGTTCAGCTTGAGGACGAGCGAATTGGCCCCGATGGGCTTGGCCTGCCAGGTCTCCGGGCGGCCAGTCCGGTAATACACCAGGCGCTGGCCGAGGTGGGTGGTGTTGATGTGACTGGCCAACGCCGAATACTGGCGTTCGTCAACCAGAAGTGAGAGCGCAAACCCGTGCAGTACGCGCTCGATGGCACCCTGCCACTCGGCCTCGTCAGGCTTCACCTCAATGAGTTCGCCAACGAAGGGCAGTGCGGACTCCGAGATTCCAATGGCGGCGGCGATATTTCGGCGCATTTCCAGCATGTCGGCTGGAATGTTCGATGGCTGGCGCTGGAGTGCCTGCACCTCTTTCAGCGCTTGCGAAAATGCTGCCTCAGCGTCCCTTTTTTCACCAGCCAGGCGGAACTGTTCTTCGCGGTTCGTGTTGCTACGCTGCTCCCAGTTTTCGACTTCCTGCCGTGCGTTGCCCAACAGTTCCGCGAAGGCTTGAGGCGAATCAGGGAGACTCCAGCCCAGCTTCTTGCACGCTTCTTCGGCCTGACCGCGTTTGCGCAGGCGATCTGTGCGCTGGCCCTCCAGCCCCGATTTCTCGGCTTCCCATTGCTCGATCTGATCACCGCCTGCTTCACGGTGCTGAGCTGCCCCACGGATTTCGTCTTCCAACGTAGTCGTCGTACGATCGACGCAAA
>NZ_JBQWSN020000036.1:0-21114 GCF_052598215.2 Thauera sp. ZXT1-4 | reverse complement strand
ACCGATCATCATGTTTGTTGAGAAGTCAATTTCCACTGGAAACGGCACAGAGCCGAAAACTTTCGCCACCTTGTCTAACAACGACGACTGGCACACCCTTCTCAAGAGAGCCCTGCTTCTAGCGCAAGCAAACTCAGAATCAGAAAGGACACTTGGCCTCGTAAAGACGATGCTGGAGCATCTGAAGCAGTTCGACGAGTGCTGCCACACTCTCGAAACCGCAATCGAGGTTCCCGACGGAATGGATCCAGAAATTTTTCTCAAAAATCTCAATGAAGAGATGATCGACGACAAAGTCCAGTGCTCCGCGACAAACAGAACCATACACGTCAAAGCTACGATTCGAGGATCGCTTGGATGTGCTCAAGCACTTTTTGATTTCAAGACGAGGTCGGCGATGCGATCAGCGCGACTAAAATTTTAAAAATTCATCCAAAAATCGTATGCAGTGCTCGAGTGTCGACTACACGACGTTTCTGCGCGCTACCCGAATGCTCACGCGCGACGAACGTGAGGTGCACAGGGCCTATGAGCGGGCGGTGTTCAATGTCGTGTTCCATAACCGGGACGACCACCCTAAAAATTTTTCGTTCCGACTTGGCCGTGACCGGCGCTGGCGCCTTGCGCCTTGTTACGACCTGACTTTCAGCGAAGGTCCGGGCGGGGAACATCACATGGACGTCTGCGGCGTAGGCCGCAACATCACGCGCGCCCATATGCTGGAACTTGCTCGGCAAGCCGGCTTGGTAGAGGCATGGGCCGCCACGACGATAGACCGGTTTATCGCGGAGGCCGGCGCGCTGAGGCAATTAGGCCTGAAGGCCCCAATTCGCAAGGCCACGCTGCAGCGGGTCGAAGCCGCTGTCGCGACCAATCGTGGGTGGCTCAGATGAGCGAGTTCTCCTCTACTTTCCCAAGAGAGACGGCACCGGCGGTGCGAGAGGGTAACGCATTGATTCCGCGGTGAATGGGTCATATGCGCAGTAACACCCCACCCACAAGAGAGAGAACATGTGCGGTCGCTACGCCCTCTACGGCCCCATTTCACGCTTGCACGAGCAGTTCGACGCACGCATCGATGAGCTGCCGCCTGACTTCGGCCCCCGCTACAACGCCGCGCCACTCCAGGTGCTCCCGGTCGTGCGTCAGCGGACGAACGGGGAGCGTGTCGTGCATCTACTTCGCTGGGGCATGGTTCCGAGTTGGTCAAAGGACGACTCCATCGCAGCCAAACTCATCAACGCCCGTGAAGAGACGCTCGCAGAGAAGCCTTCGTTTCGGGCGGCATACAAGGCGCGGCGCTGCATCATCCCGGCGTGTGGGTTCTTCGAATGGAAGGCCGGCGAACACGGGAAACAGCCTCTCTACATCCATCCAGCCGACGGCGGCCTCTTCGGCTTTGCAGGCCTTTGGGAGCGATGGGCCCCAGCAGACGGCGTGACCATCGACACCTTCACCGTCATCACAGCCGCCGCAAACGACGCCATCCGCCCCCTGCACGACCGAATGCCCGTCATTCTTGCCCCACAGGAATACTCAACATGGCTTGCCAGGGCTACCGAGCCTGAGCGCCTCGACAACATCATTTCCGCACCCCCTGTCATCCCGGTTGCACTCATCCCGGTCTCGAAGGCTGTCGGCAAGGTCAAGAATGACAGCCCTGACCTGATACTCCCGGTCGAGTAGTGAGCGACTGACCTCAAACCCACCGATTCCAGGCCATCCGCAGCAAGGCCGCATTGGCAGCATGGCGGTCAAACCGCATCGGGTCGAAATCCTCACCGGTCCATTGCAGAAGCCGGCGCCCTTCATCATCAAGCGGTCGCTGCGAAATCTGCTCCACGAAGTCCATGTACGCCGCTGCACCGCCCACATCTTCGGGAGGACAGGCGCTCTCGCCAGCAGAAACATAGGCATAGCCGCGCTGCTCCGCCTCAGGCGATTCGACACGCTCAACCACGATGCGATGCTGCCAGCTGTCGCCGAAATCGTAGAGGTAGGAGAAGTGGTCGCCGGCGGTCGCTACGCGGTCCAGCCGGACTCTGCGCTCATCGACGATTTCCCGCTCCGGGTCGTCTTCAGGGTGCGGCGTTGCATAGGTCTTGCCGCCAATCTCGAACTCATGCAGATGCGCATCCGTCCAACCCATCGCGGCTTGGATGTAGTGGTGAAGCTTGCTCAGCGTGGTGTCGCCATCGACGAGAAGCCGGCGCCAAACAAGCGGCTCGATGTCCTGAAGCTCGATGCGAAGGGTGTACGTCTTCACTGCGGTTCTTCGCGACATCCGTCCTCCCTCTTTCCTCTCTACCTCTGGCGAACCCATGCCTCATCCTGACCGCTTTCGCAGCGGTTCAACCAGCGCACGCAAGTCGTTATGGTCCAGCTCGTGCATCAGCGCAAGCAACTGTCCGAATTGCCCCTTGGGAAATCCTTCCCGGGCGAACCAGGCCAGGTAATGCCCTGGCAGATCAGCAATCAGTCGGCCCTTGTACTTTCCCAAAGGCATCTCCCGAGTCACGAGCAACTCCAGCAGCTCCGAAGTCACAGCGCATCCAGCAGCTTCATGAAGTTCCGCTTGCGCTTCCACTCCAGCCGGATTTCCGCCAGTTCGTCGCCGAACATCCCCAACTGCTTGTGCGCCACCCGCATCGCACGAATTTTCTTGACGATGGCAAAGGCCTCCCCATAGTGGGAACCGCGCGAGCCGCCCTCGACCAAATGCGGCAGCAGGCGCTTGCAGAGCGCTATCGCCTCATCGTGGTGCGTCTTGCCCCGCACATCAGCCACAGGTTCCCACAGGCCGACATCGACCTTTCCTCCGCTGAATGCGTCCCACATGGCCTCGGCATCGCCCTCGCGCAGAAAGATGGAGACGATGTCGCCTCGGCGCGGTTTGTCCCATGGACTGCGGCGAACGCGGCTATCGGCGGCTTCTTCGTCAGCGACCTTCTGCCACAGGAAGTCGAGCGCCCGCTTGCGCAGCGGTGCCTCGCCACCAATCAAGCCGGCCACTTCCATCAACTTGAAGAATGGACCGCAGCCAGGCGCCTGCTCGAAGCGCTGCCAGGCGAGCCGCTCCACCTCCTTATGCCGCCCAAGCGCCAACTGAAGCTCGATGGCAAGGCTCAGCAGGTCGTCATTGCGCTCCTTCGGAAACGCCGCAATCCCCTGCTCCACCCAGCGCAGCGCCTCGTCCGTGTGGCCTTGCTCACGAAACAATCCGGCCAGCGTCAGGAAGCACGACGGGGACGACAGATTCTTCGCCTGGATGGACACCAACAGTTCGAAGTCATTCGTGCAGCGGGCGAGATCCTTCATCGCCGACTCTACCTGGAAGCGTCGCGTGCTCCAGTCGCTGCGATAGTGATCGGGGCCCAGAGTCGGCAGGGCCAACCAGTCGCGCTCGACCCGCTGCCGATATACGGCCAGCCCTTCCCCGCCCAGCGCTTCTGCGTAGTCCGGGAGCACCTCATGAAAGGTGTCCCATTGACCATCCATCTGAAAACCGTACAGGCGCTCGGCCAGTGCGACGGGGTCGGGATGCAGCGCGTTACAGGCGGTCAGATGCACCTTGCGCAGTTCAAGAATCGCCGGCATCACCTCGCCTCCAGAATCGTCGACGTCCTGCAAGGCCTCTTCCGCGAGCGCGATGGCTTCCTCGATGACTTCGATGAGTTCCGACTGGCCGTCGGCGATACGCTGTGACAGCACTTCCGCAAGGTCTTCCAAGCGATTGGCGTAGTTGCCCGCCTCACGGTACTCAATGAAGCCGTTGGTGCGGGTAGCCTGCTTGACCACCTTGCGCAAGTCGGAAAGGCCGGCGCTATCCGCCACGGTCGCTGCCATCAACAACTTTTGGCGCAGGGCGTCATCACGCCAGGATGCTTCGAGGATTAGCTTCCGCAGTGCGGCAACATCCAACCCCTGCAGGTAGGCCTCAAGCCGCGCCTCTTGAGATTGCCAGTCATCCTTCTGCGTCATCAATCCACCAGCGCCTTCAAGAGCGCATCCCGCGCATCCTGGTAAAACTCGATGTCCAGCTTGGTCGCCATGTCGTCCGACAGGTCGAACAACTGCCGCCGGCAACTGACCGGCATCAGCAGCGATTTCGCGCCCTTCTCGACCGCCATCTCGGCGAGGGTCACAGCGTTGTGAACGGGCTCGATAGTCCCGCCGATGGTCACCTCGCCGACCACAATCAAACCGCCACGGACCGACTTCCGCAGCAAGGCACTCGACAAGGCAATCAGGCAGGCGACGCCGGTCTTGGCCCCACTCTTCGCGGCGTCGAAGCCTCGCAGTTGCACGGAAAACTCGTGCGAGCGCGGATCACGGTCGCCGACCAACTGCGCTGCGCGGGTGTACAGATTTTGCTCCGCACAACGTACGGATTCCTGAAACGCTGGCGGCACGGGCTTGTTCAACACGCGTACGCCGCTTCCGGGCCCCTCGGTCACCTCGAGCCGGAATAGGCCAGGGTGCTCATCTGCACCACCGGGGCTGAGCGTCCAGATTTGGCCAGACTCCAGCGGTTCATCACCGATGCCCTCCTGGCTGCGCAGTTCCGGCGTGGTCACGAACTTCTCCACTCCTTCCGCTCCCAGGGTGTAGCTGAAGTGGGTGTTGCGGAATTCGGCCGCGCCGATGCGCTTTTGCTGCTCCTTAACGCGCCGGCGCACCTCGAGCGCCAACCACACCGCCCATTCGAGGTCCTCATCGCTGACGGCTTCCTCTCCGTCCGGATGCAGCAGTTTCAGCAAGCCGCTCACGGTCTTGTTCACCGCGTTGATGTCCCGGCCGGACAAGGCGCCACCGAGGAACACCCTGCCCTGCATCGTCGACACACGGCTCTGGTTTCGCAGCTGTGTGAAGCACTCGGACAGGAAATCGCTCACCAACCCGAAGTGCTGAGTGAACAGCGCCGGGTTCATCTTCGGCACGTCCCAGCCCGGCAGGAAGCCGTGAATCCGGTCCATGAAGGCGGTGTCGTCACGCATCTCGGGTGGCAGCGGGCCGAGTAGATGGCCGATGCGCTGTTGATGCTCGACATCCACGTCGAAGTTGCCGACCAGCACGATGGAGCCATCGGCGCGGATGCTCTCCTTTCCGCGAGAGAACTCGCCCGACTCCATGTAGCCCTTCATGATGTTCACGCCGTCCTTCTGGTCGAAGGACACGCCTGACACCTCATCGAAGCAGACCACGTCGTACTGGCAGACCAAGCCGCGCTGGCCGTTCGAGTTATTCACGAACATCCGGGCCACAGTCGCCTTGCCGCCGGAAATCAGATGGGCATAAGGCGAAACCTGCTGAAAGAGGTGCGACTTGCCGGTGCCGCGCGGTCCGAGTTCCACCAGGTTGTAGTTGCGCTCGACGAAAGGGACCATACGCAGCAGCAGCGCATCCTTCGCACGGTCGTTCAGCCCATCAGGCTCGAAGCCGACGCTCCGCAGCAAAAAGTCTCGCCACTCAGTTGTGGTCAGTTGCTTGCGCCCCTCAGCCAGCGAGGCCAGCACATCTCGCTTGGAGAGCTGAATGGCGCGCAGGGCGTCGATGCCGAACGGCCGCCCGCCCTTTTCCTGAGCAATCGCTGCGTCGTAGCCGAGGGTGATTTCGGCGTAGAACCCACCCGTGAGCATGCGCTCGTGCTCCTTGATGAGCTCGGGCGAGATACGCACGTCGTTGAGCCTCAGACTGGGGAGGGAGGCCACATAGGAGTCACTCTTGGCATCCAGACGCGCAGTGATGATATCGATGATTTTGACCGAACCCGTCTCGCGCGCCCGCGCCTTGAAGAGCTCTTCCTCCCCGGCCTTCACGGTGCGCGACTGGAGCTGTCGCTGGACGATTTCCAGGCCTTCCTGAATCTCGGCCTCGTCGGTCGTCGCGCAGTACCGGCCCAGCAGGAACTCGACCACATAGGTCGGCACGGGAAACTGGCGGCTGAAAGTTCGCACCAGGTCCTTGCGGACGATAAAGCCGTCGAAGGCGGAAGCCGCCTTGCGGTCGAGGTCATCGAGGTTCATCGTGTTTTTCTTGCTCTGTTCTCGTTCGTAACGCTGGCGACCTACTCGCCGACGGTGGTGTTCATCTTGGCCAGCAGCTTACCCTGGCTGTCGAGCACCACGAGGACCGCCGCGGCACCCTCATTCGCGTCGTCCGCCACGGCAAGCGAAGCCTTCCCCTCAACCAGGTCTTTAACCACCGCCACTATGGAGGAGTCTTCCGCTGCAGCCTTTGTGCGGATGTCGACCTTCAATCCGGGTAACGGCGGTAACACCTCGACGTTGCAGCGCAGTCCGCGCCAGGCGAGCTTGGAGATGGAGACCTTGGTCTCCGACACGCCCCCCTCCAGTTCGAGCGTCAGCTCGGGCACCAGGCATTCCTGCAGACTCAGTCCGCCGTGGGCGTACTCGGCGCCGGCTACAAAGCTCGCAATACCCGGCGCAAAGGCAATCTGTACCTGCGGGCACCAATCCCAGCCAAAGGTCAGCGGGGTCGCCGTCGCACTGTCCTTCAGCACCGCGCAGCGCCCCCAGCGGGTCTCGGCCTGCGACTTGGCCAGTTCAGCCTTGGGCAGGCCCCCAGGCACCAACAACCAGCCGTGGTCGGTCACGATGCGAAACCGCCGCCAGCCCGCTTCGGCCAGCGCCTGCAGGCGCTCGACAATCTCAGCCAGTTGGCTATCGATGTCGCGAGCCAGACGCAGGCCATGCTCATGCCCGAAGTGGTCCAGGTCGCCGCACTCCACCCAGGCCTTGCCTGTCGGGTCGCCGACCTCGCTACCGGACAGTGGCTCGTACCCCGCGTCTGCCAGCAGCTTGCGGAAGTTGTAGGTGTTCAACGGCTTCATGGTCTCGGCCACGTTGGGCCCGAAATCCGCATCGTCTGCCTTGCCCGCAATCAGATTCGCAACCGGGGACACCCAGGCCTTGCCCGATGCGGTGACCGAGGGCAGCGAGGTCCAGCCCGAACTCAGCGCGACCTGCCCCATAGCGCCCAAACGACTCGCCAGCATTTGTGCAACGTCGAAGCGCAAACCGTCAACAAACACCACGCAGGTGCCCGCGGGGTCACTCACTTTCGAGACGCCGCCCGGATTGAGCCCGCCAGCCTCGGCCACTGCCTTCTGAAACGCGACACTCGACGCTTCCAACCAAGGCAGATATACCGCGCGCAGCGCTGCCGCGACAGCATCCTGGTCTGCCTTGGTGTGCGCTTGCGCCAACGCCTGCAGTGCTTCAGCATCGACGCGCCAAGCCTCTTCTCGGTAGCGCTCCGCCTGGGACTCAAACGAGTTTCCGAACGCTGCCGCCTCGGTGTGTTGCGCTACGAACGCGAGATGCCCGAGCGCACGCGCGAGCGGCGCCTTCCCCATCTGCGCCCAAAGCCAACACCGCCGCTCGCCATGCTGCTTTTCGGCATCCAGAATCGCAGCGCGCGCCTGAGCCGCCGTCATCGCACTCGATGCGTTGAGTCGGTAACGCAGTTCAGACTCGCCCTCGTCGTTCGCCTTGGGGTACGCCGAGGTATCGGCGAACAGGTCGCCCACGCTGTACTGCACCCTCGAGAGCAGGTCGACAACCGCAGGGAAGCTCGAATGGGCGTCCTTGTACAACTCCCAGACCGCAACCCACGAGCCGGTCCTGGCTGCCAACTTCTCTGCTGCGGTCAACTCTCCATCCTTGGCCGGGTCGAAGCCGAAGTCCTTGCGGCAACGGCTGACGAAAACCTCCCAGCGCCCGCCCTGCCAAGCGCCTTCGATTGCCTTGGCATCGTTCATCCAGACAAGAATGTCCCGCGTCGGATTCGGCGCCAGCAAGCTGTCCAGCCAAGCCGCGTCAATCAGTCGCCCTCGCAGTTCCTCGACCGATTTGTCCATCAGCTCGCCAGACGACAGGGCGCGTAGCAAAGCCTTCTGCGTCGCTTGGTCCTGTGCGACGTCCAATCCCAAACCGCCGTTCTTCGACGTCAGGAAAGCGTTCAGCGTCCAGTCCTTGGCATTCACCTGGGTCCAGAACACGCCGCGATACTGCAACTCAGCGAGTGGTTGGAGGTGGCGTGGGCAGGACTCAATGGCTCGGAGGTCAGCACGCGAAACGCCCGGCAGGTACACCACCGGCACGCCATCCAGCACCACACCATCAAGCTTTCCGGCCAAAGCACATTTCAGCCAGATAGCCGGGCCTTGAAGCGCGTCCGGCGAATAATCTCCAAGCCTCAGAACCGAGCGCCCTGAAGCCTGCAAAGCCTTAACCACGGGCTCCCACTGACACTCGGCATCCGTCCAAAGAATCGCCTCAGGCTGGGCCTGAACCGACCTATTGAACTTGCCCGCTTCCTTCAGTGTCCGTGAAACCGCTTCGCGAAGATTCATCAAACCTTTCCTACAAGCCCAAGCAGTTGGAGCTCGGCTCTAACGTGGTCTCAACCTGCCAAAATACGAAAGTCAGCGTAATGCAGCCTGCGTATTCAGCACGTGTTCAACCTCTAATCATCATCCGCACGCCGCACGGCCACTGCATCAAAGAAGCGCCCACTTGTCTTGCAACAGCGCCAGCAAAGCTTGCTGCCGACGCTTCACGTCCTCTTGGCGCCAAGTCGCCTGATGAAGAACCTGAGTCGTGAGCGCAAAAGAAGACACCCCGCTGCGTCCCGCGAAATACGCGACCTTCTTGCGCTCGAAATCATAGTTCTGTGCGGCCGAATTTCGCCGTTGGTTCAGCGGAACGAGGTTAGCTAGGCGATGCACCCACTCCATACGCTCTTCGGCGTCCTCCCACCATTCGGCCCACTGCGAATTCGATGCCACCGTTTGTGGCAAGACGTGCTCGATGGTGAGGAGGCGGTCGTCGTACCGCGCCGCATTATCGGAGACGAAGGAATCCAAACGCAGGATGAGATAGTTGCGCCGCCGCGCGCTCATCTCATAAACAGGGCCGTCGAGGACAGCAAGCATGCGTTTGCACTCACTATCCTTCAATTCGAGACTCGTCATTGGTGCGCCGAACGAGTGCTCACCCTCCAGTTCCCTCAGCACTTCAGCATAGCGTTCGATACGCTGGTTCACATCCAGTCCGCACACATGCATGTAGGCGGCCAAGCGTTCGAGCTTCCGGAAGAACCACAACACATATCCCGCATCGCTTCCCTTGTCGGCGAGAAAACGCATCGCCGGCGGCAACCAGTCCGAATTGTCGATACGGTTCAACCAGCCCAGCAGTACATTGACGTCCTCCGCGTTCGACGTAGAGGTGAATCGCATGTGCTTGGCGATGAGGTAGGCATCGGTGTAGGGCTCGATGATGCTGGAAATAAGCACCTCAGCCGTCTCTGCCTTTGGCATCACCTTGTCGCGGAACTCGTCGAGCAACGCTTTGCGAGCCTTCTCCTTTGCGTAAATCATACGGATGTGGGCGAACACCTCCGCGAAACCGTCGCGCCCGGTCTCGACCTCCAACTCCTCCCAGATATCGTTGAACTCATCCTGCTTTGAGGAAGGAATCTTCCCGATAACGTCCGACTTGATAATGTCGGTCGGCAACAAATCCAGACCCCGGCTGTTGAGAACCGAGAACACCCGAAACGCAGACTGCTGGCTGGGAGTTGAAACGGCTACCAGAAAGCAGCGCTGAACCAGGAACGCACCGAACGCGCACAGCCGTTGCACATCATTACCAAAGGCCACATCCAACCGCTCGAGCATCGTCAGCGCATTTCGGCGGATGTTTCTCTTCGACTCGTTATCGAGTTGAGCAGGGTCGAGTGCAACCAGTTCGGATAACTTCAGGCCTTGGATGTAATCCGCGAAAAACTGGCGGTCGCGCTCACGCAAAGCCAGACGAGGCTTGGGCATCAAGCCCTGCGACGCACGCCCTGGCTCACGCAGGTAGCTTTCGAAATCACTCCTCAGCTCGCCGGAGAACTGCGAGGTCAACGCCGCCAACAAAATAGTTAAGGTGGTCAACCGCTGCTGCCCATCTATCACTTCTGAATGCGGGCGCCCCTCCTCCTTGATGAGGACGATGCTGCCGAGAAAGTAGGTGTCGTCTGGCTCGTTGAGGAAGAAGTCGTGCAGGTCCGAAAACAGCTCCCCGGCCTGGACATGCGTCCAAGCATAAGGCCGTTGATACGTTGGAATCGCATAGTCGAAATCTGAACTGAATATCTTTGAAAGGGGATATTCGGCCCCACTGATTTTCTTGGTCATTGCTTTCCTTGCCGAGCCGCCCGCTTCTCCGCCAGCGTCAGATGGTGGTCGTTGATGCGGTCGCCCTTGAACTTGTGGAACCACGGCGCGCTTTCCACGTCCTTGCCGCGGTCCTTGTCCCACTTGATGTTGAGCTTCGGGGCCTTGTTGTGACGCAGCACGCCGGCGGTCATCCAGGGGCGGATGTTCAGGCGCACGCCGTCGTTGAGGTCGGGATTCCAGCCGATGGGCTGCTCGGTGAGCGGTTTCCAGCGTACGAAGATGTCGTAGGGTGCTTCGCCTTCGAGGATGGCTTCGAGCTTTTTCTTCAGCGCTTGCGCGGCGGCCAGCCGCTGCGGGGCGCCGTCGAGGCCGCTGGCGACACCCGCTTCCTGGATGCGAATCCAGTCGCCCAGGTAGGTGTGGATGAGGCGCTCAAGGTTGCGGGCGTCGAGCTTGTGATAATTGACCAGTGCGCCGAAGCCGTCCTTGAGGCCGTCCCACACATGCCAGATGAAGGGGCGGTGGTGGAAGCGCCTGGCGTGCTGTTCGAAGAACTTCTCCCGCAACCACACTTCCAGGCTCTTGCCCGCGCAGTCGGCATCAGCCAGCAGGCGGTCGAGGGTGGAAGCTTTCCAACTGCCGGGGGAGACGGTTTCCCAGGCGTCGATGAGCAGCGCCAGCAGCCGCTCGTGGGCGGGTTTTTCACCCCGCACGGCAGGCAGACAGACGATGCCATCGTCGTCGGCGTGAGCGGCGAGCTTGTCGGTGAGCGCAATCCAGACTCGGGCTTCGTCGGCGAGCTCCATGTCGGCGTCAGTCTCGGCCGGCCAGCGGTAGCCGAGCAGGCGGTCGACGGCGACCTGCAGCGGGTCGGTGGCAGGCTGCGGGTGGCCGTGGAACAGCCACTGGGTGGGGTCGTCGGAATAGGGTTTGGGCAGGCCGTTGGGGTAACGTTCTGCGGCGACTGTTTTCCAATGCTCTATATCAACGTTCGCATGGAGTAAGGTATGAGGCGGGACATACAGCGAAGTGTGAACTTCGCGCACAGCTTCAGTTAGGTCCCCGGACTCACAAAATGCCCAAAGCGCGGAAAGTAGGCTGGGGTCCTTCGGTATGAGAGCCGCCGTGTTGGCATCGAATGCACCACCTAGATACCTAGCAGCTGGCATTGAACGTACTAGACCAACAAGCACTCCCTGGCGCCCCCACAGCTGCGTGCCAGCTCTCCATTTCCCACTTGAATAGCCGCCCTTCTCCTTGTCAGCCATCATCTGAGCAAGCTGACCCGAGCCGTTTTCCCATCGCAGTCCGTATGCACATCCTCCAAAGTGTTCTGAATGCGTGGGGGTGTCCTGATGAAGTACCCAACCATTTTCTTGCTGGGCACGCTCCCAAAACGATTGCACAAACCTTGGCCGGTCAAACGTACCCTGTCCATGCGAGGACGTGGCAACATCTTGTAGTCGCTCCGCTGATGTATCGAGGTCTGCTAGCGCGACTCGAGCATCGGCGTTCGAAAGCTGTGCCTTCTGCCCCACTGCTACCACCTCCCCCTCCCGCAGCAGCCCCGCCTTTTCCGCAGCCCCCTTCGGCCCGCTGGCATCCACGCCGCGCAAGGCGAACGCCTCGTCCGCCGGCGCATGGGTCTGGGTGAGCAGGATGATGAAGGCCCCCGCCGCCTGCGGGCTGTCGAAGCCGCCCTCCCCCAGCCGGGCCAGAAGATTCCACTGCACCCGCTTCAGCAAGCTTTCGCGCTGCTTCTTGTAGCTGGTGAGGAACAGCCAGTTCTGCGGCATCACAATCTGCACCACACCGGCCGTGCCACGCTGCGACAGTTCCAGGCAGCGCTCCAAGAACACGTTGGCGAGGTCGTTCTTGGCCTCCGGGTAGTGGCTTTCGCAAAAGGACTTCAGCTCGTCGGACTGTTTGCCGCGCGCCAGATAGGGCACGTTGGTCACCACCAGGTGGTAGCGGACATCCAGCAACCGCGCCGCATCGAGCAGGCCGCGGGCGGTCAGGGCGTGGTCCCAGGCATCGTCCTGCACCTCGTTGCCCTCGCCCCACAGCGTGGCCGGGCGCTCGGTGGATAGCGCCCGCTCCAGCAGCGCGCGCAAGGTGTCGAAGCTGGGGGTGGCGAGGTCGTTTCTCAGGCTGCGCGCCGGGTCGAGCAGGCTGCCCAGCAGCGGCGCCTGCGAGAAGCTGTCGTGCAGCAGGCGCAGCTCCTGACGCAGGTAGGCGGCGTTGGGCACTTCGTCGGGAACCAGCGCCATCCAGTCCGCCGCCCGCGCGGCGACCTTCAGCCCGCAGCAGGCGATGTTGGGTGCAGGCATGTCGGCGCGCATACCCAGCGGCTGGCCGGCCTCGTCCGGGAAGCGCCAGGCGGCGAGCGCCAGCGCGAACACCGCGATTTCCACGCAGCGCGGGTCCAGCTCCAGGCCATGCAGGTTGTCGCGCAGCACCGCATCCACCGCCTCGCGGGGGGAGAGGTGTTCGGCCGACATGCGCATCGGCACCAGCAGCAGGAAGGCCGCCACCAGAAAATGCCCCGACCCGCAGCAGGGGTCGAGCAGCTTGAAGTCGGCCAGCGTTTCGGGCCAGCCCTCGAATTTGCCGGCTGCGGGCATGCCATCTTCCAGCGTGCGCAGGTAGGTGAACGGCACCGGGCAAGGCGTGTCCGGGTGGAGGGTGACCCACCACGCGCCGAGCGAGTTGTGGAGCAGGAAGTCCACCATGTAGGGCTCGGTAAACAACTGGGTGACGGCGGGCAGCTCGTCGGCGCCAATCTTCACCTCGGAGGCGTTGACCTCGTCCTTTCGCCGCGCCTGCCAGAACTGATACACCCAGCCCAGGCTGTCGCTGGCCTGGAAAACCTCGGACGGCAACGCAGCGAGCAGACGCTCCAGCTCGCGCTGATGCTCGGGCGCGAACACCAGCTCGAACACCGGATGCTGCGGCTTGAACACCTGCGGCAGCATCCGGGCGGCGAGCTTGCCAGCCAGTTCCCACTCGCTGCGCGCGCCCATCGCCATCTCGGGGTGGTGGTCGACCATCTCGCGGCAATCCTGCAGCGACACCGCCGCACCCGGCTCCCACAGCAGCAGGCCGTTTTCGGCGAGGAAGCGGGCGAAGAGCATGCGGTGCCAGTGCTCGTAGGCCACTTCCCATACGAGGCGGCGCAGCTCCTGGGTGTCGTCGTCGCTACGCTTCGCATCCCCAAGGCTGCGGCCGTGGGCGCGCAGGCGGCGGCGCAGGGCGCGCTGGGCGTCGTTGAGGTAATCCGGCGCCCTGCCATCGCCCACCGCGAGCTGCTGGAGGGCGGCACGGGCGGCGGTCTCGGCGATGTCACGGGCGGACTTGACGGTGTTTTCGAGTTGGGTACGGAGGGGCTTGGCGAGGGGAGCGGGGGTCATGCAGAACCTTGATGTCGTATGCGATGGGCGCAGTCAGGCAGCGACCCAGTTTTCCAGCTGCAGGCCGGGGTAGTCGCGGAAGTCGTCTTCGTTGTTGGTGACCAGTACCGCGCCGGTGGCGATGGCGTGGGCGGCGATGAGGCGGTCGAGCGCGTCGCGGCGGCGGTCGCGGATGGCAGCGCGCAGAATGCCGAACTGCTCGGCAGCGGCCTCGGTGAAGGGCAGCACCGGGATGCGTTGCACGAGCAGCGCGAGCACCTTTTCGTCATGGTCGCGGTTGCGTTGCTGCATCTCCAGGCCGGCGCGCAGCTCGGCGTAGGTGACGACCGACATCAGCGCCTCGCCCTGCTTCAAGGCAGCCAGGCGCTGCAATACCTGCGGTGGATGACGCTGAATAAGGTGGATGCAGATGTTGGTGTCGAGCATGTAGGGCATCGCGCTCAGGCTCCGTCGGTCGATTTTGGCGATTCATCCGCATCCGCGGGGTCACTGCCGAACACTCCGCCCCAGTCGCGCTCTTTTTGTTCGTGAAACTCGCGCCCGCCCGCCATGAAATCGGGGCTGAAGGAGGCAAAAATCGCCGGCACGTCCGCCAGGGTTTCACGCTCCACCGGGCGCAACACCAGGGTGTTGCCAACGCGCTCGATTTCGACCTCATCAGCAGGACCCAAAAAGGCGAGCTCCTTGGGGATGCGCACCGCGAGCGAATTGCCGCTCTTGAACAGACGCGTGAGCATGACGGCCTCCTTGCAATGTATATACTGGATATACAAGTCTAGAAGGTCAGCGGACCTTTGGCTACCTGGGTCAGCAAAAGCTGCTCAACCTCAGCCAACCAGGATTTCACTTCATCCGCATCGTTCAGCGTGCGCTGCGGCAACTTGACCTGAACCACGTTGGGCTTGAGAAGCTTGGCGGCATCCATGCGCACAGCCGCAAAACGGGTGGTGAGGGCCTGGGTGCGCTCTATCCAGCGTTGCAGGTCGCATTCATCCAGCTCATCGCTGAGCTTCTCGGCGGTGGAAAGGTCCAGCGTTGTCGGTGAATCGATGTGATGGGTGCGGATGAGCTCGGCGTGCTTTTCTTCGTCGAGCTTCTGCCAGTTGCTGTCGGTATTCAGCTGTGCCAGCTGTGCGTCGTATTCGGCGCGATAGGCGTCCAGCTTGGCGGTCAGCGCCTTGCGCAAGGTGTCGGTGGTGCGCTCAAGCACCGGGCGGACAGGGTCCGGCTCGGCCAGCAGGCTGCGCTGCGCGGAGATGGCCGCGACCTCGGCCTTCAGCTCGGCATAAGGGCTGAGTGACTTGGCGTGGTCCAGGAGGGCCGTGAGCTGATTCCAGAGCGGCTGGCGCTTCTGAATGAGCTGCGCGGTCTGCTCCCACTGTTTTGCCAAGGCAGTGAGTTCATCGGCCTTGGAAACAAGCTCCAACAACAGACCATTGCCGCCCGCCTGCTCCAGGGCAACGAGGACTATGGCGCTGGGCGGCTCGGGCTGGGGCGCGGGACCGCCGGCGGTCGCGGCCAGGGACTTGAGCTTGGCAATGAAAGTCGGCGCCTTGGCCAGTTCCTCCCCCGGTTGGCAGCCGATGCCCAGGTTCTGGAACAGCCCACGAATTTTGATTTTCTGAATGGGGCTGATGTTGACCGACTCAGGCTCGAAGAACGCCTGCGTGAGCTTGCTCCGCTCCAAGGTCTTGGCGTCGACCGTTTTGTGCGCGGCGTCGCGCGCCTTCAGCTCACCGGTGGCGAGCAGGATGTAGAGCGCGCCGTCGATGGTGTCGCGCGGCCAACCGTAAGGGGGCGACTCGAAAGTTTCGCGGATGTCGGCGCCCTTCTTGCCCGCACCCATGAAACCGAGAATCTTCTGGCAGACCGGGTGCGACTTGGGCTCCTGCAGGTGGCCGATGGCGCGCATGGCCTCGGCGTTACCTTTGCGGGCCTCGTCCAGCACCTTGTCCCAACCCTTCTGGTCGGCGATGTCGAACTCGCGATACAAGCGGATGACCGAAGACTTGACCGCTCGGTTGAGCCGCTCAGTCAGGTCGCCCCCTTCGGTGACTTCCTGCCCGCCGGCCTGGAAGACACGCACCCCCTCGAAGAGCTTGCCGACAAGGGTTTCGATTTCCTTCTCGGCATTGCGCTGGCGGCTTTCCATCGAGCGCTGTGCATTGCGGCCCTCTTCGGTGCTGGGCGTGCCCTTGCGGCTGAGTGTGGCCTTGGCGGCCTCCAGGGTGACGATGGCGTTGGCGAGGTCGGTCTTGCTGTGCGCGGGCAGGTAAGCAAACAGCGTCGGGTTCTCGGCACTGCGCGTACGGGCTTCGGCGATGACGGATTTCTCGTCAGTCTGCCAGCCATCCTGAATCCACAGGTAGAGCGCCTTGTCGTTGTCCTTGGGCAGGGTTTCGTCAAAGCAAGGCGTGAGCGTGCGCACCTCGGGCGCCGAGCCCTGGACCGCCCGCACCTTGCTCAACACTGCACGGAAGCGCGCCTTGAAGAAATCCGAGCGCTTGACCTCGATGTTCTGCGGCGACGCCTTGAGCTGAGATTCCTGGGCGCGGAACTCGTCGTACCAAGCGCTCGATTCGCGCGTCTGCAGGTGGTACTCGGCGCCATTGGGGCCATCGAGCGCCATCACCAGGTGGTCTTTCTCCTGCAACTCATCGAGCAAGGCAGGAATGGTGCGGCGTAGGTCCGTCGAGCCCCCCTTCAGGTCGGTGACCAACAAATCGGCCAGCACGTCCTCGGTCGGCTTGAGGCCGATGGCGAGCGCCTTCTCCGCGGGGAGCTTATTGATGAGATAGATAAGCTTGAGCAGCCGCGCCTTGAGCTGTGCGGATTCATCCCCCGCGGCGAACTTTTGCACGCCCTCGAAGATTTCCCTCGACAGTTGGGCGGTGGAGACAAGGTTGGCGGCAATCTGGTCGTAGAGGAAGTCACCCGAGACGACGTAGCCCAGCGGGCGCTCGGCGGTTTCCAGTGCGGCCTCATGGACCACGCGCAACTGGCTGCGCAGCTGGGCGACGGTGCCGGTGGCGTCGATGGTGCGCAGGATGTTTTCCCAGAAGCGGCGACGCACCGGCAGAATGGGGTAGTCGGCAGTGATGACCGCTTCGTCGTCCGTGACGTGTTCGAGCTTGGTGCCGCGCAGGTGGCGGGAGATTTCGCCCAGGTTGTCGCGCCAGACGCGGTCGATTTCGGGCTGGGCCGTCGCCTTCTTGGCGAGAATGATTTTGCGGGTGACGTTCTCGACGTCCCAGTCGCCCAGGGTGACTTGCACCGGGAAGCGCCCCATCAGACGCTGCAAGTTGGGCATGCCGGACAGCGCCGACTGGCCGGTACCGACGAACAGCAGTTGGCCGTTGAAGTGCTTCGAAAGCGACTCGGTTACCTCCTGCACCATGTAGGCCTTCTGTGCATCCGAGCCGATGTACTGCTGAACCTCGTCGAGCACGACCAGGGTCAGCGGGAACTTGCCGCCTTCCGCCAGGGCGCTCTGAATGGCGGCGACCATCTCGTCGTTGGTGACGTCGGTCACCTGCGGGAACTGGGCCTTGATGAGCTGGCGCAGCGCCGATTCGCTCTCTGCCAGACCGGGGTTGGCCTGCAGTAGCGCCTTAGACAGGTGACCGGATACGTAGAGGTGCGGGAGCTCATGTGTAAAGCTGCGGCCCGCCGCCTCCAAGTTGGACTGCACCGCATCAAGCAGCCCCTCGTGCTTGAGCCACATCACGAAGCGTGCCTGTGCGAACTGCTCTGGCAGCCCCTTCGACTTGAAGATGATGCCCAGCAGCGCCAGGCGCACATTGTCCCCTGCCCCAGCACCGAGCTTGCCAGCCGCAGCATGCAGCCCGCCGTTGCGCTTGCCTTCGGTACTCAGTTCCTTGAGCTGGTCTGCAACCGCGTCAGGAAGGTGTGCAAGACCACGCGCCGAGGCACCACCGGGAAGTTGCAGGTCGGTCCACAATGCACGCAGCATCTTCGCCAGGTGAGACTTGCCCGAGCCGTAAAAGCCGGAAATCCACACCCCAGGCTGTTCGGACTTGGTGCCGAGGTTGCGCAGGAAGGTCGAAAGGATGGTCTCAATGCCCTTCGCGTACTGGCCATCGCACACGAAGGTTTCGAGCTCGTAACGCAGCACCTCGAGGGCAGCGGCGGAGTGGTCTTCGGAGACTTCGGCCACACCATTGTTGGCTAGCCGGTTTTGCTCGGGGGATTTGACGTAGATGTCACGGTTCAGCACAGCGTGTTCCCTTGTTCTTGTTGTGACTACAGCTTCGTGTTGCTCAAGCGTCCTTGGCCAGCAGCGGCACGGCGAGGTAATTCCAGCCGTCGCGCGCGTCGAGTAGCCGGTAAGCGTGGTTCTCCGGGTGGTACTCGCCGGGAAAGAAGACCACCAAGCGGCCGCCCACCGCGTCCTTGATGCCTTCCACGACGGATGAGACGCGTGCCAGGCCGAAGAGGCTGCCCACCCCCATCAGGGCAACGACCGTGTTTGGCGTCGCCTCGGCGGTAATGGTCGTCTTGATGCGCTCGATGAGGCCATGGACGAACTCGATGATTTCACCTGACTGGTAGCCGGTAAGGTCCTCTGGGCACTCGAAGTAGGCGTCGCGGTACTCCTGCGCCGCCATCCACTCAGGAAAGGCGTTGGTGACATCCAGGAGCAGCCATTCGTGGCCGGCTTCAAGCGTCGCCAGACGGAATTCGTCGATGTGCGCCCGTAGCCGCAACTCGTCGGTCTTGTCATACACCGCAAAGATGACGCGCTGAATGGCCGCCAGGCCACCCGCCCACGGCACCGAGATGTGCTCCCGATAAGCACCGACCAGTTTCGCAACCTTGCTACTCATGCAGCCACTGCTCCTCTTCGGCAGTCAGGAAACCCGGGAAGCGGACTTCCTTGACCCCGCCAGCATTCAGGAAAACGATTTGCCCACGATGCGATGCCGAGTTTGCCAGGACCTCTAGCTCACTAGGCGAGCTACACAACAGCGTCATCCAGCGCGAGGAGAACAGCCGCTGCCCAGTCAAACCTTCAAGATGCCCCAAGAATAATGCATAGGTGATGTTGGATGGCGTGACATTCGGCATCGCCCGGACCTTTCTTGCCCGGCCAGCCAAGTAGCCAGCTTGCGTCCAACTGCCATTGATGTTCTGCGCGATGGACTTGAGGGTCGCAGGACTGAATCGGTCAGGCTCAGCAGCTTGGATGAGCGCTTCGACTTCCTCACGCCGCACCGACTCTCCCAACGCTTTGCCCAGCACGAACGACTCCGACAGTCTTAAGACAGGGTCACGGACGAGGGCCAAGCAAAGCGCCAGAACCGGATGCGCCTGCTCATCTGCTGCCCACAGCTTCCGAAAGACTCGGAACACCGGGATAGCAGGGTCTAAGCCGTAGAGTTCGGTCAGATGGCCAAAGGTAAGCACGCGGGACTTTTGCGTCGGCTTGCCCAGCACATTGAAGTCGACGACCTCCGCTCGGTAGCCATCACGTGTCGTGTCCGGCGCGGTGTGTTCGAAAAGCACGGTCAGCTCGTCGAGCATCATGGTGCGCGCGGCGTGCGTGCCGCTGAGGCCACATCGATAGCCCAGCTTGGTAAGGGATTCTTTGGAAGTCACGGCAGTTTGCGGGGCGAAACCTTGCACTCGTACTCAGCAGAGCTGCGCCCTAAATGGTTGGGACTCTAGCGGAGCGTGCTTGGGGTGTAAATGTAACGCCACAAGGGGCTCAGCCCATGAGCCAGGTTCATCTACCTGACACACAAGAGTCGCCAACGTATCAGGCGCAACGTTGGCGCCGGCCTCTGCAGCCGTCTCAAGCCCACGCTCGACATCTGAGCGGTCGTCGACACCGACGGCACAGTGGCCACGGTCGGCCATCGCACATATCGCATCGACCGCAATTGAGGAGATGGGCCATGTTGGGGGCGTCATTGGAGACATCGCTGACTCGATCTAGAAATGGAACAACGTCAAAACTAAGGCGTTTGCCCCAATCTTTCACGAGAAGCGCCTCTACAGCGACGACACATTCTGCACTCAACTAACAGATGGCTGATCAATGTAGCCATCGGTTGACACTGCCAACTTCAATAGCCCGATTGCATCCTTCTTGATGGTGGGGCTTCGCCCCCTCGCGCAGGCATAGAGACAACCCTTCGCTGTGATTGCGCGAGCCTCCCCCGCAGCTTGAGTCCAAACCTTCTGAGTTGCCCGCATGCCCCCCGCCCGTTGTGGCTGGTATCTGATAGGCTTTTCCCCACCCTTCTTTTTCAGCCCTTCGAAGCCAATTGCCGACGGTCTTATGATCGATCCCAAGCTGTGCCGCGATCTGACGATGAGAAACACCGGACTCAACCAGCTCAAGAACTCTCGGAAGCAGCTCAGCACGCTTTGCAGCTCCTTTCTTTCGACCGCGTGCAGACTGTAAATCAAGGAAGTCTTCACTTTGCCCTGGGTACTCCCTACAGTAGTTTTTTAATACCCATCTAGCAACTGACCGCGCAATACTGCGTACTTCGTTGAACGAAAGCTCACCCCACTCATAATCCCGAAAGTCGTTGAACTCCAACGCCTTCTCGAGACATTCGGACTCGAAGTCGCTCGACCAGTGCTTGCCGTCTTCAAGATAATCATCAACATGAAGGTACGCCCAGCGCCTAAGCTTCTCGAAAAGCGTACAATTTCGACCGCGTGCATCCACGACATAAGAAATGTCTCGAGCTTTTCTAATCCACTCGGTGCCTGCAAGTCGATCCCACACGTACTCATCGAGTTCAGCAAGCTCGTACGGCTCTGAACGCGGATAGTGCGTAATATGATGTGGATGCAAGGGATTGCGCCCCATCAACTGGGTGAACAGCGGATCTGCACCGAGCTTTGCGCCCAAGCCTCTGTAGACCGCATTAGCGAAAGCTTGGGGACCCCGTCGCCCGTTCTCGCTTCGAACGACCGGCGTCTTGAGCGCATAGTAGTAATGCGCATGCCCGTTCTCCGGATTGATAACGATAATATTCGGAGGCGGAGCAAGGACTTCCTCGTAGTGCCACTGTGCCACAGTCAGTGGCACGTGTCTGCGGTCAAAATCCAGGTCAAAAACAAGCCAGTATCTTAAGCTTGGCGGATTGAATTGTATGTGCGTGTAGTTCAGTGCGATCTCAAGCGACCTGAATCGAGATGCTGTTTTGTCGTCTGAGCAGTACGGCTTTCTCGGCAAGCGTTCAGCCGTGAAGAGTTGATGTTCCGGTTGTGGTTGTAACAAGGCACACCCTTATTGGTGTGCCGCGAAGCTATTTCAAATAGCTGACCTCAATCCCCCCGTATCACATACCTCGGTATCGCGTCGCGGCGCCGTCTATACACGTGCCACCCATGCATACGCGCACCGGTGACACCCGAGTGCTCAGCCAAATCGATGTCGGCCTCACATAGTTGTATAGCGTCGACGCTCATTGAATGTAACCGGTCACTGAGTGGCGTTCTTTTCCCGCCCGCGTCCGCGCGGAACAATCC
>NZ_JBQWSN020000035.1:0-22384 GCF_052598215.2 Thauera sp. ZXT1-4 | reverse complement strand
ACCGAGGTGCAGGGGCGGTTCACGGATCTGCTGCCGGTGAAGGAAGGCGAGGGCGGGCCTTCCGGCACCCTGCACTGAGGCCGCCGGGGAGGGCGCGCGCATGTGCGGTCGTTACGCCCTCTACGGTCCGGTCTCGCGCCTGCGCGAGGCCTTCGACGCGGTGCCCGAAGGCTTCGAGTTCGAGCCGCGCTGGAATGCGGCGCCGATGCAGTGGCTTCCGGTGGTGCGCCAGCGGGCGAACGGCGAGCGGGTGATCCACCGCCTGCGCTGGGGCCTGGTGCCCTCGTGGGCGAAGGACGAGGCGATCGCCACGAAGCTGATCAACGCGCGCGGCGAGTCGGTCGGCGAGAAGCCCTCGTTCCGGGCGGCGTTCCGCCGCCGACGCTGCATCGTGCCGGCGAACGGCTTCTACGAGTGGCAGCAACTCAGTGACCAGCAGGGCGGCGGCAAGCAGCCGTTCTACATCCATCCGGTCGGGGGCGAGTTCTTCGCGCTCGCCGGGCTGTGGGAGCGCTGGACGAGGCCGGCTGACGGCGAGGAGATCGACACGTTTGCGATCGTCACCACCGAGGCGAACGCGGCGATGCGACCGCTGCACGACCGCATGCCGGTGATCCTGGCGCAGGGGGATTGGTGGGCGTGGCTGAACGGGGCGACTGCGGCCGACCAGGTTCAGGCGCTGGTGAGGCCGTGTCCCGAGGCGGCGCTCGCGGTGTATCCGGTGGGCAGGGCGGTCGGCACCGTCAGAAACGAGGGGGCAGGGCTGATTGCACCGCTTTGAAGCATCCGCGGACCTCAGCCGACGAGCAGGGTCACTCCGTTGCTGATCACTGGCCTGTTGCGCCTCCATACAGTCTTCTGAAACAAGCACACCGAGAGGCCCCGTATGCAAATGCGGCGGGATGGTTCGGGCCACGACTGGGCTGCTTCCCAGTCCACTTATCGCAAACCACAGGGTGATGGTCGTCTTAACTGCGTGGCTCCATCTCCTCGCACTTCAGTCGCCACATACGATCCTTCACCCGCTTGCGCTCGTCCTGGAGATACGGGGTACTACGCTCCCGCTGCGCCTCGGTGATCTGGCGAAGTTCTGCGCGCAAGGCAGCGCATTGGTTAGGGTCGAGCTCCTTCGCATGGAGAGGCGCGGTGGCCGCAAAGCTCGCCAAAATGAGGGCAATCCGGGATGCTCTGCTCATTGATGATGTGATGCCGTATATCCAAACGGCAAATGATGGCTGCTTTTTTTCGCCCGAACAACCACATGGGTCACACGTCAGGCGCGTAGCCATCATCGATAATTGGCGATCTATGGCTTTCCGGGAGACGAGATCGATGAATGGTATGAAGCGGCTGTTGGCTGTTGCGTTATGTCTCGGGGTCCTGTCCGCATGCTCGACGGCTCCAGTGGGCCGGCTCGATAAGATCCACGCGATGGCTCCGGTCACAGGCACGAAGTCGGTTTCGATACAGGCGCCAGGCTTGCTGTACCAGGATCGCTTCGAACTCACGGTCTGGAACCTCGGTGATGGTCCCGATGTTGTGCCCGTCGAGATCGCTCTTTCCGACGATGCGCTGTACTTCGTTCGGTGGCGCGAGGATGGGCAGCTGTACGTCCCTGTCCAGACCATCCCCCTAAGCGAGATCGTCCGAGTAAAGCGATACACGTATCTGACCGCACCCTTTCTGGGGGTGGAGAGCACGGGCTACAAGTTCAACGCCTTCATGCTCTCCGGAAGGGAGAATCAGCTATTGCTCGACGAGCTACATCGCGAGCTGAGCAAGTACGCGAGGGCGAAGCCTTGAAACGCCTGCAGGACTTTTGGTCCTGACAAAGCTGGTTGAGCTGGCGCCCCCGCCGTTTGGCGCCGCTCCGTGCTCGCCCGGGATGCCTCCGCTTTCGGCTGTAGCTGCAACTGGATGCGCCAGCGTACTTGTCGTCGATCGAACTTCAACGCTTTGTCATTTGTACCGCTTTGCACTATCTTGGTGCTTTGTGTTCTTGGGCGACAGCCATGCCTACAAGTCCGATCGAGGGGTCAGTGCTGACGATCAAGGAGGTCGCGGCCTTCCTCAAGGTGAATGATCGGACGGTCTACCGTCTCGCTGCTGCCAGGAAGCTCCCTGCGTTCAAGGTGGGCGGCACGTGGCGCTTCCTCAGGGCCGACATCGAGCACTGGATCAAGAGCCAGACTGCCGTCGGCGCACCCCAGAGCGAGGTCGAGCATGACTGACAGCCTCGAGCAACTCGTCCGTGATATCCGCGCCCTCCAGAGTCCCTTGATCTTGCTCGTCGGCCCCCCGGGCAGTGGCAAGACACAAAGGCTCCGGCAACTGGCCGCCAAGCTCAGCAGCGAGTCCATCAACGTAGGACTGGAGCTTGCGCGCCTGCTGGCAGCCACGCCCAACAACAAGCGTGGCTTCTCCGCCGGCGAGCTGCTGCGTGAGATCACGAACAATCACAAGACAGGCGGCCTCTTGTTACTCGACAACCTCGAGCTACTTTTCGAGCCCAGTCTGCAGGTCAACCCATTGGACCTGATCAAGCGGCTGGCCCATGCGCAACCCGTCGTGGCTGTCTGGCCGGGGGAGCTGCGGGGCGATCGCCTTACCTACGCGGACATGAGCCACCCCGAACATCGCGACTACAGCCGTGAGGGCGTTGTCGTGTTTGAAGTTTGACGCCCGATTCAGAAAACCAAGAAAGAGAAGAACGTATGGCCCTGCACATGAAATACGGCGACCTGATCCAGTTCGAGCAGATCGAATCCGTCATCCAACTACTCGATGCCGGGCGCCCGGACGAGGCCAGGAAGCTCGTCGAGACCTTTGTCATCTCCGACGACATGGCCGAGCGGATCTCCAAGCTCATGGTTCCCCAGCTCAGTTTCGACGAGTCGGTCGATCACAAGGGCGTGCTGATCGTCGGCAATTACGGCACCGGTAAGTCGCACTTGATGTCCGTGCTGTCGCTGGTGGCCGAAGACGCCGCTTACGCGCCGATGATCCGCCACCCCAAGGTCGCCGAGGCGGTTGCCCCGATCGCTGGCCGCTTCAAGGTGCTGCGCATCGAGGTGGGCGGGCTGCAGATGCCGCTGCGCCAGATCATCACCCTGCAGCTCGAGCGTTTCCTCGAAAAGCTCGGCGTCGACTACACCTTCCCGACCGCCGACAAAGAGCTCAACAACAAGGACTCCTTCGAGCAGATGATGGCCGCGTTCGGCGAGAAATTCCCGGGCCTGGGTGTGCTGCTCGTTGTCGACGAGTTCCTGGAGTATCTGCAGTCCCGCCGGGACCACGAGCTTGTGCAGGATCTGGCCATCCTGCGGCAGATCGGCGAGGTCACCAAACACCTGAAGTTCCGCTTCGTTGCCGGTGTGCAGGAAGCCATCTTCGACAGCGTGCGCTTCCAACACGTGGCCGACAGCATGCGACGCGTCAACGAGCGCTTCACGCAGATCCTGATCGACCGCCAGGACGTGAGCTTCGTCGTCTCCGCGCGCCTGCTCAAGAAGACGGCCGACCAGCAGAACAAGATCCGCGAATACCTCACGCCCTTCGCCAAGTTCTATGGCTCCATGAACGAGCGCATGGACGAGTACGTGCGGCTGTTCCCTGTTCACCCGGACTACCTGAAGACCTTCGAGCAGATCCACTTCACCGAAAAGCGCGGCGCGCTCAAGACCATCGAGGCCGCCATGCTGGCCATCCTCGACCAGGAAGTGCCCGCCGACAAGCCGCTGTTCATCAGCTACGAGAGCTTCTGGAACAACATCAAGGCCAACTCGGTCCTGCGCGCCGACCCGAACATCAAGGAAGTCATGCGCGTGTCCGAGGTGCTGGAGTCCCGCGTGCAGCAGGCCTTCACCCGACCGGCCTACAAAGCCATGGCGCTGCGGGTCATCAACGCACTCGCCGTTCACCGCCTGACCACGGGCGGCGACATCCATGTCCCCATTGGCCCCACGGCCGCCGAGTTGCGCGACGCCCTGTGCCTGTTCCAGCCGGGCGTGGAGGACATGCCGGGTGATCCGGCCGAGAACCTGCTGTCGATGGTGCAGACCGTCCTGCGGGAAGTGCTGAAGACCGTCAACGGCCAGTTTATTTCCAAGGCGCCGGACACCGAGCAGTATTACCTCGACCTCAAAAAGGACATCGACTACGACGCGCAGATTGAAAAGCGCGCCGAAGCCCTGTCCGACGACGCACTGGACCGCGCTTACTACAGCGCCGTCAAAGCGCTGATGGAGTGCAGCGACGATCTGCGTTACCCCGGCTTCCAGATCTGGCAGTACCAGATCGAATGGCAGGAGCGCCGCGTCGAGCGCATGGGCTACCTGTTCTTCGGGGCACCGAATGACCGGCCCACGGCCCAGCCCGAGCGCGACTTCTACATCTACTTCATCCAGCCCTTCGACAAGCCGAAGTTCAGCGACAACCACCTGGCGGATGAAGTGTTCTTCCGCCTGAAGTCGCCCGACGAAGCCTACAAGCGCTACTTGTCACAATACGCGGCAGCATTGGACCTGGCGTCCACCGCCAGCGGCGGCGCCAAGGCCATCTACCTGTCCAAGGCCCAGGATTCGCTGCGGTCCATGAGCAAGTGGCTGCAAGAAAAACAGATGACCGCGTTCGAGGTCACCTACCAGGGCAAGACCAAGACGCTGCAGGACTGGTCCAAGGGCGTGTCCCTGCGTGACCGCGCGCGACTGGGCCCGGACGAGCGCATCAACTTCCGCGACGTGGTGAACATCGTCTCCGGCCTGGCGTTGGGCCAGCGCTTTGCCGACATCTCGCCCGAGTACCCCACCTTCTCAGTGCTGGTCACCGAGGCCAACCGCAAGCAACTGGTGGGCAATGCACTGCGAGCGCTGGCCGGTGGCACCCGGACCAAGGATGCCGCAGCCATCCTCGATGCGCTGGAACTGCTCGATGGTGACCGCGTCGACCCGGCCAACTCCCGCTATGCGCAGGAAGTGCTGAACCGGCTCAAGGCCAAGGGCCACGGCCAGGTGCTCAATCGTAGCGAACTGTTGTCGGGCACGTCTGACGTCGAGTATTTCGCGCCGATCAAGTACCGACTGGAGCCGGATCTGCTGGTCACCGTGCTGGGCGGCCTCGTCTACTCCGGCGACATCGTGCTGTCGATCACCGGCGACAAGATCGACTCCGGCAAGCTGGCGCAACTGGCAGAACGCTCGCTGGAGGAACTCAAGCAGTTCAAGCACGTTGAGGCGCCCAAGGAGATCAACCTCGCGGTGCTGCGTGCCCTGTTCGAGTTGTTCGATCTGCCGTCTGGCCTGGCCCAGAAGGCCAGCCAAGGCGATACCGAGCCAGTCATCAAACTGCAGGAGAAAGTCAGCGCGTTGGTACCGCGCGTGCTCAAGGCCGGCTCCGACCTACAGCAAGGCAAGCTCGGCTTCTGGGGCCAGAACCTGCTGCGCGAAGAAGAAGCCAAAGACTGGCACGTTCGGCTGGATTCACTGAAAAAGTTTACCGAGTCGCTGGCGCCGTACAACACCGTCGGCAAGTTGAAGAACCTGCGCGTCACACAGGAAGACCTGGACGGCCAGAAGAAGAATCTGGAGATCCTGGCCGCCGTCGAGCGTCTTCTCGAACTGGTGGTGGAGTTGGGCAGCACGGCGTCCTACCTCTCGCAGGCCGAGATGGTGTTGCCCGCCGAGCACCCCTGGGTGAAGCAGGCCGAGACGGCCCGCAAGGCACTGCAGGAAAAGTTGAGTCAGGACCGTACAGCCGAGCACGCCGCCGAATACCGGCAGACGCTCAACCAGCTCAAGAAGGACTACATCACCGCCTACATCGCCAGCCACAGCAAGGCGCGGCTGGGTGTAGCTGAGGACAAGACCCGCAACGCCCTGCGCAAGGACGATCGTCTGCTGGCGCTGCGCGTGTTGGCCGGCGTGTCGCTGATGCCCACCAGCCAACTCACTGCCTTCGAGGAGTCGCTCAACGGCCTGAAGAGTTGTTCCTCCCTGGACGAGCCGACCCTGGTCACGGCCGCCGTATGTCCGCACTGCCAGTTCCGCCCGTCTGCCGAGCAGTTGGAGCTGATCCCGGCGGCCAACCGCCTGCACAAGCTCGACGATGACCTGGATCAGTTGGTGGCCAACTGGAAGCAGACCCTGCTGGAGAACCTGGAAGACCCGTTCACGCAGGACAGCCTGGGCCTGCTGCCGCCCGCGTCCAAGAAGCTGATCGATGCCTTCCTGGCCTCGCGCAAGCTGCCGGACCCGATGACCAGCGAGTTCGCAAACGCGGTGCAGGAGGCGCTATCGGGGCTGGAGAAGATCGCGGTCAAGGGCGACGAGATCAAGCAGGCGCTGCTGCAAGGCGGCTCGCCGGCCACACCGGACGACCTGCGCAAGCGCTTCGACACCTTCATGAACGAGCGCTGCAAGGGCAAGGATGCCACCAAGCTGCGCTTCGTGATCGAGTGAGCTGAATCCAATGGCCAAGGCAAACGGCTTCGCCGTACTCCTCACGAAAGATCGGATGAGCACATTCCTTGAATGTGTCGCCGAGGAGCGCGCGTTCGCCGAGCCAGTTGCCGACTTTCAGCACAGCCGAAACGTGCCCTTGGTTTGCTTCGTAGTCGACGCCCACAAGATCACCCACATCGGTCTAGGGCGCAGAGGCACGCGTGCTGGCACTGGACTCAGCCGCCTGAACATCGACCGAGTCGAAAAGCTCGCAGAGCCTCTGTCGGTTCAGCGAGTCACCAATCGATTGCCAAAACGCAATGCAGCATCCGTGAGGAAGCGCTTCAAGTCCGGTGGGCTCCTGACAGACAAAGGCTTTACCGCCGTCATCGAGGCCATTCGGCAGCTCGCACCTCAGGCAAGTTCATTGCTGGAGCGGTTCAGTCAAGCACGAACTGCGCGTATTCAAAGTCTGTCTCCCAAGGTTCAGGACAACCTGGCGCAGCAGAAAGAAGCTGTGCTCACCGCACTATCCATTGCAGGGTTGAGCCGCGAGCCCGTTCAAACTTGGTCGCCGCCAGAGGTAACGCCAGCGTCTTTCCTTGATGGCTTGTCCAGCGCTCGATTGCGCGAAGATCAGATGGTCATCAATGACCTGATGAAGATCCCAGGCTTCACTCTTATTCGAGACCAAGTGAGCGTCACCGGCGCTGCAGTGTTTGAATCAGAAGCAACGTCGGAACGGCTCACGGTCATTCTTGCCAACCGGCTTCCGTTGGAAGAGCAGACTGGCACCGACCTCATCTATTTCAACGAGACGTATCAGAGCTTTGTGATGGTTCAGTACAAGGCGATGGAGCGTGAAGACGGGCCAAACGGAGTACCGCAAGCAGTTTTCCGGTTGCCTAACACGCAGCTCGCTGAAGAGATCACGCGCATGGATGCCTTGCTGGCAAGCTTACAGGCTTGTCCGGCCAATACCTCGCATGATGGCTATCGCCTGACAGGGAACCCATTCTTCCTGAAGCTTTGCTCGCGGCTGGTTTTCAACCCGGACGATATCGGGCTTGTACCAGGCATGTACCTGCCACTCGACTATTGGAAGCTGCTGGTCCAGAGCCCAGGCATCCCGGGTCCGCGCGGTGGACTGCGCGTGACCTTTGAAAACGCCGGACGACATTTCGACAACTCGTCTTTCACGAACATCGTTTCCAAGGCCTGGGTGGGCACAACTCCAAGCCAGTCAGACGTCTTGAAGGAAGCAATTCGCCAGACACTCGAAACCGGAAAAGCCGTAGCCATCGCGGTAAAGCCCAAGAAATTAAACGCTGCCGACACCGGCGAGCGGATTGACCTTAGCGAGATCACGCCCAATGACTGATTTTTTCCAGAACCAAAAGCCGACAACGGGTCCAGTCGAATGCCTCGGCCAGACATTCTCAAGCGAGCAAGCCCGGCGCGAGCACTTCACCAAGCTGCTGGCCGAGAAGCTGAAGGATCCGGCGTTCCGTAAGATCGAAGGATTTCCGCAGGGTACGGACGAGGCCATCTTGGCGATGTCGGACCCGCCGTACTACACCGCCTGCCCGAACCCGTTCCTCGAAGATTTCGTGCGCCACTACTGCAAGCCGTATGACCCTAGCGTGAAGTACAGCCGCGAGCCACAAACCGTGGATGTAACGGTTGGCAAGACGGACGCGCTTTACAAAGCGCACTCCTATCACACCAAGGTACCGCATCTGGCTATCGTGCCGTCAATCCTGCACTACACGGAGCCGGGCGACATTGTTCTTGATGCTTTCGGCGGGTCAGGAATGACAGGTGTTGCTGCGCAGTGGTGCGGCTTGGCTCCGGCAGCCTATCGGCATGAACTGGAGATGGAGTGGAAGAAGCAAGGCAAGCCAGCGCCCAAGTGGGGCGCCCGGCGTGCCGTCATCAATGATCTTTCACCTGCTGCCACCTTTATCGGCGCCAACTACAACATCCCGCTCGACGTGGAAGCCTTTGCCAAAGCCGGCAAGCAACTGCTCAAAGAACTCGAGCAGGACATTGGCTGGATGTACGAAACGACCCATACCGATGGCAAGACCAAGGGTCGAATTGAGTACACGGTGTGGAGTGAGGTCTTCACCTGTCCGCATTGCGCTGGCGAGGTGAACTTCCTGGATGAAGCATTGGACGAGGACACCAAACGGGTCCGAGATGACTTCCCTTGCCTACACTGTGGTGCGGAACTCACCAAGAAAAAGCTTGAAAAGCTCCTCGAAACGACAGTCGACCCCATTTCAGGTAAAGCCATCAAAACCGCGAAACGGGTTCCGAGCCTCATCGGCTATGTCGTCGGCGGCAAAAAATATGAGAAAAAACCCGACGCCTCCGATCTCGCAACCATAGCCAAAATTGCCACCCTGCCACTTCCTGCCTCGCTACCCACTGATCGGATGATGCACGCCCCGGAAAATCAGCAAAAGTGGGGAGACAAATGGCGCGCCGGATCGGCGTCCTTTTCACACGTCCATCATCTTTTCCTTCCGCGTGCTGCACAAGCTGTTGGGAAGCTGTGGGAGAAAGCCAATGCAAACCGAGATCCTCGAATTCGCGCCTTTCTGTTGTACATGGTCGAGCAATCGATTCCAGGCTTATCGGTTTTGAACAGGTACAGGCCGACTGGTTTTTCTCAGGCGAGCCAGTACATGACTGGGGTCTATTACGTAGCATCACAACACTCCGAATGCAGCCCTTGGTACAACCTAGGCGGCAAACTCGACCGTCTGGCCAAAGCGTTCCGTGAGTACAAAGTCGGCGCTGGCAATACGGCGATTACCACCGGGACAGCTGCCCAGCTGGGGCTACCCGATAGCAGCATTGATTACATCTTTACCGACCCGCCTTTCGGCGACAACCTCGCGTATTCCGAGCTGAACTTTATTGTTGAGGCTTTTCATCGCGTGTTTACGCACCAAGGGCCTGAAGCGGTCATGAGTGACAGCCAGCAAAAGGGTCTGCACGAGTACCACCGGCTGATGAAGTCTTGCTTTGCCGAGTATTACCGCGTGCTCAAGCCAGGACGATGGATGACGGTGGTTTTTTCGAACACCCAAGCAGCCGTTTGGAACGGCATCCGAACCGCTCTGCAGGAGGCTGGCTTCGTCATTGCAAACGTCTCAGCTCTCAATAAAGTGCAGGGCAGTTTCAATGCGGTTTCAAATGCAACCTCTGTCAAACAGGACTTGGTGATCACGGCCTACAAACCCAATGGAGGGCTGGAGGCGCGTTTCCTGAAATCCGGCGGCGAGGTCGATTCGGTATGGGACTTTGTGAGAACCCATCTTGGCTATCTGCCTTCCGTCAAGATGAAAGGTGGAGAACTTGAATATATCCAAGAGCGCGACCCGCGGATTATCTTTGACCGCATGGTGGCATGGTTTGTAAAGCACGGCTTCCCCGTGCCGCTTTCCAGTCAGGAATTTCAGGCTGGTCTAAGCCAACGTTTCGAACCGCGAGACGGGATGGTTTTTCTGCCAGAGCAAGCTGCAGAGTACGACAAGAAGCGCATGCAGGTCGCCATTGCGCCGCAAATGGAAATGTTTGTTTCGGATGAGCGAAGCGCCATTGATTGGCTCGCCGACTTTTTGAAGAAGCGGCCGTCCACCTATGCGGAGATTACGACCGAATACATGCCAGTTGTCGGCGCTGCGAAAAAGAAGGGAGAGGTCATTCCCGAACTGATCAGATTGCTGGATGAAAATTTCATCCAGTACGACGGCAAGGGCGAGGTGCCGAGCCAAATTCACAGCTATCTCTCGACCAACCACAAGGATCTTCGTGGGTTGGAGAAAAACAGCCCGGCCCTTGTGGCCAAGGCCAAGGATCGCTGGTATGTGCCCGACCCGAACAAGGCACAAGACCTGGAGAAGAAGCGCGAGAAGGCGCTGCTGAAGGAGTTCGAGACCTATCGGGCGTTCACGGGTCGCAAGATCAAGGAGTCGCGTTTGGAGGTGCTGCGTGCCGGTTTCCGCGCTGCGTGGGCTGCTAAGGATTACAAGACCATCATCAGCATCGCCAACAAGTTGCCAGACGAGACGCTGCAAGAGGACGAGAAGCTGCTCACCCTCTATGACCTCGCGCTGACCCGAACCGAAGACGGGATCTGAACGTGGCCGGCGGCGGATTCACCATCGGTGACTGGTGCTGGTTCACGCGGCAGGCATCGCCCTGCCGTGTGATCGAACGGCAGGACGTGTGGGGCGAAGTCGCCTATCGCGTCTGGCTGCCCGCCAAGGACGCGGTCGTGCGCGCTCGGGCGCTGGACCTGGCTTCGCTGGAAAGCGTGCGCCCGAGCGTGGAACAGATCCTTCACACCACAGCGGCCGCCAAGCTGCTGGATGCGCTGGAAGACAACCTGCTGTTGGCGCCCATCCAGTCCAGCGTGGTGCCGCTGCCACACCAGCTCTACGCGCTGAACCGCGCCATCAGCCGCGACCGTATCCGCTACCTGCTGGCCGATGAGGTGGGCCTCGGCAAGACCATCGAGGCCGGCTTGGTGCTGCGCGAATTGAAATTGCGTGGCCGGGTGAAGCGCATCCTGGTGGTGGCGCCCAAGGGACTGGTACGCCAGTGGCAGGCCGAAATGCGGCTGCACTTCGGCGAGAAGTTCCAGTTCATCGAACCGTCCGAGCTTGCCGCCTTCCGGCAGTGGCGCAGTGGCGGCGCGGGCGAGGAAGAGAACCTGTGGCGCATGCACGACCAGGTGATCTGCTCGCTGGATTCGGTGAAGCCGCTGGAAGGCCGGCGCGGCTGGAGCCTGGAGCAACTCAACACCTACAACCGCGAGCGCTTCGAGGACCTGATCTCAGCGTCGTGGGATCTGGTCATCATCGACGAAGCCCATCGCATGGGCGGCAGCACCGAGCAGGTGGCGCGCTACAAGCTGGGCGCCGCGCTGGCCGAAGCGTCGCCCTATCTCTTGCTGCTGTCGGCCACGCCGCACCAGGGCAAGACTGACCAGTTCATGCGCTTGATGCAGTTGCTGGACCGCGAAGCCTTCCCGGACGAGAGCAGCGTTAGCCGCGACCGGGTACGCCCTTTCGTGATCCGCACCGAAAAGCGCGCATCGATCAACGCCGAAGGTCAGCCGCTGTTCAAGCCACGTGTGACCCGGCTTCAGGCGGTTGCCTGGCAGGCCCGCCACGGCTCGCAGCAGCGACTGTATGAGGCGGTGACCGACTATGTGCGCCACGGCTACAACCAGGCTATGGCGGCCAAGCAGCGCCACATCGGCTTTTTGATGATCCTGATGCAGCGGCTGGTGACCTCCAGCACGGCAGCCATCCGCACCACGCTGGAAAAGCGCCAGGCCTTGCTTGATGCGCCGCAGCCGCAGGCCAACCTCTTCGAGAGCACCAGCGCCGACGAGTGGGCGGACCTCGACGGCCAGTCCCAGGTGGATCTGGCGATGCAATCCAGCGGCTGGGAGCTGGAGAAGTCTGAAGTCGAGATGCTGTTGGAGCTGGCGCGGGAAACCGAGGCCGCCGGCACCGATGCCAAGGCCGAGGCACTGCTGGAGCTGATCTACAAGCTGCAGCAAGAGGAAGGCGACCCGGCGCTCAAGGTGCTGATTTTCACCGAGTTCGTGCCGACGCAAGCGATGTTGGCCGATTACCTCGAAAGCCGGGGTTTCTCGGTGGCGACGCTCAACGGCAGCATGGACCTGGAAGCGCGCACGCGGGCACAACAGGTGTTCTCCAAGGATGTGCGCGTGCTGATTTCGACGGATGCCGGTGGTGAAGGTCTGAACCTGCAGTTCTGCCATGTCATCGTCAACTTCGACATGCCGTGGAACCCGATGCGGATCGAGCAGCGCATTGGCCGGGTGGACCGCATCGGACAAAAGCACGTGGTTCGCGCCATCAACTTTGTGCTCGAAGACACCGTGGAGCATCGGGTGCGCCAGGTGTTGGAGGCAAAGCTCGAGGTCATCGCGCAGGAGTTTGGCGTCGACAAGGCGGCCGACGTGATGGATTCGGTCGAGGCCGACCCGATCTTCGACGAGCTGTTCGTGCATGGCCTGCAGAACCCGGATGCCATCGAACAGGAGTGCGACGCGGTGGTGTCGCAGCTTCGATCCACCCTGTCGGAGTCGAAGAAGAACAGCGATCTGCTCACCACGGAGCACGATCTGGACGCCGATGATGCCCGCAAGTGGCGCGACCACCCGGCGCAGTTCTGGCTGGAGCGCGCCATCACCAGCGGGTTGGCTGCGCGCGGCGGCTCGGCAACGAAGGTTGGCAAGGCGTGGCGAGTGAAGTGGGCAGACGGCAGTGAGTCGGCACAGGCCTGCTTTGACGCCCGCACGGCGGATGAGAACCCGGAGTTGGAATGGGTCACGATGGAAGACCCACGCGCCCGGGCGGTGATCAGCGAGCTGCCGCGCTTTGTCGCCGGCCAGCCGCTGCCGGTGATCCGCGTGACCGGTCTTCCGGACTCGGTACGCGGCATCTGGTCGCTGTGGGAGATCAGTCTGGCGGCTGAAGGCTTGAGTCGGAAGCGCTTCCTTCCCGTGTTCATCAACGAGGAAGGCCGCCCCTTCGTGCCGACCGCCAAGCGCGTCTGGGATCTGCTGCTGACCGAAACCGTAGACGTTCATGCCGTGACGGGTGCCGAGGAGTCGGCGAAGTGGTTCGAGGTATCGCAGGCGGCTGCCAGTACCCAGGGTGAACGGATATTCACCGAGCTGTTGACCGAACACCGCGCCCGGCTGAAGGAAGAGCGCGAACGAGCGGTGTATGCGTTCGAGGCCCGAGGTCAGGCCATCGGACGAATCGGCTTACCCGCCGTGCGTGAGCACCGGCGCAAGCGGCTGCAGCAGGAACACGATGCACGCTTGGCCGCCCTCGATGATATGGAAGCCAGCGTGCCCGATTTGAATGCCGTGATGATGGTTCGGGTCTCGCGTGTGACGGAGGGTGGGTGAGACGATGAGTCAGGACTTTGACGAGCTGAGTCGGCGGCTTGAGATGGCTCCGGAACGTTTAGCGCATCTGTTTGCGGTGGCGGGTATCGACACGCCCGAGACGAACCCGTCGGTGTCGCTTGCGAAGTTGTCACACTTTCTCGCGAAGAAGCTGCTGCCCAAGGTCCAATCTGAAATGGAGCGCAGGAGAACGTTGGTCGTGCTGGAGCGCAAGTTGGCTGAGCTGGAGCAGCGGCATGAGCAAGAGTTTGAAGTCGCTCCTGTCCTGCCAGAGTTCATTCCCGTGGCAGCGCGGATCGAACTGATGCACGAGGCCTTCCGACTTCGGGTACCACACGATGAACACTGGTCCGCGCTCCGGTCGATGTATGTCGAGGTTTTCTTTGCGCCGCCGCCTGCATTCGTCGAGGAGCGTGAGGAAAGTTGGGTGAATCAAGTGCTGACGGCGATCGCGTTTAAGCGCCCGATCAAGGACGACGCGGGGGTCGAGTATGTCAATTCGAGCCAGTTCGGGGCCAAGTGCGCATCTGAGGTCTCCAGATGACGAGTTGGGTCAAGACGCTGCTCCAAGGGTTCGCGGAGGATTTGTCTCGGTTGTGGATCGCCTGCGATCCAGACGACGTCCTGCTGGATGAGCTGCTGTTAGCTGAGCTCAGGGGGCGCGGCTTCGAGGTGATGCTTTACGAGGATCCGTTTGTATTCCGTGCCGAGTTTGAAGAGCGTTACCGCGCAGCGTGGGATCGCGGTGAGGATGGGCCGACTCCCTATCTGATTCTGCATCTGCGAGGGGCCGATACGAGCGTGCTGCCATGGGACATCGTCCGATCGGGTCGAGTGGTGCGCTTGAGTCTTGCCGAGTTGTTCCCGAGGTTGGCTTACAGCGTCGTGCGGCAGGTGGAAGCGGACAAGCTCGCGGCGCTCTTTAGCGCTCATCAGACGGAGCTGCAGTCTGTGCGTGGGGAAAGTGAGTCAAAGGACTTCGTCCTCGAGCACGTCTATCAGCTCACGCCGCGTTCCATTCGCACGCCGGTGGACCTTTGGCGTGAGCTGCTTCGGATGCAGTTTGCGAACCGAACACTTCCCACCTTACTCGCACAACACGCAGCCAACATCATCCAGGCAAAGGGGCTGTTTCCCGATCTGCCCGTGGCAACCTGGTTCTCATCGAGAAGTGCGTTGCTCAGAGTGGTTCAGGACGCCTGGCACCGGTATCTGTGGGGCCTGGGCTTCGAGAGCTCGCGAGCCGCGGAGAAAGCGGCGCGAGATTACGTCGGGGGAGTCGAGATCCCGTTTGAGCATACCGATGTACAGACGCTGGTCGATTCCATGTTCCTCGATGGCTGCTTGCGGCCCTTGGCCGTTTACAGCGTCCCGAAGGGTGTCCCGGGGTGGGTGAGGGCAGGCATCGTCGCAGATCCAGCTGCCATGAGTCTGTTGGTCGCACAGGGCGTCGATACCCTGGTTGGCGCTGTTCCCTCTGCGGATGCTTCACATCGAGACTGGGGCGAGTTTGCCCAGCGATATGGCGAAGTTCAGGCGCGGGCAAACGATCTATCGACAAACTGGATTCCCGGTGACAGCATTGGCGAGCGGATGAGCGCGCTCCGCGCCAAGTCTGATGCGCAGTTGAAAGCCTGGGTTGGTGCTGGGCACTACGCAGACCTGATCTTGCAGCCGGTCGCCAAAGCGCCGGCGATGGTTCATCACATTCCGCGCTTTCTTCGCGGTCGTCGCGCATCGGGCGAGAAGAAGGTGGCGCTGCTGGTTTTCGATGGCCTGGCCTTCGATCAGTGGGTGCAGATTCGCGAGCGGCTGGCTGCGACCACTGCGCGCTTCATGTTCGAGGAAGGCACCGTCTTTGCTTGGCTGCCGACAGTGACATCCGTGTCGCGCCAAGCGCTTTTTTCAGGCTTGAAACCACGCGAGTTCGATGCCTCGATCGACCGGACTGACAAGGAAGAGTCCTTGTGGAAGTCGTTCTGGCAGAACGAAGGTGTGAGCCCGAACGAGGTGATGTATCGTCGCGCCCTTCGCCAGGTTGAGCAGCTCGATGCCCTCGAAGCGGACATCGACGCGCGGCGGCCCAACGTCTTGGGGCTGGTGGTCGACGAGGTCGATGACCGTATCCACAAGGAGCGATCCAAGAAGGACGTGGCCATGTGGATCCGGACCTGGTTGGCGACCGGCTTTGTCGAGCGGATCTTCTCGCTGTTGCTGGATAAGGGATATCACGTGTACCTCACGGCCGATCACGGAAACGTTGAGGCCACAGGCATCGGGCGGCCCAACCAAGGCGTGATTGCCGAGACACGGGGTGAGCGTGTCCGCGTATATCGGAGCGAGTCTCTGCTCGTAGATTCCGCAGTGGCTTACCCAGGTACCGTTCGCTTGGACGTCGCTGGATTGCCGGCGACTTTCATGCCGCTTTTCGCTGGCGGCAGGACAGCCTTTGTGCCGGAAGGCGAGCAGGTTGTCGTCCACGGTGGGGTCTCAGTCGAAGAGCTGATTGTGCCTTTTGTGAAAGTGAGTTCTGTGAAGGGTCTTGAATGAGTGTGCCGGCGCCTCAAATCGGCTTTGACCGTTTCATCCAGCACGACTGGGTGGCAGCCGTTGTCGCGGTGCGCCAAGGTGCAATGCCGCTAGCGACCTTGCACGACATGCTGCAGGCTTCTGGCCTCGGCAAGGAAGCACTGTCGAAGACGCTGACCAAGCTCAACGGATTGGGCTTGGCCCCCCGGGATGACTTGGCCGATTTCGTTGAGCGCGGCTGCGCGATTGTAGGGCGTGATGAGGATCCTGATCGCCTTGCAGCCTATGCGTGGGGTGTAGCGATCGCCACTTATTCGTTCTTCGGGAGGGTTGCCGAGTTTGTCGGCCGGCTAACGATGCTTCAGGGTGACTGCTCCTCAGCGGAGATTCACCGGCGGATGAGTGAGGTGTATGGCGACCGCCAGGTCACGAAGCGTGCGACGCAGGCGGTTCTGCAGACCCAATCGAGCTGGGGTAGCGTGCAACGCGTGGAAGGGGGCAGACGCGTTGTCCGTCTTCCGCCGAAGGACGTAGATGACGACACGCTCACGGAGTGGCTGATCGAGGCGGCGCTGCGGTACATGGGCAAGGCAGTGCCCGTTCAGAGCATTCAATCGCTACCGGTGCTGTTTCCCTTCAACTTCACCCGGCCATTGACATATGTCGTCTCACGCGCACCTCAACTGGTGCTGCGTAGCGAGGGGCCAAGTAGCCAATACGCGGCGCTGCGGGAGTCAGTTTGAAGTGCTTGGGTGGGTCGCTTAGGTGGTTGTTTCTGTGATTGGCGACGCAAATCCATCTGGCCGCAGTTACGCCCGTTCGCCTAACGCCACGAGCATTGCATTTGCCCACTGTGCGCGATTCATTGCCCAGAAGCTCATGTTGGCCGCTACTCCCGGTACCGCGTGAAGGGCATTGGGAAGGAAGGTTACATATGATGGGTTGTCTCCGAGTCTGCCTGGACACCACGCGCCGAAGTGTGGGGGCAGGTCATCGGCTGCCATTTCCATCTTGTTTAGCTGTAGGCAGATTCTGTTCAAGCGTTCCTCATCACGCACCCGATGAGGCATTTGCAGTAAGCAGAAGAGCCCACCGCCAAGCTCGGGATGCGGTTGATCAGCCATCATCTGGAACAAGGCGGTCTTGTGATCGCCGCGGGCTGCGCTGATGGCTCCGTCGCTAAGCCCGAACTCCGCCGTGAGTCCGAGACCTCCAGTTGTGCATGCGCAGACACGCGATAGGTACGACTCAACTTGATCGAAATCGCGAGCTGTCCACTTGGAATCTCCTCCACGGGGCCCCTCGTCCGTCAACGTCCGGCGGAGCGCGCCAAGGATCGCTTCGGTACCAAAAATTGTTGTGAAGAGTAGTAAGGGTAGATGCAGTGACTGCCAAGCATCCTCGCCTTCGTAGATCGTGAGTCGAGATCCGATCTGCACGTCGCCATCGTCGCTGTAGAGGGCGCCGAGTGCGGCGAAGCTGTTATATGCCGCAGTCGCGCTCGATTCGCGACCGTCGAAGAGGCTCTGCACTGGAGAGGGCAAGGCCGTAACGACACGAACGACGGCTTGTATCGGACCATTCTCAGATTCGCGAACATCCGGAGGTACTACGTCGAGGCACACCGTGTAATTGTCATGCCGGGCGAAGAGCGTGTTGTCCTTCAGCGTTGCTTTGATGGAAGTCTTGCCAAGTATCGCAAGCAGCTCGCCGAGAGGAACGCCCATCGGGCTGGGGTCGGGCTTTTTATTCCAGAACATTTTGACTCCTCATCGTCTAGCCGAACTCGGTCTCACTCGAGGCCAGTCGATCTGGGTTGGCAACCGAGATCGAGAGCTTCTTGCCGAGAAGATGCCATGTGGCTGATACGCCGCCATGATACCGAATGTCATCGTGATCATTGATTCCGTCATCGACATACGGTGCGGTCGTCAACGAATCGCCCTCTACACACAGTCGGCACCGAGGCTTGCCAAGCCACGTACTCTGTCGTCCGACCGGCTTTGTGGAGGCCGCTTCGGTCACATTCTTAGCGGACCATCTCCCAGGGCAGTTCGATTTCAGTGCGTCCGAAGTGCCCGTAGCTCGCCGTCTGCGCATAGATCGGCCGCTCGAGCCCCAGCGAGTCGATGATCCCCCTCGGCGTGAGCTGGAAGCGCTCGCGCACGAGGGCTTCCAGCTCCTCGTCCGGTCGGGTGCCGGTGCCGTAGGTATCGACCATCACCGACACCGGCTCGACCACGCCGATCGCGTAGGCGAGTTGAATCAGGCAGCGCCGCGCTAGGCCGCCGGCGACCAGGCTCTTGGCAATGTGCCGCGCCATGTAGGCCGCCGAGCGGTCGACCTTGCTCGGATCCTTGCCCGAGAATGCGCCGCCGCCGTGCGGGCAGGCGCCGCCGTAGGTATCGACGATGATCTTGCGCCCGGTGAGCCCGGTGTCGCCCTTGGGGCCGCCGACGGTGAAGCGGCCGGTGGGGTTGATCAGGGCCTCGAAGCCCGGGCTGCGCAGCTCTGCCGGCACGACCGGGTCGATGACGTGGCGCAGCACCTCGGCGCGCAGCGTGTCGGTGTCGATGGATTCGGCGTGCTGGGTGGAGAGCACCACCTTCTCGACCGCCACCGGGCGTCCGCCCTCGTAGCGCACGGTGACCTGGCTCTTGGCGTCGGGCCGCAGCCAGGGTAGGGCGCCCGACTTGCGCAGCTCGGCCTGCCGCCGCACCAGGCGGTGCGCGAGGCTGATCGCCAGCGGCATCAGCTCGGGCGTCTCGTCGCAGGCGTAGCCGAACATCAGCCCCTGGTCGCCGGCGCCGAGTTCGCCGTCGGCCCGGTCTACGCCCTGGCCGATCTCGCTCGACTGGTGGTTGAAGGCGATGCGGATCTCGCAGCGGCGCGGATCGATGCCGGTTGCGGCGTCGGTGTAGCCGATGTCGGCGAGCGTCTTGCGCACGATGCTTTCGGCCGCAGTCTCGATGTCGCGGAAGACCGCCTCGTCGCGTGTCTTGAATTCGCCGGCGACCACCACGTACTGGTCGGCGAGCAGGGTCTCGCAGGCGACGCGGGCCTTGGGGTCGCGGGCGAGGAAGGCGTCGAGGATGCGGTCGGAGATCTGGTCGGCGACCTTGTCGGGGTGGCCTTCGGTGACGGATTCGGAGGTGAAGAGGTAGGAGTGGTTCGTCATTGCCTGAATGTCTTTATGGGTGAGGACTGGCGCCGTGATGCGAGCACGCCAGCCTGCAGTTCTTTCGAGGGTTACGTGATTGTCCGGTCGTTGCTCTCAGTCGTCATAGGACTCGTCTAGTTCGATGCCCCAATCTGGGGAGAGCGTCAAGGGTTCATCGGGGAAGATGAGCACGGATCCGTCGTCGAGGATCTCCCGCAGTCGCTGATGTAGAAAGCCAGGATCTTCGATGGGCTTTGCATAAAACACCTTGGCAGTGGGACCCACCTCGGCCTTGACCCGGCGGGCTAGCTCGACCCCATCCCGGTGGAAGGCCTCCCAGTCCATTTCGTGCTTGCCGGACCAGGGGTCTGCCCTGCAAAAGCGCCCGTACCATTCATGCAAATCCTGGAAGAGGGCATCGGAGATCGGGTGCGGGCCACTCCATCCCCCCGAGTCCGCCCCGAGGGTGTAGCGCGAATCCACCCCTTCGACCCGACGCCAGGCGAACGCATCGCCGTAGTCGGGAGAAATCATGTAGCTGGCGGTGATGCCGTCATCCGGCTCGTGGTTGTCGTCGTTGCGCATGTCTGCTCCTTTTTAGCGGCTTTGCCGAAGTGGCGGGTGCCGCAATCTGGATCAAATCCCCCTTGGCCCTGACTGCGCTCTGCCGGCACGGGCCGATGTCGGCAGAGTTGTTCGATCACACGATCGGCTTGCGGTCGTAGCGCACGATGTCTTCGCCGTCATAGACGAAGCGGATTGTCCAGCCGCGCTCGGCGGCGATGCGGTTGGCGGCGTCGACCTCGGTGTGCAGTTCGGCGGCGTAGTAGCTGCTGCCAGGGCAGTCGCCCTCGATCACGACGATGCCGAGCGCATCCATCAGCTCCGGGTCTTCGCGCAGGAAATGGTCGTAGGCCGCCCCCTGGGCGTCGCCGGTCTTGTAGTAGGTCTCCCACTCCTGGCAGGGATCGGGCGCTTCGGAGAGCCAGTCGTCGATGATCCAGCGGATGTTGGTGCGATCAGTGCCGCTGGCCTGCTGGCACCACTCGAGCCACTCGGCCTCGACCCGCTCGTCGAGCGTCGCCTCGTCGAGCGCGGGATCCTGCTCGAGCAGGTGCTCGCGGTAGAGCGCCTGGATGGGGTCGTAGAGGTCGTAATGACTCTCGAGCATCGAGGCATCGACGTCGCTCGCGTCGCTGAAACCATAGGCGTCGTAGCGCGTGGTGTGCTCCTCGAAGTTGGCGTACGAGAGTGTGCGGAATTCGCTCACTTCGAACAGATCCCAAGTCTTCTCGGCTTCGGTCCAGGCCGTGTCGACCTCGACATTGGACGCGGTGGCCAGATCCAGGGGCAGGGCGATCGAGGCGCCGAACGAGGCCAGCGCCTTGAGGAAAGTGCGGCGATCCATGGCGGTCTCCTTTCTCAAGCTGCAGCGGTGCCGACCGAGGTGCGGATGAGCGCCTCGGCGGCAGCCAGGATGGCCGTGAGTTCGTCGTCCGCCGGGGTTGCCGCAGCACCGTCACGGCGCCACTGCCACTGCTGGCCGGACTGCTCGACGTGGTAGCCGTGCTTGGAGAGGTAGAGCCGGATCAGTCGCTGAACGGCCTTGATTGCTTTGTCGCGGGACATGTTCGCCTCCAGAACAGAAGCGCCCTCTTTAGCGGTATGCGTTTAACGTCCCCCGCAAGTGGGGCTAAATCAGGGACGGGATGCCGTTACGGCATGGGTGAAAGACTACCGGGCGGGCCGAGCCGAAGGGAGAAATTCCCCGCAAACTGCGCTCGGCCGTGCCCGGGTGGGTGGCCTTGCGCTAGCGCGAGAGGACGATGTCGGACTCGTGCCGGGCCGCCTCGGCGTTGGCCTTGGCGAGCGCTGCCTGCCAGTCGCGGAAGAAGCGTTCGCCGAGCAGGTGACGGGCGAGCACCGCGCGAAGGTAATCGGAGAGCGGTTGCTTTGCGGCGTCGGCCAGGTTCTGCAGCTCGAGTTTGAGCCGCGCGGGCAGGAAGAGCTTGAGGTCTTCGGTGGCCTTGCCCAGGTGGCGGGCGTTGATCTCGCGGGGTGTCGGTCCGTCTTCGGTGGTGCTGCGCCGGGCGGATCGCAAGATCTCGATCTTCTCCATCTCCTTGAGCTGCGCGCTCATTCGGCGCTGCAGGTGCGCGAGCTCGACCCGACCGAATACGTGCTCGAAGAGGATCCAGCGCAGCACGTCCGGGCGGCTCGCGTCGTGCTGGTCGCAGAGCACATCGATGGCAGCGACCAGCTTTTCGGGAAGCCAGAGCTTGATCGACACCGCATTGGTGCTGAAGTCCTCCGCCTCGAGCGCGCTGGGGCTGATCTCGCTGATGTCGCCCAGGAAGCGGGAGCCTCGGGTTGCGTAAGGCCACATGATGATCTTCTCCTCGTGTGGCCCGGCTCAACGCCAGCCCAGCCAGTGCGGCCGTATCGGGAGAGGCTCGCTCGATGGCTGGCGCACGGGCGTGCCGGTATGTGCAGGCGGGAAGGGATTGGGGACGAACTTGCCGAGCGCCTCGCGCTGGCTGGGGGTCAGGCGCCGGTCGCCCGTGGATTGCGTGCTGATCATGGTCTTGCTCCTCGCCCCCTGTTGAGCCGGCGTGACCGGCCTCGCGGGGGCGAAGAGGCGGTGACGCTTTAGCCGGTATTTGTCATCCGCCCCGGCAAGTTGTCGTTAATGCCGGCGGTTGGACCGTTGCCGGTCCTGGGGTGCTGCCTTGTCGTCCCGGATCACCACGGTGATGTCCGGGTCGTGTTCGGCGGCGGCGACTGCCGCCTGCCATTCCTGCGCCGAGAGCACATCCTCGGTCCACACGAAGGCGTTGTGCATCAGCCGACCGGTGAGGCGCTTGCCGTCGTCGAGGACGACGACTTCGCGCGGGGCGGTGCGGGCGGCCGGGTTGCGGCGCCGACGGCTTTGCTTGTACATGGCGTTTCTCCTGTCGATGTTCGAGCCATCCCCGCGCCTCGCCCCGGACGGGGGAGGGCAGCGGTCAAAAGGACTCGAGTGCATCGATCAGGTCACGCCGGTGCTTCCTTCGTGGTGTTATTCAGTTACCGCAAAAACAAAAAGACCCGTCGGCCATGCAGGCTCAGCGGGTCTTGTGTGGCCGCTTTAGCTGCATTTATTACGCGCCCGCAAGCTGTGTTCTCAAATCGGCGCGATGACTGGATTAAAGCGGAGAGGCGTTTGCGTTGTCAAGACCGGAAGAATAGGCTGTAGGGAGCACATAAACTGTCCGGACTTGTAGCACGTGATCTGTCCGGTTTCAT
>NZ_JBQWSN020000034.1:0-27721 GCF_052598215.2 Thauera sp. ZXT1-4 | reverse complement strand
CCGGGCTGGCCGATGACGCGTTGCGCTTCATCGGGCTGATCTACCGCATCGAGCGTCGCCTGGTCGAGGCTGACCCGGACGTGCGCCTGCGCGTGCGCCAAGGGCGCACCCGGCGAGTGCTGACCGCGTTCCACCGCTGGCTCACCCATCACCACCCGACGCTGCTGCCGCGCTCGCCGCTGGGGCGCGCATTTGCCTATGCGCTGTCGAACTGGACGGCGCTCACCGTGTTTGCCGACAGCGGTCTCCTCGCGCCGGATAACAACACCGCCGAGCGCGCGATGCGACCGGTGGCGATCTCGAGGAAGAACTGGCTGTTTGCCGGCAGCCCACGTGGCGGACGGGCCGCCGCCGTGGCACTCTCGCTGATCGAAACCGCGCGCTTGAACGGCGTTGAGCCCTACGCCTACCTGAAGGATGTGCTCACGCGCCTGCCTGAGCACCGCATGGACCGGCTCGATGAACTGCTGCCGATGAACTGGAAGCCCGCGCCCTGATGGACCCCGCCACCCTCGAAGCCCTCAACCGCGCAAGCTCGCTCGAACTGTTCCATCTGTCGCGCGTGATCGAGCGCCTGATGTCGGACCCGTCGCGAATCGTGCAGATCCGGCTGCATCTGCACCTGGGACCTGCACGTCTTTTTGCTGATCTGCCTGGGCATTGCTCAGGCAAGGCGGCAAGCTCACCGACTGCGATGCCGGATCGCCGTCGCTTTCGCGCGCGAGGTACGTACGTTCTTTTTTATACATATACGTCTTATACGTACTGCCCCGCTCAGCCGTCATGTGGCGAGCGTGTTCGGTCTGTTGCGGAACAAGCGTGCTGCCAGCGGAATCGCCAGACAATGGCAGTGGGTCGGCTGCCTCGCTCGCCTGCGATCGCGGCGTCGGGGGCAAATCATCGTCGTCGTGAAGTTGATCGCGGGTCGCAATGGAGGCGGCTTCAGGTGCCTGCGCCAGCGTTGCCTGAATGTGGACGGCCACCCGATCCACCTGGTTGTTTTCGTGGCCGATGGAGGCTTGCAGAAGCGCGGACAGACTGGCATCGAGCGCGCAGGCCTGCTGGAAGTGCAGGGCGCTTTCGTGAACCTGATACAGCTCGCTGAGCACATGGCCGGTTAGAGGATCGCGGTGTTGGCCTACCCGGCTGATCCAGCCCGTCAGCCGAAGCACAACGAGGACGCGCCGGGCCGTCTCGTACCCGGCCCTCTGCCCCAGCGGGGTGGAGGTGAGATAGCGACGCAACTGCCCGAGATTTGCCAGCGGGCTGATGCCTTCCGCAGAACGCAGCATGCGCAGAACCTGCCAGCCGTTGCGCTCCAACGGCGTGAGGCGGGCATCGAGCATGAGCGATGCCGGCGTAGTGAACAGGGCATCTTGCCCCAGCGGATTGTGGCGGGTGTGATGGCCTGCCATGAGAATTCTCCAAGGTATGGGCCACAGCGGCCCGTTCCCCTGCATCTCATCGCGTACTGCTCCAGGCGTCAGCCAACAATGCGGTCTGCGCCATACCCGTTTTATCCGGCAGGCGCAGCGCTGGCCCCGGCATCCAGACTGATCTATCATCCCGATACCCCTATGGGGGTACAACTGGGGGTGCTTCCAGCGATTCCCGCAAAGGCCGTGGCCCGATTTCTCCGCGAAACCTAGTGCTCACGGGACTTTGCCGACCGATCAACGTTTAAACGTGTGATCAACGTCTGAGCACCAGCCCCTCACGTACAGCGCATCCACCCAAAGCCCGGGGCCGGTTTCACGGCCGCCCCGGCGGCAAGCGACACGGCCCGCGTTCTGGCCTACAATGCCGCTTTACCCATCGATCGCCTGCCGCATGACCACGCCTGCCCACCATCGCTTCGCCCGTTGCCGCGCACCACTGCGCGCGGGTGGTCGTGTGCGTGCGCGCAGCATGATGTCACCGCTGCGCGATCTCGCGACCCAGCTCGCATTCAAGGTCACAGGGTCTCCCGCCGTGCTTTCTGAAGCCGTGCGGGGCCAGCGAAGGGGCTAAGCCCCACCCCCGCACGGCACTTGCCCGGGACGCGCGCACCGCGCCGCCCGTTCAACGTGCAGCCGCTGCGGGCTTCCTGTCCAGCCTCCCGCCCCTCAAGACCGCATCCGCGGTTCGGCACCGGTCCATTCGGCCCCCCCCGCTCATCGACATCCCGTCGGCTGCACTCCAGGACACCGCGCCATGGCGCGGCCAAGTGATGCACGAGGGTGATGCAATGGTTCTCACACGCAGTTTCGTCAGGGCGAAGCGCCCCTGCACCGACGGATTCCGTTGGTTCGTCCGCCAGTTTGGCGACGGCGGAAACTATCAGAACATGCTCGACGAGATGGTGGCAGCCGGTCGGGTGGGCGATGCCTGCTGGCTGCTGGAGCAGTTCGGACCCACCGACGAGGTGCGCGTGCTCGACACGATCGAGGCCGATGCGATCGTCTTCGCCGGGACGCTGGAGGTACGCGGCAGCGTGGATGCGGGAGGTGTCGTGCGCGTCGGGCGCTCGCTGCATGCCGGCGGCGGCCTGCGCGCAGGTGGCGGAATTCACATCGGCGCAGACTTGCGCATCGAAGGCAGCATCCGCGCCGAAGACGGGCTGCGCGTAGGAGGCGATCTGCGCGCAGGCTGGGGAGTGGACTGCACGGGCGACCTACGCTGCGACGGCGAGCTTCGCACCGGCTGGGACCTGCACTGCACCGGGCGCGTGCGTATCGCGGGCAATGCCTTCGTCGGCCTCGGCGTGCAGGTGGATGAAGGCGTACGTTGCGCCAAGGGCCTGCAAGCCGGCGGTGACATTCAAGTGGCGAACAGCCTGCGTGCCGGCCAAGGCATTGCAGCAGGCGGTTCGATCCAGGTCGGCCTGCACCTGGAGGCGGGCTGGGGCATCAAGGCCGGCGGAGTAATCGGCGCCGCAGGGGCGATCCGTGCCGGGGAAAGCCTGAGCGCAGGCGAGGCCATCCGCGCTGGCGCCGGCTACGGTGTCTTCGCAGGCCTCGACGTGCAGGTGGAGGCCTGGGAGAGCAGCGCCCGCGTCAGCGCCCCAGAGAAACCCGAAGCTCTGATGAGCGGCTGGTGGGCCGGCCCGGCGGTGTGTTGAGGAGAAGACGAAATGAACGTAACCGCCCACCGCCACGCACGCTCACCACACGCGAAGTGTGCCTCCGCCTACCCGGGCAAGAGCCTGCACAACCTCGGCTCAGCCGTTGCCGCCCCCGGCGCAGTTGGCCCGGGGACCCGCAGGGTGCTCCTCGCCAGGGTTTGGGCCATGGGCCGGCTTCACACACACGGTCTTCTGCCTTCTCCGCGCGGGAGCAGGGGCTCTGGACCTGAGGCACGATGAGGTGAAATCTCCCGATCCGTCCGCACCGCGCACGTCCTGGCTGCGCGCGTCCACCCGCGTCACCCTGCTGTTGCTGGCAGCTGCGTGCGCCGAACCGCTGATCCAGCACCTTCCTGCCGAGCATTCGCTACAGGCTTGGCTGGAGCCCGTGCGCAACACGTTGATCGCACTGACGATCTTCGCCGCCGCGCAGCTGACCCAGATCCTGATCAGCCTCCGCCTGTCCCAGCGCAGAAAGGGACAGCGCCCCGTGCCCAAGGTCCTGCTCGACCTCCTTCGGGTATTCCTTTTCGCATTCGCAACGCTGGTCGCCCTATCGCTGTTCTTCAACCGGGACCTGTCGGGCATTCTGACCGGCTCAGGGCTGGTTCTGGCAGTCCTGGGCTTCGCGATCCGCAATGTGGTGGCCGACACGCTCTCGGGCATTGCACTCGGCATCGAGGCACCTTTTCGTATGGGAGACTGGGTGCGTATCGAAACCCTCGGCCAGGGAAGAGTCCAGGAAATCGGCTGGCGTACGACACGGCTGGTCACGCGCGACAGCACGTACATGATCCTGCCCAACAGCCAGATCTCACGGCAGCGCATCACCAACTTCAGTGCCCCGCGCAAAGAGTTCCGTGACCACGCCGATCTCATCTTGCCGGTGGATCTGCCGGTGGCCGAGGCCAAGGCGCTGATCTGCGCCGCCCTCGCTGGAGCACGGAGCATCGTGGAAGAGCGGCCGGCCGAGGTGCAGGTGGTGCGATACGGCCCGCAGGGAATCAGCTACCGAGTCAAATACTGGGTCCCGCAACTCGATCATGAGCCCCTGTGCCGCGACGAGGTCTTCAGCCTGATCGATCTCGCCCTGCGTGCGCGCGACATCCCGTTTGCCAGCGCCCCCGTTGCGCCACCTTGCGCACACGAGGGCGCCCTGCGGGAGGACGCAGCCTGAGCGTCCTCCATTGCACGATCAACGGCGAGGCAAACAGACGCCTCCGGGGAAATCTCAGCGCCCGCCGAGCAGGCCGCGAATCCACACCCAGCGGCTCGCCACCAGCGCGAGAAATATCAGCCCACAGCCAAGCAACTGCAGAGCACTCATGGTTTCGGCATACCACCAGGCCGCAGCGATCGCGGTCCACACCGGCTCCAGCATCAGGATCAGCGCCGCATGGCTGGGTGTGGTGAGACTCTGCCCGCGCAACTGGAGCATGAAGCGCAACGTGGTGGCGACGACCGCGCTGGCGAGCAGCCAACCCAGCATCGGCAGCGTCCATTGCAAGGGCCATTGCTCCAGCATCAGCGCAGGCGGCAGCACCAGTACGCCGACCACGAGCATCTGCACCGTGCTCAGCGCCCGTACCGGCACCTTGCGCACGATGTGCGAATTGACGTTGAACAGGAGCGCGAACACCATCGCCGCGGCGAGGAAGAACCACTGCCCGGGCTCGACGCGAAAACCACCATCGAGCGAGAGGCAGGCGAAGCCCGCCAGCGCCGGCGGCAGCGCGAACCAGGTGCTCGCCGGCGGGCGATCGCCGAAGAACACGCGCGCCAGTAAGGGCACCGCGACGATCCCCAGACTGGAGATGAAGGCCGCCTCGCCCAGATGGCGCGCATGCGAGAGGCCAAGGATCCAGAGCACCATGCCCGCAGCAAACAACGCCCCCACCAGCAGGCCACTACGCAGGCCATGCGCATCGAGGGTGCGCAGTTGTGGCACGGAAAAGGCACCCAGAACCAGCCCGGCAATTGCGAAGCGCAGGCCGATGAATAGCAGCGGCGGCAAACCGACGAGCGCCTCCTTCGAGAAAATCCAGCCCGCGGCAGCGATCAGGCCCGTCAGTATCAGGACGAGATCTGCCTCAAAGCGATGGTGCGCGGGCTGCGACGCCCGGGGCGAAGCTGTACTCATCTGCTTCCTGTGCTGTTTCGATCAAGCGCCAGACCGGTTTCATCCGGTCACTGCACCCAGCCCCTCATCCGCGCGTGTGCCGTAGAGGGCGGCTGCGCAGCATATCGCATCCCCCTCGGCGGCGGCGGTGTGCCACGATGCTAAGATCCCGCTCATGACATTCGCCGGTTTTCCGCCTGCCCAGCCCAGCGCGCCTTACATCGGCCGCTTTGCGCCCTCGCCCAGCGGCGCGCTGCACTTCGGATCGCTGATCGCCGCGGCGGGCAGCTTTCTCGACGCCCACGCCCACGATGGGAAATGGCTGCTGCGGATCGAGGATGTGGACACTCCACGCACGGTGGCGGGTGCTGCAGCGGGCATCCTGCATACGCTCGAGCGCTTCGGCTTTGCATGGGACGGCGAGATCGTCTGGCAGAGCCAGCGAACCAGCGCCTACGAAGCCACGCTGGAGCGACTGAAGGCAGCGGGCCACGCGTATCCCTGCGCCTGCACACGCCGCGAACTGGCCGGGCAGCCGCTGGCCCGCGATGGCTCGCGACGCTATCCGGGCACCTGCCGTAGTGGCCTTCCCCCCGGGCGCGAGGGACGGGCGTGGCGCGTGCGCGCGGAGGGGCGGGTCCGCTTCGTCGATCGCATCCAGGGCGAACAGGAGATCGACCTCGCCGCCGACGCCGGCGACTACGTCGTACTGCGTGCCGACGGGCTGTTCGCTTACCAACTCGCGGTGGTCGTGGACGATGTCGATGCGGGCATCACCCACGTGGTGCGCGGAGCCGATCTGCTCGACGCCACCGCTCGCCAGATCCACCTGCTCGGGCTGCTCGGCATGCCGCCCCCGCACTACGCCCACCTGCCTCTGGCAACCAATGCTGCGGGCGAAAAGCTCTCCAAGCAGACCCTCGCGCGTGCGGTGGACGCGTTCCCACCCGGCACCGCGCTGCTGGCCGCCCTCGAATTTCTCGGCCAGAATCCCCCCTCCACACTCGCTCGCGCACCCATTGCCGAGATCTGGCAGTGGGCGTGTGCAAACTGGTCCATCACCGCCGTCCCGCGCCGCCGCCAGGCGGTCGCAGCCGGCTTTTCATGAGGTAACCCAATGCACCCGAACGACATCAGCGCGCAACCGGAAGCGATCCGCAAGCTGCTGCAGGGTAGCCGCACAATCGCGATCGTCGGAATCTCGGCCAAGCACGATCGCCCCAGTCACGAAGTCGCGCACTACCTGCAGAAGGCCGGCTACAAGATCATTCCGGTAAACCCTGCATATGCGGAAGTACTCGGCGAGAAGTGCTATCCGAGCCTGCGCGACGTGCCGGTGAAGATCGACGTCGTGGACGTATTTCGCAAGCCCTCGGACGTGCTGCCGGTGGTCGACGAGGCCATCGCGGTGGGCGCAGGCTGCGTATGGATGCAGCTCGGCGTGATCGCCCCCGAAGCGGCACAGAGGGCGGCCGAAGCGGGACTCCAGGTCGTCGTCGATCTATGCACCAAAATAGAGCACGCGCGCCTGATCGGACGCTGAGTGAAGCGGGTGGCGCCCATCCGCGTGCAGGATTCAGTGGAGGCCCCCGTAGCCCGCCACACCGATGGCCATGCGCACGAGCTGGTAGGCCAGCCAGCTGAGACCGCGGCGGAACAGGGGCAGACGCTGCCAGTCCGAGGCGCGCAGTTCGCGGGCGCCGGAACAGATTGCCCGCTCCAGGCTTGCCCGCAGCTCGCACGCGAAGCGCGCATCGTCGATCACCACGTTCGCCTCCCGTGCGAGCAGCAGGCTGAAGGCATCGATGTTGCTCGACCCCACCGTCGACCAGGTGCGATCGACCACCGCAACCTTGGCGTGCAGGTAGCTGCGGTGGTATTCGAACAGGCGGATGCCACGCGCGAGCAAGGCCGGGTACAAGGCACGCGTGGCATAACCCTGCAGCGGATGGTCCGACAACCCCTGCAGCAGCAGGGTCACCTGCACGCCGCGCGCAGCCGCCTCCGTGAGCGCCTGGCGGAAGCGCCGCCCCGGAAAGAAATAGGCATTGGCGATGAGGATTTCCTCACGCGCCTTGGCGATCGCATCTAGGTAGGCATCCTCGATCGCGTGGCGATGGCGGAGGTTGTCACGCACCACGAAAGCAGCGCGAATGCCCCCGACCCGTTCGGTCTGCGGCGGCGCGAGCAGCGGCTGGGAGTCACGTCGACGGAAGCTCGCCCAGGCCACCAGCCGCCACAAGCGCTGCGCTGAAGCCACGATCGGCTCGAGCAGGGGTCCTTCGACATGCACTGCATAGTCGTAGCGCGGGTGCGAAAGCGCACCCGCATCGAAGTCGTCCACCACATTGATGCCACCGACGAAGGCCTCGCGCCCATCGATGGTGACGATCTTCCGATGCATACGGCGCAGGCGATGACGGCGCAGCGACAGCGGCCTGAGCTCACGGCGGTAGATCAGCACCTGCACCCCCGCGCTGCGCAGGCGCGGAAGGAGGCGGGCAACGAAGCTGCGGCCACCAAAGCCATCGATCATCACCCGCACCGCCACACCACGACCGGCGGCACGCGCCAGCGCGTCGGCGATGCGCTGCCCGGTGCCATCGTCCTCGAAGATATAGCTCTGCAGGAAGATCTCGCGTTCGGCCCGGTCGATCGCTGCCTCCACCGCAGGAAAATACTGCTCGCCGTTCTCCAGCAGCGCGACGGCGTTGCCGGCGAGAAACTGCATCAGACGATCGGCTCCAGATCGGCGGTCAGTGCGGCGTGATCGGAGATCTGTGCCCACGGTGCGCCGTAATGCACTTGTGCCTGCCGCACCCGGAAACCACGCACATAAATGCGATCGAGGCGGAAGAAGGGCAATGCGCTCGGGAAACTGCGCGCCGGCCGCCCGCGCCCGCCACCGAAGGCCTCCGCCAGGCCGAGTCGCCGCCCGAGCAACTCGTCCGCGTGATTGCGCCAGTCATTGAAGTCGCCTGCGATGATCAGCGGCGTGTCGCCCGGCGCAAGCTGCTCCATGCGCTCAGCCAGCGCCGCCATCTGTCGCCGCCGGCTGCCCGCCATCAGGCCCAGATGCACGCACACGCAATGCACCGGCCCGCCAAACTCGGGCAACTGGACCTCGCAGTGCAGCAGCCCGCGGCGTTCGAAGCGGTGATCGGAGACGTCCTGATTGGCGGAGCTCAGGATCAGGTGCCGGCTCAGGATCGCATTGCCATGGTGGCCATGGTCGTAGACGGCGTTACCACCATAGGCCGTCTGGTGCCAGGCCTCCTGTGCAAGAAACTCGTGCTGCGGCTCGAGTGGCCAGTCCGGATGGCGTGCCGGGTGCCCCAGATGCAGGCCCTGCACCTCCTGCAGGAACACAAGATCGGCGTCCAGGCTGCGCAGGCGGTCACGCAACTCATGCACCACCATGCGGCGGTTGAACTGCGAGAAGCCCTTGTGGATGTTGTAGCTGCAGATCCTGAGCGTCATCGCAGCCGGACCCCGTGGCTATGGATCAGGAAACCGCAAGCATGCGGTCGAGCGCAATCCGGGCGAGTTCGGCCTCGTGCTCGGGCACCTTGATCTGATTGACCACCTTGCCCTCGGCGAGGTTTTCCAGCGTCCACGCCAGATGCTGCGGGTCTATACGCTGCATGGTCGAGCACATGCACACGTTGGGCGCCATGAACTCGACGAGCTTGCCCTGCGGTTTCATCTCGTCCGCGAGGCGGCTGACAAGGTTGAGCTCGGTGCCCACCAGCCACTCGGTGTCATGCGGCGCGTTGGTGATGGTGTTGAGGATGAACTCGGTGGAGCCGACGTAATCGGATTTCTGGCACACCTCGAGCATGCTCTCCGGGTGTGAGATCACGAAGCCGTGCGGGTGCTTCTCGCGCCAGCGGTCGATGTGTACCGGCTGGAACATCTGGTGCACCGAGCAGTGCCCCTTCCACAGCAGGATCTTCGCCTTGCGGATCTGCTCTGGGGTGAGCCCGCCGTACTCGAGGTCGGGGTCCCACACCACCATCTCGTCGAGCGGAATGCCCTTCTTGAAACCGGTCCAGCGCCCGAGGTGCTGGTCGGGGAAGAACAGCACCTTCTCGCGCTTGGCGAACGCCCAGTCGAGGATGGTCGGTGCGTTGGTCGAGGTGCACACGATGCCGCCGTGCTCACCGCAGAAGGCCTTGAGGTCGGCCGCGGAGTTGATGTAGGTGACCGGAGTGATCAGCTCATCGGGCTTGTCGAGCACCTCGGCCAGTTCGCGCCAGCAGCGCTCGACCTTGGCCAGACTTGCCATGTCGGCCATCGAACAGCCGGCGGCGAGATCGGGAAGGATGGCGATCTGGCTGGGCTTGGACAGGATGTCGGCGACCTCGGCCATGAAGTGCACACCGCAGAACACGATGAACTCGGCGTCCGTCTGCGACGCGAGGCGCGCAAGCTTGAGCGAGTCCCCGGTAAGGTCGGCGTGCTGGTATACATCGGCACGCTGGTAGTGATGGCAGAGCAGCACCGCGCGATCGCCGAGGCGCGCGCGCGCGGCGCGGATCCGCGCCTGCGCCTCGTCGTCGGCGAGCACGTTGAAGCGGTCGAAGCTGATGGTGGAGACTTGCATGTTCTGGTATCCGGATCCGGTCGGGACAATCCCGGGGTTACGGGCGTCGGACCCTGCACGCGGCGGCGGGTTCGGCCGGGCCGCGCAGGGCCGGGTAAGGAGTTGTTGCAGCTCAGCCCTGATACCAAGGCAGGCCGGCATGGCGCCAGCCACCAGTGCGGTTGCGCTGGTTGTTGGCGTCTTTGTCGCCCTCGAAGCCTTCGAGGACGTTGTAGCAGTTGGCATAGCCCGCCGAGGTAGCGAGGCGCGCAGCCGAATCCGAGCGCACGCCGGAGCGGCAGATGAACAGCACCAGCGCCTCGGGATCGACCTGATGCTTGAGCTGGGCCAGGAAGTTGGGATTTTCCTGCATCGAGGGATAGGACTTCCACTCGATCTCCACCGCACCCGGCACCCGGCCGACCCAATCGAGTTCGGCGCGCGTGCGCACATCCACCAGCTTGGCGCCGGGGGCGAGCTGCATCACCTGCCAGGTTTCAGCGGGCGTCAGCGCACCCGGGTACGGCAGCCCGAGGTTTTCCGCACGTGCGTGCGCAAGGGACAACAAGTCCGACAGGGTTCCCATGCGAACATCCGTCTAAAATGTAGGTCGGCCGAAGTATAGCGCGTCCGCCGCGCCACCCCCATGCACCCCTCACACGCCCCCCAAAGACCCTCCGGCACCGCCACAGCCCGCGAACTCCAGCATGATGACGGCGCGCGCGGAAAAGGCATCCAGCGCACCACCCTGGTCGCCATCATCACCAACGCGGCCCTGGCCGTGGGGCAGGTCATCATCGGCCTGTTCGCCAATGCCTTCAGCCTGGTGGCAGACGCGGCGCACACGCTGTCCGACCTGGTCACCGACCTGCTCGTGCTGGTGGCAGGGCGCAAGGGCGCCGACCCGGCCGACACGGACCATCCCTATGGACACGGCCGCATCGAGACCGCGACCACGCTCGTGCTGGGCGCGGTGCTCGCGGGGGTGGGCATCGGCTTCCTGTGGAGTTCGGGCGTGCGCCTGCAGCACATGGACGCATTGCCGGAGCTGCATCCGGCTGCACTGATCATGGCGCTGATCACCCTGTTCGCCAAAGAGGGGCTGTTCCGATTCACGCTCTCGGCCGCACGCCGCCTGCGCGCGCCCGTACTCGAGGCCAACGCCTGGCACGCGCGCTCGGACGCTGCCTCCTCACTGGTGGTGGCGGCGGGCATCGGCGGCAGCCTGGCGGGCTACCCCTTTCTGGAGCCGCTCGCGGCGGCAGTGGTCGGTTTCCTGATCCTGCACATGGGGCTGAAGCTGGCCTGGAAGGCGGTCGGCGAGCTGATCGACACGGGACTCCCCGAGGAGGAACTCCAGCGTCTGCGCAAGACGATCGAGGACACGCCGGGCGTCATCGGGCTGCACGACATGCGCACCCGGCGCATGGCCGACCGCGTGCTTTGCGATGCCCATGTGCAGGTCGATCCACGCATCACGGTATCCGAGGGGCACCGCATCTCCGACGCGGTTTACATGCGCGTTCGCACTGCACACCCCGAGGTGCGCGACGTGCTGGTTCACATCGATCCGGAAGACGACGGCGACCTGCAGGTCGTGCCGCCGGGCCCACTACCCGAACGTGCAGAGATCGTCGCCAGCATGCGCACACTGCTCGGCGCGGACTTGCCCCCGCCCTCGCGCGTGCAGATCCACTACCTCGGCCAGCGCGTCGAGGTTGAACTCTTCCTGTCTTCGGCCCCCGCCGGCCTGGAACTCGATGCACTGCAACAGCGCATCGCACACTGGCTCAGGGCCTACCCCCGCTTTCGGAGCATCCGTGTATTCCACACCCTTGCACCATGACGGTGCATACCAACCCCGCGCCGCACCACCTGGGTGCAGAATCAGGCGGACTCAGGCACCGCTTTCGGGCATCGCCCCTTATGGCACAATGATTCGCGCATCTGCGAAACTTGGCACGCTTACTGCTTAGTGCCTTGCACAGACATCCGGTGCAACGACCTCGACCTCTTGCGGCCGCTGCTCCACCCGCTCAACACCCGCATCGCCTCATCTCACCAGGAGTGAAAATGAACGCCCAAGACGTCATGAAGCTGATCCAGGAAAACGAAGTGCGCTTCGTGGACCTGCGCTTTACCGATACCCGCGGCAAGGAGCAGCACGTCGGCCTGCCCGTGTCCGCTTTCGAAGAAGAGCACTTCGAGCACGGCCATCCCTTCGACGGCTCGTCGATCGCGGGCTGGAAAGGCATCCAGGCTTCGGACATGGTGCTGATGCCCGAGCCCTCGTCCGCCTACATCGACCCCTTCTTCGACGAGACCACGCTGGTCATCACCTGCGACGTCATCGAACCGTCCGACGGCAAGGGCTACGACCGCGACCCGCGCTCGATCGCCAAGCGCGCCGAGGCCTACCTGAAGAGCACGGGCATCGGCGACACCGCTTTCTTCGGCCCGGAACCCGAGTTCTTCATCTTCGACTCGGTCGAGTGGTCGGTGGACATGTCGGGCGTGTACAGCAAGATCATCTCGGAAGAGGCCGCCTGGTCCACCGCCGACAAGTTCGAGGGCGGCAACACCGGCCACCGTCCGCGCGTCAAGGGCGGCTACTTCCCGGTCCCGCCGGTCGACAGCCTGAACGATGTGCGCGCCGCCATGTGCCTCGCACTCGAGGCCTGCGGCGTGCCGGTCGAGGTGCACCACCACGAGGTGGCCAACGCCGGCCAGTGCGAGATCGGCACCAAGTTCAGCACGCTGACCAAGCGCGCCGACTGGACCCAGGTCCTGAAGTACATCGTGCACAACGTTGCACACCAGTACGGCAAGACCGCCACCTTCATGCCCAAGCCCATCGTCGGCGACAACGGCTCCGGCATGCACGTGCACCAGTCGATCTGGAAGGACGGCCAGAACCTGTTCGCAGGTAACGGCTACGCCGGCCTGTCCGAGATGGCCCTGTACTACATCGGCGGCATCATCAAGCATGCCCGTGCGCTCAACGCCATCACCAACCCAGGCACCAACTCTTACAAGCGCCTGGTGCCGCACTATGAGGCCCCGACCAAGCTGGCCTACTCGGCACGCAACCGCTCGGCCTCGATCCGCATCCCCTACACTGCCAACCCGAAGGGCCGCCGCATCGAAGCACGCTTCCCGGATCCCCTGGCCAACCCCTACCTGTGCTTCGCCGCGCTGATGATGGCGGGTCTGGACGGCATCCAGAACAAGATCCACCCGGGCGACCCGGCCGACAAGAACCTGTACGACCTGCCGCCGGAAGAGGATGCGCTGATCCCGACCGTGTGCACCAGCCTCGAGCAGGCGCTGGAGTATCTCGACAAGGATCGCGAATTCCTGACCCGTGGCGGCGTGTTCTCCAACGACTTCATCGACGCCTACATCGCACTCAAGCAGGAAGAGGTCGACCGCATGCGCATCACCACTCACCCGGTGGAATTCGACATGTACTACAGCCTGTAATCCAGGGCTTACTGCGCAGTCAGGAAAGGACGGGCATTGCCCGTCCTTTTTTTCTGGAGTCTAATCAGGCTTCATTCCGCAAGGGCAAGGGCGCACGACCGTGCATTCGCCACGGAAGCGGCCCCCAGGACACGCGCATGCATCCATCGAAACTCCTTCCCCTGATCCTGCTTGCCGGCCTCGCCCCGTCTGCATGGGCCGACATCTACAAGTGCACCGACCCCGACGGACGAGTGACCTACACCAACGACCGCTCGCTCGGACGCGGCTGTGTACGCCTCGAGTCAGACCAGGCGGTGTCGACCATCCCCGCGCCCCCGCGCAGCCCGGCAGCGAGCACGCCAAAGGGCACGCCTGCGGCGGCGACACCCGGAAGTTTTCCGCGCGTAAGCCCCGACGATCAGCGCAACCGTGACGACGCACGCCGCAAGGTTCTCGCGGGCGAACTCGAGCACGAGGAAAAGTCCCTCGCCGAAGCCGAGCAGGCGCTCGCCGAACAGGAGTCAATCCGAACGGGCGACGAGCGCAACTACCAGAAGGTGCTCGATCGCCTGCAGCCCTTCAAGGACAAGGTCGAGCTCCACAAACGCAACATCGAGGCCCTGCGCCGGGAGATCTCGGGTCTGCGATGATCCACATCTGGCGCGTATCTTGCTTCTGATCGAAAGAATCCCTCGGACGCGCCCATGCCAACCCCTCCCAGCCACACCGCCGCAGCCCCATTTGCCGGACTCGAGTTGCTGTCCTCTGCCGTCATCCTGGTGGATGGGCAGTTGGCGATCCGCTATATCAATCCGGGCGCAGAAAATCTCTTCGCCATCAGCCAGCGCAAGCTGCTCGGCCAGCCTCTCGAGCGTCTGCTCGGGAAGCCCGCGGGGCTGAGCGCGGCACTCGAGAACGCACTGCGCACGAACTGGAGCTACACCGGGCAGGACCTCACGGTAACCTGCAGGGAAGCCAGCCCGATCCGCCTGGACTGCACGGTCACACCCATCGAGGCGGCGGGCGCACGTTTGCTGCTGGAGTTCCGCCCCATCGACGCACAGCTGAGGGTCGCACGGGAAGAACAGCTGCTCCAGCAGCAGCAGGCCAACCGAGAGCTGATCCGCAACCTCGCGCACGAGATCAAGAACCCGCTGGGCGGCATCCGCGGCTCGGCACAGTTGCTGCAGCACGAGCTTGACGACCCGCAGCTGCGCGAGTTCACCGACGTCATCATCGCCGAAGCGGACCGCCTGCAGGACCTGATGAACCGGCTGCTGAGCTCACACTGCATGATGCGGCCGGCGGCGCTCAACATTCATGACGTGCTCGAGCGGGTGCGCAGGTTGATCCTCGCGGAGTTTCCCGCCCTCGACATCCGCCGCGACTACGACCTCAGCCTGCCCGAGTTCACCGCCGACCGCGAACAGCTCATCCAGGCCGTGCTGAACATCGTGCGCAACGCAGCCCAGGCGCTCGGTGGCAGTGGCGAGATCAGGTTGCGCACCCGGGTTGCACGCCAGGTGACACTCGCCAAGCGCCGGTACCGGCTGGCACTGGAATTGCAAGTGATCGACAACGGCCCCGGCATCCCCGCGGAGATCCGCGACCGGATCTTCTATCCGCTGGTCTCCGGGCGCGAGGGCGGTAGCGGGCTAGGGCTGTCGCTCGCGCAAAGTTTCATCGAGCAACATCAGGGCATGATCGAGGTCGACAGCCGCCCCGGGCGCACCTGCTTCACGATCCTGCTGCCGATTACCGAGCGCGCCTGAGCGCCTTCGTGCCCCGCCCCCGCGGGAGACCGAAGCGCCGGCACGCACCAAAAAGGTGCATAGACCATGAACACCGTCTGGATCATCGACGACGACCGCTCCATCCGCTGGGTGCTGGAAAAGGCACTCGGCAGGGAGGGCATCGACCACGCCAGTTTCAGCTCCGCAGGCGACGCACTCGCAGAACTCGAGCGTACCCCGCAAGCCCCAGCCGCACTGCTGTCCGACATCCGCATGCCGGGCGAAACAGGGCTGGACCTGCTGCGCAAGGTCAAGGAGCACCACCCTCACCTGCCGGTCATCATCATGACGGCCTATTCGGACCTGGACAGCGCGGTGGCGGCCTTCCAGGGCGGCGCCTTCGAGTACCTGCCCAAGCCCTTCGACGTAGACCAGGCGGTAGCACTGGTGCGCCGTGCGCTCGAGCAGACTGCGCACCAGCATGGTGCAAGCGAGGAAACCTCCCTCGCGCCCGAAATCCTCGGCCAGGCGCCGGCGATGCAGGAGGTGTTCCGCGCGATCGGCCGCCTCGCCCACTCCCACGCCACAGTGCTGATCAACGGTGAGTCCGGCTCGGGAAAGGAGCTCGTGGCCCGCGCACTGCACCGCCACAGCCCGCGCCGTGACGCCCCCTTCATCGCCATCAACACCGCGGCCATCCCGCGCGACCTGCTTGAATCCGAGCTTTTCGGCCATGAGCGTGGCGCCTTCACCGGGGCCGCGACCCAGCGCCGCGGACGCTTCGAGCAAGCCGATGGCGGAACCCTGTTCCTGGATGAGATCGGCGATATGCCGGCCGAGCTGCAGACACGGCTGCTGCGCGTGCTCTCCGACGGCCACTTCTACCGCGTCGGCGGCCAGCAGCCAATCCGCGCAAACGTTCGCGTGATTGCCGCCACCCATCAGGACCTGGAAGAACGCGTGCGCCAAGGCCTGTTCCGCGAGGATCTTTTCCACCGCCTCAACGTCATCCGCCTGCGCCTGCCGCCGCTCCGCGAACGGCGCGAGGACATCCCGCTACTGGTACGCCACTTCCTGCAGAAGAGTGCGCAAGATCTCGGCGTGGAACGCAAGCGTATCTCCGACGCCGCGCTCGATTACCTTCAGGGCCAACCCTTCCCGGGCAACGTACGCCAGCTGGAAAACCTGTGCCACTGGCTGACGGTGATGGCGCCAGCCCAGATCGTCGAGGTCGCCGATCTGCCGCCCGAGATGCGCGACCAGCCTGGACGCGAAGCGCCCACGAGCTGGATCGAAGGGCTGTCCTCCGAGGCCGACCGCCTGATCGCGACCCACCCCGGCGAAGTATTCGACCGCCTCACGCGTGACTTCGAGCGAGCCCTGATCCGGCGCGCGCTTGCAGCCACAGGCGGAAGGCGCATCGAGGCGGCACAACTGCTCGGCATCGGTCGCAACACCATCAGCCGCAAGATCCACGAGCTTGGCATGGACGAAGACGCGCCCGGCAACCACACCGAGAGCTGAGCCCCACGTGGGGCTGCGCCCTGCTCGTCCGCGCGGCCCTGATCGCGGATAATGCGTCTTTTCCTCCCGCATCCACGAGCCCGTGCCACCTCAAGTTCCACCGCCAGCAGCTTCCCCCCCATGTGCACACCCCCAGCCCGCGGTCGGGGCCGATGCGGTCGCCGCGGTGCAGGCGAGGCTGGGCATGCTCGCAGGCGACTTCTCCATCATTTGGGTGGACGAGTGCGCTTCCACCAATGGCACGCTCACCGCGGCCCCGCCCGCCGACGATGGCCGGGTGCATGTGCTCGTCGCGAACCGGCAGACCGCGGGTCGAGGTCGGCGCGGGCGGGCGTGGCTGTCATGGCCAGGTTCCAGTCTGACGTTTTCGGTGCTATGGCGCTTCATGCCCGGCGCACCGGCCCCCGCCGGACTTTCTTTGGTGGCGGGCCTCGCACTGGCGCGCGCGCTCGAGGGGCTCGGTGCCCAGGGCATCCAGCTCAAATGGCCCAACGACGTGCTCGTACACGGCGAGAAGCTCGCAGGCATTCTCGTCGAACTGCTGCCCGCGCGCGGTCGCCCACCGGCAGCGGTGATCGGCATCGGGCTCAACCTGCACCTACCCACCGGCATCTCGGTCCCGGGGCAAAGCGGCGTAACCGATCTCTCACGCACCCTCGAGCATGAGCTGCCCGCGGCGACAATCGTTCTGGCCGCAATCCTGACCGAGCTCCACGGGCTGTTCGAGATCTATGCCAGCGCAGGCTTTCCGGCGCTGCGCGGCGCCTGGCAACAGCGCCATGCCTTCACCGACCTGCCTGTCTGCATCCGCGGTGAAGACAGCGCCCTCTACGGGATCTGCGCGGGCGTGGATGAGGACGGGGCGCTGTTGCTGCGCACCGAGGCGGGGCTGCAGCGCGTGCTTGCGGGCGATGTTTCCCTGCGGCCCGGCGATGGAGCTGGTGCATGAAGCTCCTGCTCGTCGACGCCGGAAATACGCGCATCAAATGGCGCGTGGTGCGCGCCGTTCAGCCGCTCGAAGCGCTCATGGAAGGGGCGATCGGGCATGGCGAGGTGCAGGCGCTCGGCCAGATCCGCGCTGCGAACCCCGACCTTGCACGCGTCTTCGGCTGCAACGTCGCGGGGGCGGCAGTCGCCACACAGATCGCTGACGCCTGCGGGGGGCTCGCTGTGGACTGGCTGGTATCGAGCCATCACTGCGCGGGCCTGACCAATCTTTACGACGAACCCGCCCAACTCGGCGCCGACCGCTGGGCTGCACTCATCGGCGCCCGCTACCTTCAGGGCGGCCCCTGCCTGGTCGTCATGGCCGGCACCGCCACCACGGTGGATCTGCTCACCGCCAACGGCGTCTTCCTGGGCGGCCTGATCCTGCCCGGCGTGACGCTGATGCAGCAGTCCCTGGCGCGTGGCACCGCACAACTGCCGCTCGCGGACGGCCGCTTCACCCCGCAGCCCCGCCGCACGGTCGACGCAATCCATTCCGGTTGCATTCAGGCCCAGGCCGGCGCCATATGCCGTATGTTCCGCCAGATCGAGGCAGAACCGGGTGCGATCTGCCTGCTCGGCGGTGGAGCAGCAGACAGCTTTGCCCACCTGATCGAAATTCCGCTGCGCCGCATCGACAACCTGGTCCTCGCCGGACTGGGCGTTGCCGCAACCGACGCATCACGGGAAACCTCACCCATAACGAACTGAAACGCACACAAGGGAGAACCACGATGGAAGCCACCCGCATCCTGCTCGACGCCGCCGACATCCCCACCCACTGGTACAACATCGCTGCAGACCTGCCCACGCCGCTCGCGCCGCCATTGGGGCCAGACGGGAAGCCCGCCACCGCCGAGCAGATGGGCGCCATCTTCCCGCCCGCGATCCTCGAGCAGGAGATGAGCACCGAGCGCTGGATCGCGATTCCCGAGCAGGTGCGTGAGATCTACCGCCTCTGGCGCCCCAGCCCCCTGGTGCGCGCGGTGCGCCTGGAGCAGGCTCTGGGCACGCCCGCGAAGATCTTCTTCAAGTACGAGGGCGTTTCGCCCGCAGGCTCGCACAAACCCAACTCCGCGGTGCCGCAGGCCTTCTACAACAAGCAGGCCGGCATCACCCGCCTGACCACAGAGACCGGCGCCGGCCAGTGGGGCTCGTCGATCGCCTTCGCCGGGCAGATGTTCGGGCTGGAGGTGCGCATCTACATGGTCAAGGTCAGCTACGACCAGAAGCCCTACCGCCGGCTGATGATGCAGACCTGGGGTGGCGAGGTCTTCGCCAGCCCCTCACCGCACACCGAGACCGGCCGCCGCCTGCTCGCCGAGAACCCGGACAACCCCGGCTCGCTCGGCATCGCGATCTCCGAAGCGGTGGAAGAGGCCGCCGGCCGCACCGACACCAACTACACCCTGGGCTCCGTGCTCAACCACGTCGTGCTGCACCAGAGCATCATCGGCCTAGAGGCGAAGAAGCAGCTCGACAAGGTCGGCCTCTACCCCGACGTGGTGATCGGCCCCTGCGGCGGTGGTTCGAGCTTTGCCGGCATCGCCTTCCCCTTCCTAGCCGATAAGGCCGCGGGGGACAAGCGCGCCGAAGCACTGCGCTGCGTCGCGGTCGAACCCTCGTCCTGCCCCACCCTGACCAAGGGCACCTACGCCTATGACTATGGCGACGCCTCGGGCTTCACGCCACTTATGAAGATGTACACCCTCGGACACGACTTCATGCCGCCCGGCATCCATGCCGGCGGCCTGCGCTACCACGGCGACTCACCGCTCGTGTCCAACCTGCTCCATGCCGGCCTGATCGAGGCGAGCGCGGTGTCGCAACTGGCGACCTTCGAGGCCGGCGTGCAGTTCGCCCGCGCCGAGGGCATCATCCCGGCGCCGGAGTCCTGCCACGCGATCCGCGCCGCCATCGACGAGGCGCTCGCCTGCAAGGCCACCGGCGAATGCAAGACCATCCTGTTCAACCTGACCGGCCACGGTCACTTCGACATGAGCTCCTACGAGCGTTACTTCACCGGCCAGCTCGAAGACTACGACTACCCGGCCGATGCGGTGGCGCGCTCGCTCGCACACCTCCCCAAGCTCGGCTGAGCACGGGTCGACTGCGCCGCCCGGGTTCCCCCCGGGCCGACGCTCGTCTAAGCTATCGGCATGACCCTGCGCTTCCTGATCATCCTGCTGCTGATGCTCAACCTGCTGGCCTACGCCATCGTGCGTGGCTGGCTGGGCGAGGCTGGGCAACTCGGCGAACCCCATCGCATCTCCGGGCAGTTGCACCCGGAGCGCATCCGCCTGAGCGGCGACAGCGGGCCCCAAGCCGCACTGGTGAGCGCAATCCCCGCCCTGCCCGGCGCAGATGCATCCGAGGACGGAACCACAGCCACCATCGCCGAGCCCGAGATGCCACCCGTCGCGCCAGAAACGGGCCCAGAGGGCGAGAACGATGCGGCGCCCACCACGACCTCCGCGCCGTCGGCGGTCGACGAAACACAGGCTACCGTCGGCATGTCGGCGACGAATGACACGCAGGCGTCGGAACAGACCGCAGGGACAGATGCCGAGGACCCCGAAAGCGATCTGGCGGAAGGGGACATCACGACTGCCGCGCCCTCGCACGGAAGCCCACCCGCCATGCCCGCGCAGGCCACATGCCAGGCCTGGGTCGGCCTATCCGGCGAGGAGGCCGAGTTGCTCGCCCAACGCCTGCGCCGCATCGGCCTCACTGCAACACGCACGCGCAGCGATGCACCCGAGTCGTGGTGGGTACGCATTCCGCCCCAGGGCAGCCGCAGCGCAGCCGAACGACGGGAGGTGGAGCTTAATCTGCAGGGCGTGACCGATACCTTCATCGTGCAGGAAGCCGGCCCCGCCCAATACGCAATCTCGCTGGGCCTGTTCAAGACGGAGGCCCGTGCACGCGTCCTGCTCGACCAGTTGCGTGCGCGCGGCGTTCAGGGGGCTGGCATCGAAGCCCGCATGCGAACAAATCATCGTATCGAGGCGAGGGTCCTGGAAGACCAATTGCGTGTCGTCGAGTCCGCCGCGCGTGGCCTGACCGCAAAACGCCAGCCCTGCTCCCCACGCTGACGTCCACCGCATGCATCCCACCCCCCCCTACATCGTCGGCCTTACCGGCGGCATCGGCAGCGGAAAGAGCGCTGCGAGCGATCATTTCGCCAAGCTTGGCGCCACGGTGGTCGATACCGACCTCATCGCGCACGCACTCACCGCACCGGACGGCGGCGCAATCGAATCCATACGCCAGTGCTTCGGCGATGCACTCATCGCCGCAGACGGAAGCCTCGACCGCGCAGCGATGCGTGCACTGGTCTTCACGCAACCGGAAGCTCGCCGCCGCCTCGAATCCATCCTGCATCCGATGATCGGAGAACAGAGCACAAAGCGCTGCCTGGAGGCCCCCGGGCCTTACGTGATTCTTGCCGTTCCTCTACTGATCGAGTCGAAGACCTACCGCGAGCGGTGCGACCGCGTCTGCGTCGTTGACTGCCCGGAAGCCCTCCAGCGTGCGCGCGTGAAGCGCCGCAGCGGACTCCCCGACGCGCAAATCGACGCCATCCTGTCCGCCCAGGCCAGTCGGGCCGAGCGCCTCGCCGCCGCAGACGATGTCATCGACAACTCCACCTCGCTGGAGGTCTTGCAGGCACAGGTCGAGCGCCTGCATGCCCTTTATCTGGCGGCCGCGGCAGCCCGCTGAACGCCGGCGGCCGCGACCGCCCCCGGCTGCGTGATACAGGGCCTGTGCTATCATCGTCGCGATTGAAAAGGGCGCAAGACAGGCGGAAAGATTGCGGTGATCAGCTACGAATATCCTCTCAACGAGCGCATCCGCACGCTGTTGCGTCTGGAGGATCTGTTCGTGAAGATCGCACACTTCACGGCCGGCGACACCCCGCAGGATCACCACGTCGCACTGCTCACGATCTTCGAGACACTGGAAGTCGCGGGCCGGGCGGACCTCAAGGTCGACCTGGTCCAGGAACTCGAGCGTCAGCGCCAGATCCTGATGTCCTTCCGCAACAACCCCGAGATCTCCGAGGAAGCGCTCTCCGGCGCGCTCTACGAGATCGAGCAGGCATCAAGCAGTCTGCTCGCAATGGCCGGAAAGATCGGCCAGTACCTGCGTGAGAACGAATGGTTGATGAGCATCCGCAGCCGGGCCGCTATTCCCGGCGGTGTCTGCCAGTTCGACCTGCCCTCCTACCACTTCTGGCTCAATCGAGATCCGGCGGTCCGCCGCCGCGACATGGAGGTGTGGATTCATCCAATGTCGCCGATTCGTGACGGCATCGAAATCGTACTGCGGCTGCTACGCAGCAGCGGTCGCCCCGAGCCGCAACTCGCCCGCAGCGGAGCGTTCCAGCTCACCATGGCGGGGCGCACGGCGCAGATGGTACGTGTACGGCTCGCCCGGGCAGAAACGGTCGTCCCCGAAATCAGCGCCAACAAGTATGCGCTGAACGTACGCTTCATGCTCCCGGAAACGGTCGCTCGCCCCCGCTTGGCCGAGCGCGACGTGGCCTTCGAGCTGACCTTTTGCTCGCTGTGAACACGCAATGACCGAGCGCGTCCGCACCGTCAACTGTCCGACCTGCGGGAAGGCGGTACCTTGGACGCCGGAGAGCCGGCATCGCCCCTTCTGTTCCGCACGCTGTCGCCAGATCGATCTCGGCGCCTGGGCGTCCGAAGCCTATCGCGTACCGACCTCTCCGCCCGACGCCCCGCTGGACGACATCGACTTCCAGCCTCCGGGCCTCGGGGAGGGACGCAAGCGCTGAAAGCACAGCCCGCCTAGCCCACCGCTTTCACCGGAACCACGGCATCCGACTGCCCCCCATGCCACAGCCCGCGGATCGCGGCGATGCCGTGAGCGCCAGCATCGCGGGCCGTCTCCATGTCATCGGGCCGCAGGCCACCCAGCGCGAATACCGGTATCGGCAAACCCGCCACCTGCTCGGCAAAGGCAGGCCAACCCAGTCCGGCACGCCCCGGGTGACTACGTGTGGGGAGCACCGGCCCCAGCAGCGCGTAGTCGAGCCCAAGCGCCGCCGCATGCTCGAGCTCCGCACGCGTATGGCAGGAGGCGCCTACCCACTCGAAGTCCGGGCGGACCTCAGCCTGAAGAAGATCCGCAGCCGGCAAATGCAGCCCGTCAGCACCGATTTCGCGCGCCAGGCACGCGTCGGCATTGAGCAGCAGCAGCCCCCCATGCTTGCGCACGCGTGCAAGCGCTGCACGCGCAAAACGCGCACGCACTGCGCCAGACAAGCCGCCTTCGCGTACTTGCACCAAGCGCAGCCCCCCTGCAAGCGCACGTTCCAGCGCATCGAGCTGCGCATCAGCACCGATCTCAGCAGCGTGGGTGATACCCATCGTGCGCGGCAGACGTAACGCCTTCAGGATCGGACCGTTCGCTGGAAGCATGGGCTCGCACGCGGCTTCCTCGGGCAAGACCCAGGCAAGCGCGGCGTGAACATGCTCCACGAGTTCGCCCTCCCATGCAGCGACCTCGAAAAAATGCAGACGTACATGGGCATGTTCGTATAGGTGCTCGCGCCGTAACCATGGCCGCAGCTTCGTCACGCGAATGCCAAGTTCCTCCTGCAGTTCCCTGCACAAAGCCTCCGCGGCGCTCTCGCCGGCTTCGACCTTTCCACCCGGGAATTCCCAATAGCCGGCATACACGGTGTCAGCACCGCGCTGGCCAAGCAGATAGCGCCCGTCCGGACGCAACAGAACGCCAGCGGCGACATCGACCCGTTTGCGTACCATCACACTGCCTCTTGGAGGCGCCCGGCGTGGTCACGTGCAAACTGCCAGGCCACGCGCCCAGAGCGCGATCCGCGCATCAGTGCCCACTGCAGAGCCTCCTGGCGTGCGGCTTCGATCTCGGCCGGAGCAACGCCGAAGCTACCCAGCCAGTAGGCGACGATGTCCAAGTATTCATCCTGGCTGAATGGGTAGAAGGAAACCCAGAGGCCGAAGCGCTCCGAAAGCGAGACCTTCTCCTCCACCGCCTCGCCTGGGTGCAACTCCCCATCCACATGCCGCGCCTGGAGGTTCTCATCATGGTATTCAGGCATGAGATGGCGCCGGTTAGAGGTCGCGTAGATCAGCACGTTGTCGGACATCGCCGAAACCGATCCATCGAGCACGCTCTTGAGCGCCTTGTAGGCGTCCTCCCCCTCCTCGAATGAGAGATCGTCGCAGAACAGAATGAAGCGCTCAGGGCGACCCTCGAGGAGTTCGACAATCTCGGGGAGATCCATCAGATCGCCCTTGTCAACCTCGATCAGACGCAGCCCACGCTCCGCATATTCATTCAGCAAGGCCTTGACCAGGGAAGATTTTCCCGTGCCACGGGCGCCCGTCAGGAGAACGTTGTTCGCCCGCCGCCCGGCAAGGAACTGCCGGGTGTTACGGTCGACGCGTTCCTTTTGCTCGTCTACGTCCTGGATGTCCGCAAGCCGGATGCCGTGCGGAGATTTCACCGTGCGCAGCGTCGCGTGCCCACGGCGGCGCTGCCAGCGAAAAGCGTGGGCGGCGTCCCAGTCGGGCGCGCTTGCCGGACCGGGCAAGAGAGTTTCCAGGCGCTCGAGCACACGCTCGGCGCGGCGGAGCAGATCGGCGAGTTCAGTCGTCATCAGGAGTGTCGCAGGTGGTCAGTGCGCAGGGCCATCGGCACCGGGCCCGTGCCCGGTATACTCGCAGCCACGCCAACAATTCAAGCGAATGCTCAGGATATCACCCATGCACCTCCGCAGGCCCGCGTTCCTCAAGGACGCCGCGCAACGTCACCTGAACACGCGTGCCCGGCAAATCGTTACCCCCGCCCTGGTCGCGATGTTGCTGGGCGCCTGTAGCCATGCACCGGCGCCACAGGAATCGGCCGCAGGCAGCACCTGCCCACCCCCAGCGCCGTGCCCAGCCTGTCCCCCATGCGTAGGTCCTGGCCCCGCAGCGCCAGCGGCACCCTCCACGCGCCCCTTGCGCGCGGTCAGTTGGGCCGATATACCGGGATGGCGGCTCGATGACCCGGCGTCGGCTTGGCCAGCCTTGCGCACTTCGTGCTCCACCTTGGTGCGCCAGCCCGCTTGGCAAGCCACGTGCGACGCCGCCGCGCGGATCGGTGACAGGCCGACCGAGGCGATCGTACGGCAGTTCTTCGAGAGCCGCTTCACCCCCTGGCAACTCGTCAACCCAGACAGCAGCACAGAGGGACTGGTGACGGGCTATTACGAACCGCTGATCCAGGGCAGCCGCCAGCGCAACACCCGCAGCCGCTGGCCGATTCACGGCGTGCCGGCCGACATGCTGACCGTGGAACTCGGCGACGTGCATCCGGAGCTAAAGCATCTACGCTTGCGGGGGCGCATCGTCGGCAACAAGGTGGTACCGTACTGGAGCCGCCAGCAGATCGACGACCGCGGCGGGCAGCTTCCTGCACCCGTGCTGCTCTGGGCGGATGACCCGATCGATCTGTTCTTCCTTCAGGTCCAGGGCTCCGGGCGAGTACGCCTGCCAGACGGCAGCATGGTGCGGGTTGGCTATGCAGACCAGAACGGACACCCTTACCAATCCATCGGCCGCTGGCTGGTGGCGCAGGGCGAACTCACCCTGGACAGGGCGTCCATGGACGGCATCAAGCGTTGGGCGCAGGACAACCCGCAACGGCTCCAGGAACTGCTGCACGCGAATCCGAGCTACGTCTTCTTCCGCGAGCTGCCAAGCTCGAATGACGGCCCCATCGGGGCGCTCGGCGTCCCGCTGACGGAAGGGCGTAGCATCGCGGTGGATCCCCGCTTCGTCCCGCTTGGCGCGCCCGTGTTCCTCTCGACGAGCTTCCCGAACAGCAGCCTGCCGCTCAACCGTCTCGTGCTCGCCCAGGACACCGGCGGCGCGATCAAGGGAACGGTGCGGGCAGACTTCTTCTGGGGCTTCGGCGCTGAGGCTGGGCGAGAAGCCGGACGCATGCGCCAGCAAGGGCAGATGTGGGCCATCCTGCCCAACGGCATGACGCCTCCCGCCCTGCGCTGAACGCAGCCCCCGTTGGTGCTTGCGTGCGAAACCGATTTCTCGAGCGGCTACACGCCGCCCGAGAAGCTCCCGGCTCAGGGATTGGCGTCCTCGATCGCCTGTTCCAGTTGCGCACGCGGCATGTAGCCGCCGATACGCGTGCCATCGGCGAGGAAGATGGTTGGCGTTCCCGTGATGCGCAAGCTCTGGCCAAGCTCTACATTGCGCGCGATCGCGCTGGTATCGCACTTCGCGTCAGTCGGCACCTTGCCGCTGACCACCCAATCCGTCCACGCCTGTGCGGCGTCATTGGCGCACCAGATGTTGTCGGATTTCTTCGCCGAGTCTTCACTCAGGATGGGGTAGAGAAAGGTGTACACCGTCACATCGTCCATCTCGGCAAGCTCCTTACCCAGACGCTTGCAGTATCCACAGTTCGGGTCCTCAAAAGTCGCGATGACCCGCGTCCCCTTACCTCTGACCAGTTTCACGGCCTGATCGAGCGGGAGCGAAGAAAAGTCGATCGCGGAGAGCTCATTGAGTCGAGCCTGGGTGATGTTCTGTCGCGACGACGTTTCAATAATGCTTCCATCAAGGATGAAGCTGTTCGTGGCATCCGTGTACACCAGCTGCCCGTTCTTCAGCACCACCTCATACAAGCCGCCGTATCCGGTTTTCGTCACTGATTCGACCGCAGGCGCACCGATGAAGGCCTCCATTTGCTTCCGGACATCGTCTTCACTCGCTTGGACTGTGCCCGCAACGAGAACGGTGCAGGCAAAGGCAAGGGGCGTGACCATGGTACGTGTGAACGTACCCATTGTTCGATTCATCTGATTCTCCAATGCATTCAAAGGCGACCGTTAGCAGCGTAACGGACAAGCACGTCCTTTAAGACCGGCAAGCGGGTCGTGAGGTTCAGCCCGGCATTGCGCAGTAGAGAAAGGACGGGATCCCGGGTTCCAAAGAAGCGATTCAGGCCGTGCGTGGCGTACTGCAACAAGAAGGGCTCCTCCGCCCGACGACGCGCATAGCGGCGCAGGACGCTCAGATCGCCCGGGTCCTCCCAGGAGGCGAGCCCCGCCAGCTCTTCGGCAAGCACCCTTGCATCCTGGAAGCCGAGATTGATGCCATGCCCCGAAAGCGGATGAATCGCGTGTGCAGCATCACCGATGAGCGCAACCCGAGTCTGCACCGTTTCGGCCACCCGCATCAGCCGCAAAGGAAACGCCGCGCGCGGCGCAAGCAGCGAGAACGCCCCGAGCCGATGCGCGCCCGCTTCGGCCACATGCGCGCAGAACGCAGCGTCGTCCAGCGCGAGGAGCGCATCGGCCGTCTCGTCCGGTGCAGACCAGACGATGGACACCGCATCCCCTGCAAGCGGTAGCCACGCCAGTACGCCGTCCTCGCGAAACCATTGGAATGCGGTGCCATGGTGCGAGCGCTCACAATGCAAATTCGCGACCACGCCCTTCTCGTGATATGGCGTGACAGACGCCTGGATACCTGCCTGCTGGCGTACCCAAGAGTCCCTTCCATCCGCCCCTACCAACAGCCTTGCAGACAGGCGTCTTCCATCCTGGAGCACGAGCGAAACACCACCGTCGTGCCTTTCCATGGCATCAGGTGCACCAGGGCAGAACAGCGTCACGTTGTGTTGACGCTTCAGGCTCTCCCACAGTTCCACATGCACGAGACTGGATTCAGCAATCCATGCGAGCTGCGCCAAGCCGCTCTCGTAGGCCGAAAAGTTCAGCTTTCCACCTGCGTCGCCCTCGATAAGCATCTCGGCCACGGGACAAAGACGACTTCTATCGAGATGCTCCCAGACGCCGAGCGATTCCAGAAAAGCCGCACTTGCAGGACTGTACGCATAGATCCGCGTATCCCACCCGTCACAGCGCTTCGGGGCTGCATGCTCCACGAGTGCGATTCTCAATGCGCTTCGCCGAAGCGCGACGGCAAGCGCAGCACCCGCAAGGCCACCACCGACGATGATGAGATCGAACTTCATCGTGATCTCCGAAATCTCTCAAGCCCCGGATTGTGCCTGATGGTTCTGGGCGCGTCACACCGCTGCCGAGACGTCAGCTGCAGTTGGTGCCGTGTAGACGCACGAACGCCCTGATGATTTTATGTTCATCAGGGCGTTGTGTAGTTGGG
>NZ_JBQWSN020000033.1:0-28227 GCF_052598215.2 Thauera sp. ZXT1-4 | reverse complement strand
CGCTCAGAAACCCGCCGCTGCACCATCGAGATGACGAATGTCGCTTCCGGGTCGGGTGCCGTCGCGTGCGCAGTGTCAAAGCTGACATGACGAATACGTGAGATGGGTTGATGCTCGCCGTCCGGTCAGGCAGCCGCCCCCCTGCAGGAGTCACAGCAGTTGTATGCCACCCGCCATCCGAGACGTCAGTCGGCCCCGTCCAGACCGGAACAATCTGGACGTGACATCCGGCTGGCATTGCCGTGATCGAAATGGCGGCTAGTGACACGACTGTTGGGTCTACCCCATCGACCGGGCGAGGGACAAGCCACGTTGATCGGCTGACGGAATTTTCGGCGGTTCCGGCTTAGAACCCCGTTTCCGGCGGAACGGGCTTGTCCGGCCGAGCGGATGCCTTGAGGTGTTGTCGACGATCCGCGTCACGCCGCGCCTTGCGTGTGGCCTTCTGCGCGGTGGTCACGATCTCGCGCATCTGGCCGATCATGCGGAACAGCGCCGACTCATCCACCTGTTCGCGCCCTTGCTGCCGCAATTTCGCCAATGCTTGGCGTTGCTCCCAGAGGGTGACAGCCGGGTGCGACAAGGTACGGTAGGGGATTTCCAGATAGTGCTGACCCTCCGGTTCCAGCACCCAGATACGGCTGATGTCGCGCGGGTCGCGCCGAATCAGGAAAGCGGGAAGGCGGTCGCGCCGCGCGATCCACGGCTTGAGCGCGTCGGCGTAGTAGTGGATGTGGTCGATGACGAAGCCGGTTCGGGTCAGCGTCCGGCGGATGATGGGCAGAAAATCGACAAGGAAAGCCGTGGCGCGGGTGACGACGGCGGGTACACCGATGCGCGCCACAGCCTCAGCCCAGCGCGCGGCCGGTGGCTGAAGCAGGCCGTTGTGCACGGAGCCGTGATAGGTGCCGACTGCCAGTGCGAGCCAGCGCTCCAGCTCGCGCAGTGTCAGGGCGGCCATCTTCTCGGAGGCGTACTTCCCGCGTTGGTCGGGATTGGAGAAGGTCGTTCCAGGCAATTCGTCGTGGATCATCTGCATCGCCGTGCCGATAATCCGTTCGACTATGCCACCATAGTGCGGCTGCCCAAGCGGCCGATAGTCCAGCCGGATGCCATGCTGCTCGCAGCCCCGGCGCAGCGCTTCACTCTTGAACTCGGCCGCGTTGTCCAGATAGAGCAGCCTGGGCTTGCCGCTCATTGGCCAATCCATTTCCACGGCCAACCCCTCCAGCCATGGGCGTTTGTCGCAGGTGACATGTGCGAGGCACAGGCCGACCGAGACGGCGGACGGTGCTTCCAGTGTGACTACCATGCCGAGCAGGCAGCGGGTGAACACGTCGATGGCGACGGTGAGGTACGGACGGCCAATCGGTTGCCGGTCGCGTTCGTCCACCACGATCAAGTCGATGACCGTGTGGTCGATCTGCACCTGCGCCAGTGGCGCGGTGACGGCGGGAGGCTCACCGCCGACACCTTGCAGATGGCGGGCCGCATCCTGGCCTTCCCGACGGCGAGCGGCCTCGCGCGGATCGAGGCCGGCGATTCGCAACGCCACGGTGTTGCGAGCCGGCACCCGCAGCTTTTGCGCTTTGCACGCCTGCGCGACCTCGCGGTAGAACGCCGCCAGGCTGCGCTTCTGCTTGGTCAGGAAGCGCTTTTGCAGCAGCTCGCGAATGATGCGTTCGACTGGTTCCGGCAGACGCCCCTTGCCTTTGCCGCCGCCGGATCGGCCGCGAGCCAAGTCCGTCACCAGCCCCGCGCCTTGCCGGGCGCGGCGGATCAGGACATACACCTGCCGCCGGGACAGGCCAAGCGCTTGAGCAGCGGTGTCGGCGGCGTCATGCCCGACCACCTCAAGCGCTGCCAGCGGCCCGATGATTTCTGCTCGGTGCCGGGCTTGCGCCCATGCCGCCTCGGGCAAGGTGGCTACGCCTTGTTCGGTGATCGGTGATGTGTCTGACGCCATGCCCACACCTCGCTTTGGTGCACACGAGTATTGAGCATAGTCGACATTGGTGCAGAGGGCTTCTGATATTGCGCTGTCAGGAGCCGTCTTCACACCTGGCGTTATGCCCCGTCAATTGGTGCAGTCGTCTTCTGAAAATGACAACGCCGGTTGCCTTGGCTGACTGATCACAAACGAACGTTTTCAAGAAGAAGGAAACTGCATGCCCCGCCGTTCGATCCTCTCCGCCGCCGAGCGCGACAGCCTCTTGGCGTTGCCCGATACCCAAGACGAACTCATCCGGCATTACACGTTCAGCGAACCCGACCTGTCACTGATCCGACAGCGGCGCGGCGAGGCCAACCGCCTGGGGGTCGCAGTGCAGTTGTGCTTGCTGCGCTTCCCCGGTCAGGGTCTGCTGCCCGACGCTGCGCTGCCGATGTCCCTGCTGCACTGGATCGGGCGGCAACTGCGGCTCGATCCAGTGTGTTGGCCGCAGTATGCCGAGCGGGAGGAAACCAGGCGTGAACACCTGCTTGAACTGCGCACGTATCTGGGCATGGAGCCGTTCGGCTTGGCGCACTATCGGCAGGCCGTCCATGCCACGACCGACTTGGCCTTGCAGACCGACAAGGGGATCGTGCTGGCCAGCAGCGTCCTCGATTCACTACGGCACCAACACATCATCTTGCCGACGCTCGATGTTGTCGAGCGCATCTGCGCCGAGGCGATCACCCGCGCCAACCGGCGTATCTATGATGCCTTGGCCGAACCGCTGTCGGCCGCGCAGCGCCTCCGCCTCGACGATCTGCTCAAGCGCCGTGACAACGGCAAAACGACCTGGCTGGCCTGGCTACGCCAGTCGCCCGTCAAACCGAATTCGCGGCACATGCTGGAACACATCGAACGCCTCAAGGTGTGGCAGGCGCTCGACCTGCCTTCGGGCATCGAGCGGCTGGTTCACCAGAACCGGCTGCTCAAGATCGCCCGCGAGGGCGGCCAGATGACGCCCGCCGACCTCGCCAAGTTCGAGCCGCAGCGGCGCTATGCGACTCTGGTGGCGCTCGCCATCGAAGGCATGGCCACCGTCACCGATGAAATCATCGACCTGCATGACCGCATCCTGGGCAAGCTGTTCAACGCGGCCAAGAACAAGCATCAGCAGCAGTTCCAGGCGTCCGGCAAGGCGATCAACGCCAAGGTGCGGCTGTTCGGCCGCATCGGCCAGGTGCTGATCGAGGCCAAGCAAGCAGGCCGCGATCCGTTTGCCGCCATCGAGGCCGTCATGTCCTGGGATGCCTTCGCCGAGAGCGTCACCGAGGCACAGAAGCTCGCGCAGCCCGAGGACTTCGATTTCCTGCACCGCATCGGCGAGAGCTACGCCACGCTGCGCCGCTACGCGCCGGAATTCCTCGCCGTGCTCAAGCTGCGGGCCGCACCCGCCGCCAAGGACGTGCTCGACGCCATCGAGGTTTTGCGCGGCATGAACAGCGATAACGCCCGCAAGGTGCCTGCCGACGCGCCGACCGACTTCATCAAGCCGCGCTGGCAGAAGCTGGTGATGACCGACACCGGTATCGACCGGCGCTACTACGAACTATGCGCGCTGTCGGAGATGAAGAACGCTCTGCGCTCCGGCGATATCTGGGTGCAAGGCTCCCGCCAGTTCAAGGATTTCGAGGACTACCTGGTGCCGCCCGCGAAATTCGCCAGCCTCAAACAGGCCAGCGAATTGCCGCTGGCCGTGGCCACCGACTGCGACCAGTACCTGCATGATCGGCTGACGCTGCTGGAAACGCAGCTTGCCACCGTCAACCGGATGGCGCTGGCCAACGCGCTACCGGACGCCATCATCACGGATTCAGGCTTGAAGATTACGCCGCTCGATGCAGCGGTGCCGGACACCGCGCAGGCGCTGATAGACCAGACCGCGATGATTCTGCCGCACGTCAAGATCACCGAACTGCTGCTGGAGGTGGACGAGTGGACGGGCTTCACCCGGCACTTCGCGCACTTGAAATCGGGCGACTTGGCCAAGGACAAGAACCTGTTGCTGACTACGGTCCTTGCCGACGCGATCAACCTGGGCCTGACCAAGATGGCCGAGTCCTGCCCCGGCACGACCTACGCCAAGCTCGCCTGGCTGCAAGCCTGGCACATTCGCGACGAAACCTACTCGACGGCGCTGGCCGATCTTGTCAACGCGCAATTCCGGCATCCCTTCGCCGGGCATTGGGGCGACGGCACCACGTCATCGTCGGACGGGCAGAATTTCCGTACCGGCAGCAAGGCCGAGAGCACCGGCCACGTCAACCCGAAATACGGCAGCAGCCCGGGCCGGACGTTCTATACCCACATTTCCGATCAGTACGCGCCGTTCCACACCAAGGTCGTGAACGTCGGCGTGCGTGATTCGACCTACGTGCTCGACGGCCTGCTATATCACGAATCCGACCTGCGCATCGAGGAACACTACACCGACACGGCGGGCTTCACCGATCACGTCTTCGCGTTAATGCACCTGCTGGGTTTCCGCTTCGCACCGCGCATCCGCGACCTGGGCGACACCAAGCTCTACATCCCGAAGGGCGACGCCGCCTATGACGCGCTGAAACCGATGATCGGCGGCACGCTCAACATCAAGCACGTCCGCGCCCATTGGGATGAAATCCTGCGGCTGGCCACCTCGATCAAGCAGGGCACGGTGACGGCCTCCCTCATGCTCAGGAAGCTCGGCAGCTACCCGCGCCAGAATGGCTTGGCCGTGGCGTTGCGCGAGCTGGGCCGCATCGAGCGCACGTTGTTCATCCTGGACTGGCTACAAAGTATCGAGCTGCGCCGCCGTGTGCATGCCGGGCTGAACAAGGGCGAGGCGCGCAACGCGCTGGCTCGCGCTGTGTTCTTCAACCGCCTGGGTGAAATCCGAGACCGCAGTTTCGAGCAGCAGCGCTACCGCGCTTCCGGCCTCAACCTGGTGACAGCCGCCATCGTGCTGTGGAACACGGTCTATCTGGAACGGGCGGCGAACGCCTTGCGCGGCAACGGCCATACCGTCGATGACGGCCTGTTGCAGTATCTGTCGCCGCTGGGTTGGGAGCACATCAACCTGACCGGTGATTACCTCTGGCGCAGCAGCGCCAAAATCGGCGCAGGCAAGTTTAGGCCACTACGGCCGTTGCAACCGGCTTAGCGTACGATTTTTTCCGTTTTCTGAGGCGCCCCCGACAAGGCACAATCGGCGGTCGATGGTGCCAAGCGCGGCACGCTCAACGTCCAGCCGATGACCGGCATCAAGCTAGGCGGGAAATAATCATGAGCGTGACAACAACCGTTTTTCAGGGGATCGGCGGAACCATCGACAACGCCACGGCAACTTTTGTTAGTTCCGTGTCGTCGGACATGATCGCCACGATTAGCCCCTGGGCAATATCCGGCGCCGCCCTGACGTTCGTGCTGTATGGCTATCTCATCATGGCCGGCAAGATTCAACAGCCCGGCCCGGACTTCCTCATCAAGTCTGTGAAAATCGCCATCATCGGGGCGCTTGCCCTGAATGCGGGCACCTACATGGATTGGGTCGTCGGGACGCTCACGGGCTTGGAAGAGTCCTTGGCGGCAGCGGTCAGCAGCGGCGGCGGTGGATCAATCTATGCCACGCTGGATAGCTCGCTAGGCAAGGGCATGGACATCATCGCGCAATGCCTGGAGCAAGCGAAGGCGTCGGGCTGGACAGAGCTACCTACCGCTATCGGCTGGTATATCTGCGCGGTACTGATCGCCATCGGCTTAACCCTGGTGGTCGTGGTCGGCGGTATTGCGATCATCATGTCAACCATGATGCTCAAGGTATTGTTTGCCATCGGCCCGGTGTTCATCATGTCCTTGATGTTCCCGGTAACGGCGCGATTCTTTGATTCGTGGATGGGCTACGTTCTCAATCACATCCTGATCGTGGTTTTGACGGCGGCCGTGCTGACTCTGGGCGTTACCATCTACGATGCCCAACTTACCAAGGTCGTCGTGGGTGACGGGGATCAAAACCTGCTCCTGGTAGCCTTCGAGTTGGTAATCATCGCGGCCATTCTGTACGCCCTCGTTAAAGGTGCAGCAGGCGCGGCAGCAGCACTAGCCGGCGGCCTCTCAATGGCAGTGATGGGCGTTAGCCAAATGGCAGGCGCAGCACGTACAGCGAGCAGCGTAGCCAAAGGCGCCGGGAAGGCCGGCGCCGCATTGGGACGAGGTTCCTACAACTTGGCAAAAGCCGGCTTCGACAAGCTACGCGGTGGCGGCGAGCAGTTTCGGCAACAATTTCATGGATTACTCCTTACGGTTGGTGAGTTAGTAGTGTTTTCTGATTTTTGGTGGAGTTCATTGGCTTGTTGCGGGCTTTGCTCGAATAGCATCTCGATCAAGCTCATGGGGTCTTTGCCTCTACCTTCTGCCTGGTGGGTGCGGTAGTTAAAGTCCAGATCGATCTTGGACTGTAGGTCGCTGGCATAATCTTTGGGATATTGCGCCTGCTCGATGGCAGGCAGTTCCTTGAAGTGGTCAAGTACGGATTTGAAGAAATTGGTCAGTTTTCCCGTGCTGTTGTATTCGGCCATGGCTTGGGTTGTGACCTTTACACGCCATTCTTCTTCTTGACGATCGGCTTCATAGGAGGCCGCTCTTCGTTCATTGACTGTATAAGTCCCGCTATCGTCATAAATGATGTTCGCCAATTGCTCTCGTGATAAACCGGCAAATGGATTTTTCTCAGAGGTTCCGCCTCTAGCCGCACTATTAACGTACTCCGTCGCCTGCTTGGCTCTGGCCAATAATTCTGGGTCGCTCGTCTTAGGCACTTCACTGTCGTGTTTGGCCTTGTTGGCGAAGTAAGCATCACCCTGTATCTGGCTCAAAGCGGTTTTTGCCTTGTCCGCCAATTCCGAACGGGTGAGTGTCTTATCCCGCTCTTCGGCACGGCTGGCGCTCGCTGCCAGTTGTCGGGCCAGTGTGGAAATCGTCTGTGAGCCACCTTGGGTGCCCGATGTGCCCGAACTTTCCGTAGCGTCGGAAATCGGGTCGGTTGCCGAAGCCGCCTTGAATGCTGCCGCGTTGCCTATCTGGGCTGTGGAATACGAACTAATTGAGCCGATCATAACTGCCTCCGTGAGCCTAGGATCTAGCAATCCAGACCGATAATATCATAACGCCATAAATGACGTCGGATTTTTAGGCGTCAATTCAGTGCATCGAAACTCCCTGCTGCCCAGCGGAGTTCTGCCCAAGGACGTGGCCAAAAACCTCGGCGTGTCCATTCCGATCTTATAACGCTGGATACCAGCCTCCGCGCATGCTTAGCGTACGATTTTTTCCGTTTTCTGAGACGACCCCATCACGAAGACCCTTGGCCGCTGTTGGCTGATCACCTGAACCAACTCGATCGCTTTCGGGTAAGGGATGTGTTCGACGACCTCGGTGAGCAAGACGTCGGCGTCCTCCGGTAGAAGCTGCTTGCCGAACGCGCCTTCCAGCGTTACGTGCTCGATTCCGTCGGCCGCCAGCGCTTTCGCCGCTCGTTCACGTTCCACCCCCTGAGCTTCGAAGCCGATGACACGGTTGTAGCGTGATGCGAGGCGAAGAAGGTAGAAGCCTTTCCCGCAGCCGACGTCGACCAGTGCGCTGCCTTCGCCTGTGAAGTAGGGTTCGATGGCACCGAATCGCTGATCCTGGGTGCCTCCGTAGCAGAGCTCGATACCATGCCCCTGAACTCGCTTCGACCACTTCGCGAAGCATTCTGGGGCTACGAGGATGTCGCGCGAAACAATGTACCGAACGAAATACGGTGCTTCGGCTTCGTCCAGCAGCTTGCACAGTTTCCCGATCTCAGCATCGAGCTCATTGCCGCTCGAGGGCCGCTCGTGTCGAAGCTGGCTCAGGTGCTCGATATGAGCGCAAAGGCGGGAAATCGGATGCTGCTCGCCGGCGGCAGATGGATCGAATCGGGGGAAGAAGCGAGGCAACGCGTCGCGGAGCGGCAACGCCTTATCGGGGTTACGCATCCGACAAGGCCTTGAAGCGAACGCTGTAGAAGAGGGGGTGCCGGGTACCGTCGTCCTGCCCGGCGCAAGAGCAGTCAACCAAGGAGCGCATCGACGGCTGATGCAGTGTGTCTGTGTCGGGTGTCATCACCCCGCCCGACGCGGGAGCAGCAACCATCAAGGAGGGCGCCGATGACTGACGCCAAGAATTCGTGCCGGGAGTCGTCGCCCCGCCCGGCTCGGGGGCAGTTACCAACAAGGAGCGCATCGACGACTGATGCTGTGTGTAAGTGCTGGGACGTCGCCACCTTGCCCAGCGCAAGGGCAGTACCACAAGGAGAACATCGGCGACTGATGTCTTGGAAATCGTGTTCCAGATGTCAGCACCCGCTCTGGCCCGGGGCAGTTCCTTTTTCAAGGAGATGGCAGCGCTGACTGCTGCGGTGTCTGTTGGAGATCTGGGAGCCTTCTCCTGGAGGCAGAGGAACAAGTAGGGCAACTCGTTCGACATGGGTTGCAGATTACCAGACCTGAAGAAGGCGTCAAATCTCAAACCGCATACTCCTTGGTCTAGGTTGGAGGAACGTCTCGGCGGCGCACCGATGTTCTCAATAGGCTCGAGATCCCGGATTGCAGCTCTGTTCTTGCTTCCTGGTCTGCTGCATTGAACCGCTCTCGGCAGGGCAGAGATGGGGGTGAGCTGGGACGACGACTGAAACCCGGCAGCCTCGGTTTTGCCGCTCAAATCGTTGCCACGCGCAGTTCCGGCAATGCGCGAGGTAGCGTGTTTGTTGCATCGAGTATCCGTCGTGATAGTGGATAACCCATACCGTATCCATGCAGGTCCCCGTCGTTATCGTCGCCGGCAAACTTACGGGCAACCAGGCCTGCGGCAATCGGCGGTGTTTGTGACGTAACCGCCTATGCACCGGACAGGCCGGGTACCTCCATCTCATCCCTGCAGCAACCAGATCACGCTCTCACCGCTTGCGCCACGAATGATCCTCCCTTCCTGTTCAAGTTCGAACAGGGCAGACCTCAGTGCTTTCGTCGGCTTTGCTAGCCTGAAGAGCCTCAGAAGCCTGCGCACAGGCATTGGCGACGGTGCATTCCGAAGAGCCATGAGCACTTCGTCACGATAGTTCGTTTGATCAGTCAAGCACTCTCCGTATGTGTTCTAACTGTTCGCCTAGCTGAGTTATGAATAATTCGCTTAGAATCGCAACAGTTCCAACGAGTTTACACGCGATGACCGACCCTATCCACCCCAAGCGAAGCAACGATGACGGCGAACGTGCGCGGATCGAGGCAGAGTTGGTCGAGCGCTACGGGATGATGCTTAAGACGAGTGAGGTCGCGGATGAGCTCCGACTTTCGTCGGCCTCTGTAAGACGGATTTCGCGCGAGGAGCTTCCAAGAGGGAGTGGGCGTGGCCCTCGTGCGCGTTACCTGGCTTCGGATGTTGCCGCCTACATCAGCGCCTGGGTTAAACAAGAAAAATGATCTATCAATACGACACCGAGACCAATCTCAATGAAACTGCAGGTTTGAGCCTGCTTGAACAAGGTGTTTATCGCGCACTGATGGACCGTTACCTTGAGAATAACGGTTTTGTGCTCCCGTCCGCCCATAGTGGCCTGACAGAAGGTGCGAACCTTCATTTCCTTGCACGCATCATCGGCGCCCAAAGTGAGGTGGAGCTCCTTGCAGTAGGCAAGATCGCGATGAGCTTCTTTGTTCGAGAAGGTGACGAACTCCACCATCCTCGTCTGAAGAACTTGGTTAGCAAACCTAAGGCCGGACGCTCAGAACAGATCGAATACGAGTCAGTTTTTGCGAACGCATCTCAGGATCACCCGCTCGCAATCCCGTTTGGCTCTTCGGACCACATCTCGTGGTGGTCTCCATCCGAGGAAGAAATCCAGTCGTTTGCGAATGAGTTCCGTTTATGCAACATCAGGATCGAGATCGAGCAGGCGCGGCAGATTGCCATGCAGCCTACGATTCGCCCACGGACGGACCCGCGAACTTTCCTGAGAAATCGTATTCGCGTTTCAAACAAGCTTATCGAGGAGAAGCTCGCCAGCTCTGGCGTCACTCTGCTTTCTCGTGAATCGCCCCGTTTTGTCGAGTTTATTTCAAGCTACCCTCGTCAAACTGACATTCAAGCTGCGTGGTCTATTTGGGGCCTCATCGGTTTTGATGATGACGAAGCCTTGTTCAAGCAGCTGATCCTCGGTCTCAAGAAATGGAAGCTAAGCAATGAATGGGCAAGAAAGGAGGCAGGAACGATTCCGACTGCGGCACAGTTTCTAAACGCGCGACAGTGGGAAACCGACCCGCGACTTGGGCGGGATGCAGCAACCAAGGTCGCTATCACGACTCTGTCCTTTAACGGGGCCGCTGAGTCGTCAAAGGGTGCGCTATGAGCCGTAAAAACAACACTCCGCATGTTCAGCCTGGAGTGTTGCCTCCGCATTCTATGCCTGCCGAACAGGGACTGATCGGAGGGTTGTTGCTCGACAACCAGTTCTTTGACGGGGTGATTGATGTCGTAAAAGCCCAGCACTTCTACGATGAGGGTCACAGACTCACCTATCAAGCCATGCTTGACCTCTATGTGCAAAACAAGGCGGTCGACCTCATTACGGTTACCGATTTTCTTGCCGCCAAAGGGGAGCTTGAGCAAGCAGGGGGCTTTGCCTACCTGGCGGAGGTCGCCAACAGTGCAATCTCGACGGCAGCCATTTCTTCGTACGCGAAAATCATACGAAGCAAGGCGGTGTTGCGGCACTTGGGTGCAGCCTGTAACCGCATCCTGCAGACTATTCACGATCCCGGAACCAAGAAAGCAGAAGAGATCCTCGATGAGGCCGAAGCACTGATGCTTCGCGTGACAGGGAAGATAATTGGCCAAGAGGATGGGCCAGTTCCTGCCAGAGATTTCGTAGGCGCTGTTTTTCGTGATGCAACGGCCGTCCCGTCGCCGAATGGGCTTCAGGGGCTTTCTACCGGTTTATCTGGACTTGACCAAATTACCCTTGGACTTTGTCCTGCTGACTTTATTGTGATTGGTGCGCGGCCGTCTCACGGCAAGACAACACTTGCACTGAATATTGCAGAGGAAGTTGGTCTTCGACGTGGCCTTCCTGTCCTTATCTTTTCGCCCGAAATGCCCAAGGAGCAGCTGAGCCTGCGCATGCTCTCATCTATGTCGGGCATCAAGCATTCCACGCTACGGACTCGGAATATTTCTGCGGTTGAGAAAGATGTGTTTGCGAGCTCACTTGCGAAGTTGTCTGCAGCGCCCATCTACATCGACGACTCAGCCCGCCTGGACGCCAAGGCACTGCGCGCTCGAGCCCGACGAACAGCCAAGAAGGCAGGATCACTGGCCTTGGTGATCGTTGACTACATTCAGTTGATGGCCACCGCAGATGAGGTCGACAACGCAACGCGTAACCTTGAGGTTCAAGGGATATCCCGGTCGATCAAGGCGCTCGCGAAGGAGCTCCAGGTTCCCGTCATTGCTGTATCCCAGCTCAACCGAAGCGTCGACCGCAGATCAAATCAGCGTCCAATTTTGTCCGATCTGCGGGACTCCGGTTCGATTGAGCAAGACGCCGACGTAATCATCTTCCTTTATCGCGAAGGCGCCACAAAACCCGAAGAGCAGTCGACTGAGAGCGAAGCCGAGTTGATTGTCGCAAAGCAGCGAAACGGCCCGATCGGCTCAGTCAAGGTTCTCTTCAAGCCTGAAACCCTCTCCTTCAGAACGCTACCGAGGAAAGAAAATTGAAAAACGACCGCAAGACTCCATACCTCATTCCGTTGCTCTCAGCATCGGCGGGGTTTGCGCTGGGCGCAATCGCGCTTACCCTTTTCAGCAATACTGACGCACCACAACCGACCACGGTTGTGCAAGACTGCCCAGAGCCAACGCTGATTCAGGCGAAACAGCCTTCGCCTCACATCGTTATCGCGTCTCGACTCATGGCCGCAGTTGATAAGTCTCTACCGCCCGTGTGGTTTGAGCAGGAACTGACTGCCAATGGAGTTCGCCGACACTTTTTCTTCTTCAAGAAGGAAGAGCCCTATTCGCTGGTGGACGTTGGTGCTCAGGTCGGTTTGGTCAGTTTTCGTTTGGGCGAAGACGAACGCTGGGTTCCGGAGGTGGTGAATCCCAACCTGTTTACGAACGGTACGCGTGGGGAAGTAACGCCTCAGACCTCTTTCCAATTTGAAAGGGTTTCTGCAGACCATCTCCTCATGATCGTCCGTAATCGTATCGACAATTTTGAGGGGGCCGATCACTTCCTTGATCTGTTCATGGTTGCTGACGGCACCTTCTCACCTGCTGGGCGTATCTTTGTGGGCGCGCACAACAAGGAAATGAAGTGCGACGGGCCGACCGCCAAGTTCGAAGAATTCAACCGGGCCTGCATGGATTTTAGCGGTACGTTGAGTATCGTCACCGTTCCGGGGCAACCTGTGGCTAATCTTGAAGTGGCATACGAAGGCCTCAAGGGCGACAAGTATTCGACCCTTGAAAAGGCTACCTATCGCTTCACGCGCGGACAGTATGTCCAGGACGTTGCCGAAGCAGCCGTAAGGCCCTGATCGACCAGTTGAGCTCAGTTCAATAGGCGATAGCCGTGCTGCTTACGAACTTTCGCGAGCACTTCCATCGCCTGCTGCGCTTCATCGACTGTCCCATAAGGATCACTTGCCATTCCGCCCATCCGATTTGTTTTCCCGCCCCAACAGCGCCTCAAGACAATCTGTCCGAAAAGGTCAGTATCCACCATGGCGCAGTAGTACCGGGTATCGGTTTCCCACCGGCGGATGCTTTCATTGAGCATCTTCATCCGAGAACTCCGCTTTGTTCCGCTATTAGCGGCTCAATTCTAGTTCTTTCTTCTCGATTGAAGTGAAGTTTCCTGATTACAGTTTAGAGGAATTTATCGTGCAAAATTCGAATGATCTTCAATACGCTGGCTTTTGGGTTCGATTCGGTGCTTTTCTGATCGACTCTTTGCTCTGGCTAATGATCTCGCTGCCGCTTCTCTACGCTGTTTACGGCGAGCAGTACTTCGTTTCAGAGAAGTTGTCGCAGGGATTCTTCGACATTCTGATCTCCTGGGTCGCACCTGTGGTTGCGGTACTTTGGTTCTGGATTGCGAAGCAGGCTACGCCTGGAAAAATGGCATTGAGGCTGAGAATTGTTGATGCGTCTTCCGGTGATGCCGCGACACCAGGTCAGTACGTGGGCAGGTATTTCGGGTACTTGCTTGCGTGCATGCCCCTTGGACTGGGGCTAATCTGGTGCGCTTTCGACTCTCGGAAACAGGGATGGCACGACAAGCTGGCAAAGACGGTTGTCGTGCGCAAGACGACGCCTAAAGAGGTCGTGTTTGAGAAAACGGCCTGAAGCAACGAAAAATCGCCCGTCTGTAGGCTAGACGGGCGACTCTATTTCTAAGCGTAGCGAAAGTTAGATGTTGTGCCGAGGCGCAAAGTAACGCTTTGCCCGATCCCAGAAACTGGGTGGATAGGCATCGAACTCTTTCCACGCTTTACCGTTAAAAAACATCGCCCGGCCGTCGTCGTAGAAACGCAGGGTCTGCATACCAAAGGCGTCGCAATGCTCGCAGTAGCACCCTGTGTCGACGACTGCGACACGCTCAGTCGGCCGCTGCACCCGACCGCGGACAAGAACGTCTGGGATAGTGCGATCACACTCCGGGCAACGCACGACGACGCCTTCGATCTTTTCTGAATTGTCAAAGACGATAGGCAGGGAGGCCGAAAGCATAGGCCCCTTCATCAACTCTACCTGGTCAAGACTTAGTCCGTATCCCATTTTTCTATCCTTTACTGCTCAGTCGCGTCCAGCCTAGCAAACTTGCGCGACCCGAGATCCACCGCAGATCAACAAGGTCGTACGTACTCGGCAACTCACGGTCTCGATAGGACGCGCCGCAATAATGCTCGACAAGAACAAGCTGCGTCTCTTGTCCGCCTAAAAGCCCGCGCAGATGATCCGCCAAGTCGGGCCAACTGTTCGTAATGCTACGCCCCTGGTTGCGAGCAAGCTCAGTGCACACCACGATTCGACGCTTGTCTGACATCTCGAAAATGTCCAGCGCGAGCGTGGTGGGTGGCTGTAAAGGCACTTCCACTTCGATGATCTCCCGAGGCCACGTGTCGAGCACATAGGCACCGGCGAGCAGTTGCCCCGGGAGTTCTACCGTGAAGGCTTCGAGGTCCATCATAATCAGTCCGCGAACAGATCTTCCGCATCGTTAGGGATGCCCGAAGTGGTTTCTTCTTTTTGCCTTTGTTCGGAAGTGCCCTCTACCTCTTCCTCGGCATCAGCTTCATTCTTTCGCGCCTCCTCGAAAGCCTCAAGAACTTTTTCGATCTGAGCCTTCACGTCGTCCCCGAGGGCTGCATACCCTGGATCGCGACGCAGGTCCTCGATCGCTTTTGCCATTACAGGGGCATTTTTCGTGATAGCCTTCTTGATGGCCCTACCTGGGGTGAACTTGTTTGTCACGCGTCGCTGACCACGAGCGTTTGCAAGCTTCTCGGCCCGCAGCAAGAAGGCCAGCGCCTTGTCCCCATGGTCACGCATAGCGTCAATCGCCATGCGTGCCGCAATCCGCTCTTCCATGACCATCGTTCTGATCTCGAGAGGGGCTGAGGCAAGCTGGAGGAGCCCGGCAACATAGCGCGGAGTAATTCCAAGCTTTGTTGCGATCTCCTGCGTTTCCCATCCAAATCTGACCAGCCTGCGAACAACCAAGCTGATCTCGTAGGGCGTGAGCTCCTTGCCGCTATTCGAACTAACCAGGGAGACCGTGAGGTCTTCCATGGTGGTTCCCGGAGGGCTCACCACCACAGGCAAACGTGAGATCTCGGCCCCGCGAGAGATTGCTATGCGGACCGCCTCGAGCCGGCAATGGCCGTCAACGACACTGATGACGTTGACAGAGACATAGCCAGCCAGCGGCTTGTCTGGCTTGAAGCCTTCGCGGAGGATCGATTCTGCCAAATCCTCGATGTGTTGGTCGTACGAGGCGTTCTTGACTCGAACGTTGAAGCCGGGGATCACCCGTATCGCTTCGATTGGTACTTGCCAGAGATCCCTCGACTTCGCGTCAACTGCGGTCATGGCCGTCTTGACGGATCCAGGGATCATCTGGAGCTCGAAGTCGGATTCCAACGCGTCCAGGTTCTCGATCATGAATTTCTCCCATTTTGATCATCGTTGCGGCGAAAGCTCGCCTGCGGTGCGTCTAACTTAGCACGTTTATATAAACGCTCAAGTCGAGAAAACGATTCTTTTGGGATTTGTCTCAAAGGGAGGTTAGTGGGCGCGTCGGCCACTGGAGCCGCTCACGCCCTGACTCTTCAGGAGCGCAGCAATAAGCCGATGTGCGTCTTGGTTGAGCCGCTCTTCGTTTGGGTAGAAGCGCTTGATCTGCGAGATGATGCGCTCACGGCAATGCGCCTCTTCTGATGGAATGCACTCCCCATTTTGGGTCTCGAACCACTTTATGAACGCCTCAGCGACCATTTCATAGGAGAAGGCTGGTGTCATCCCGGGGCTCCTTGTTTCTGCCGCACCGGTGCAGGTTCTTCGGCCTCAGCGGCGAGCGCATCCCAAGCAGACATGAGCTTGAATGCAGCATCGGGGTAGTTCTTGACGGTCATGATCGTCTCATGGTTCCGACGAAACGAGGTACTGGCGTAGTCGACGCTTCCCGTAATTGTGTTCGCCTCGTCAGTGACGATGAAGTTCGAGTTCAGCGTTTGTCGTGTCGTTGCATAAGCGGCAAAGACGCCGCCGTTCTTCAAAAACGCAATGACGAAGGACTTCTGGTCTTTGCTGGCACCAGAGAAGAGGACGCGAACATCGACTCCACGACTCTTGGCCAGCAAAAGTTCATCGGCAAGGTCTCTGTTGACCAAAGATGTCGTCAGTATCCGTATGCTCTTGTTGGCTTTGCGCACCAGGTCGAAGACCTCTGCCTCCGCTTCGCCTGGCGAGAAGGCGACGCGTATCGAGGGCGCAAACGGGCTGGCTGCGGCAGGGCGAACAACGCTATCTCCGAGCTCTGTTTCGTTGGCCATAGCCACTTGCGTCGTAGCCAAGAAACCTGTCGCAAGAAGTGAGAGCAGTCTTTTCATCGGGGGCAGACCTACGTGCAGTTAATTATGGTGACCATATCCCCTGTTTTCTTATAATTCCTGTCAGGATTGCTTTGTATCCTACCACGACAGGCTGTAACATACCAAAGCTGGCAGTTTTCGGCGATCGCGATGAATGACATAGCCAAGGTTTATCAAGAAGATGAGGTGACGCGAGGCGCTGCTGGAGGGAGGGGTGGTGCGGGCGTATGGGCTGCGTTCAGAAAGGCAGTCCTGACGGCGAACCGCCGAACCCGGATCGAGTTGATTCGCAAGAGCCTTCCGGCCAGCGCGATCGGGGAGGTGTCCCGGGAGTTTCGCTGTACCCACGATGACATCTGCGCCATGGCGATGATCTCGTCAGCCAGCGTGCGCAGACTAAGCGCTGAAGCGGCGATGCTGAGCCCCTCTGTGACTGAGCGGTTGGCCAGGCTCGTGAGAATCGACCACCTTGCAACGCAAGCACTGGGGTCAAGCGATGCTGCGCGTGCTTGGCTCAAGGTTTCTCAGGGGTGGCTTGACGGACATACGCCGCTTTCCATGCTGGCCACAGAAGACGGTGGGGCCCTGATCGAAGAGGCGCTCGCGGCATTGCTGTATGGAGATCCAGTTTGAGCGCTAATCGCTGCTTTCTTCTCTCGCCACGCAAGCGCTTGTCCGCAGCGAGTTTCCAGGAAGCCAGGCCCTACCCCGGTCGTTGGCACCGGGCGGGGCAGCAGGCCTGCTATGGCTTCGAGCATCCGGCGCTGGCCATGCTTGAACGCGAGGTGATCTCCGGCGGACGTTGTCTTGTGCCTCTGTACCTGCACGAGGCACGGCTTCCCGATACTTATTCCAACCCGGTGGACCTGCGGCAAGTCCGGGCAGGGCAGGAGCAAGTCGTTGGCGGCAGGTTCTTCGACAACCCGCCTCAACTTGTTGCCGTGTCGTCGTCCTCAATTTGCCCTGAAGGGGCGATCTACCTGATCTCCCCGAAATACCCCGACTTTGAGCAGATCAAGTGGTCTTGCTTGCGCGCCGTTAACCGTATTTCCCCATGACATTCTTCGCCAACCTGCCTGCAGACTACTGGTGGATGCTTGCTGCTGGTGGACTTGCACTCATTGATCAGTTCATACCTCGCAAGGGGTTGCGCTGGGTTGCTGTTGCGGCCGCGCTCACCTCTGGACTGGTTCTCGTCGGACTGGTGATCAGCATCGAAATTCAGGCTCTGATCTTCGTGATATTTACGGTTGCTTTTGGCGCTTGTCGGTACCTGAAGCAGGTATTTTCAGGGAAGCCTCAAGTTCAAAGCTACGCCAACATTCTTGCTGTGAATGATGATGGTTCGCTCACTGCTGAGTTCGAAAAGGAACCCTGGCCTGCTGTCGTCCTCGAGGGCGAGGTTCAGCCTGGCGATCGAGTGGGCGTTACCGCAGTGAGTAACGGTGTGCTCTGGTGCACCAAGGCGTGAGATTGCGGGCCGATACCACGCGGTCCATCCGTTTCCGCAAGCCAATGCTCTCTGGTGTAGCGGTACCCCGGAAACTCAGTCTGGAGTGTGGTCTGCCCCAAGAGTAGCCGGCGGGCAAGTTGCGCAACGACTGCCAGTTCCGTTTCATTTCGCACCTCGAGCGGAACGATGAGTTCGACGCCTGTTGCCCAGCTCAGACGCTCGCGACTCCAGGATGTCCCGACTTCGAACTCGATCCCCTCGACGGTCATGCGCTGCTCGATCTCCCTGCACGAGTTGTAGTAGCGCTGCTGGGCCTCCGATGGCTTCCTGCTCGTGTAGCTCACGAGCTTCTTCCGCGAACGGCCCGCGCGCTTGTAGTTCTTCGTCCCGCCTTCGAAGAGCCAGTCGTCACTCGGGTCGTCTCCTGCAAGCGTTCGGGCACGTCGCCCAATCTCTTCCGAATAGAGGTGGCGAGGGTGTTGCCACCAGACGATGACGCGGCGCCTGTTGAGGATGAAGCCGACATCGTCCCACCAGGAGAGATCGGCGTTGGTTTTCTCCGTGTAGTCGTGCGGGATGTAAAGGCCGCCGCTGGCAAGTTGCCATGGATGGTTTCGGTGGTACTGCTTTTGCGCGCGTCCCAGCTTCTCAAACTTCTGGCTCTTCAACGTTCGCCTCCGTCAACGTAAAAACCCGCCACTGAAAGATTATCAGTGACGGGTTGATTGAAGTCTGCGGTGAGCGCCGATCAGATCGGCAAGCCGCTCGGTGCTGCACTCGTTGCTGCTGTTGCAGCCGCAGGCGAGGCGAGTTCCTTCTCCCGCGCTGCGAGTGCTTCCTGGTACCGCTCGAGCTCAGCCCCCTGGAACAGCATGGGAGCCATACGCTTCGCATTCGGCATCTCAGCCGCTTGCAACTTCCCAACCCGAGCGATTGCTGCAGCAAAGGTTGAGGATGTACCGTTACCACCTGCCTTCGACTGTGAAGAGGCCACGGGGGCTTTCACTGCTTCCTTGATCTCTCCCGTCTCAGGATCGACCTCGGAAGCATGTGTCGGCATCCCGAATGGCATGTCTTCGCCTGCGTAGATGTGAAGCCCAAGGCCAAAGAGCGCGAGGTTCTTCACTAAACACCGCATCAACGTGTTGTTGATGTCGAGAATGTCCGGAACCTGCTTTGCCTTGTTCCGGTGATCCATCACCGGCAAGTAGCATTCTTGGGTCACATTGGCGATGGTGACCCGAGTCCAGACCATGAACCCGATATCGGTTCGCTGGTATGGCAGTCCACCCTCGGTTCTGATGCCGTTCGCGTCGAACGTCACCACGGTGAACGCGGCGTCCGGCTCTGCCTTCTTCACCAGTCCCCAGGCGTTTGCCCAGGACAGGTACGTCAGGTTCCCTTTCTTCTCTTCGAAGGGGAATGTCTGGATCTGCGACAGGTTGTCGAAGATCGCCTTTCTCACTTCATCCATTCTGAATCTCCTTTTGATCCTGCGACGCAAGGTTGCTGATACTGCAAGCAGGAGATGCATGCATCCGTAGGTGAAATCGCACCGCCGATACTGTACATATAACCAGCATCTTAGCGGGATGCGGAGAACGATTCCAATAACTCCGATAGAATCGGTGTTAATTCTTTCAGCGGATGCTTTCATGTTGCTCCGAAGTGCCTTCGTGTTCTCCTGCGACTGCCCTTACTCCCCTGAGGAGCTCGAAGAGGTGCTGGCAAGCCGCAAGTTCAGTGGCATCGGTCAGTTGGATGTAGATCATCTCGGGTGGATCAACCCTAAGGAGGTCGAAAGCGCCCCTCTGGTGCATGTCGTCGACTCGATCTATCTTGTCGCCCTCCAGAAGGAAAGCAAGATCGTCCCGGCCTCGACGGTCAAGAAGAAGCTTGCGGCTGCGATGGCCGAGGCCGAGAAGCGGGAAGGACGCCCCGCGACGAGGAAGGAGCGTAAAGCGCTCAAGGATCAGGTGTACGAGTCGCTGCTGCCTGGAGCGCCGACCCGCATCAAGCACACGTTTGGCGTTCTGGTTCCTAGCAGAAAGCAGCTACTCGTACTGACCTCGTCGGCAAGGTGCGTCGAAGATTTTCATGGAGTGTTCACCGACAGCTTCATGAAGCGTGGCATGAGGCCTTCATTTCGTAAGCTCAGGACGGTTGAGCCGCCAAGCAGAAAGATGACCGAATGGCTCTTGAACAATGAGTGCGAGGGCGGATTCATGCTTGGCGAGCATTGCGAACTCACCCACGAAAAAAGCAAGATTCGGTACACCGCACACGAGCTCGACAGGCCGGAAATCCGTGAGCACCTTCTTGAGGGGAAATCGCCCGTCAAGCTTGGCCTTCGACACGAATCAACAACGAAATTCATCATTACGTGCAGCAGTGCAGACGACGATTTGGGGTTCTCGAAGATTCACTATGGCGACAACGACGGAAAGTCCGAAGGTGATGCCTCGGCTGACGAAATCTTTGACGCAGACCTCGTTTTCTCCGTCACGGAGTTCTTGGGGATCGCTAACGAGTTGTTCGAGGTCTTCGGCGGCATCGCGGCTGATGCTGATTCGCTTGCATCAGAGGTGGAGTCGCTGTGATGCACAACTTCAAGCCTGATCTTGTTCTGGTTTCCGAGCACGAAGGGGTCCGGGAGGGGTGGCGTCTGCCGACGATGGAAGATTTGCTCAGCATTGTCGATGAGACACAGTCCTGCCCGACCATCGATCCAATAGCATTTCCTGATACGCCTAAAGGGACCTTTTGGACAGCCTCGCCGTGCGAAGACGATCCCAATCAGGCATGGGTGGTGGATTTCTCCATCGGAGAACCTGACACAGAGATGACCGAATGCCGTCATTTCGTCCGCCTGTGCAGGCGCACCGGGGTGATGGAGAAGTGGCCACCTGGCACGATCTACGATTCACGGACAAGCCTTCTTTGGCAGCGCTTCATCATCGCTGAAGAGTGGGATGAAAAGCGGGAGGAGGGCGTTGGACGGGCAGTCCGCATGAGTTGGGATGAAGCAGTGCGACGGTTTGGAGGCGCAGAAAAAGCGAAGAACAGAAGAAGGAGATTTGCTTGAGCCACGGCAAACACGCCTTTGAGCCCTGGCGCCACAACCTGCGTCGTCGAAATTTATTCATTGGCGCCCTGGCCGCTGCGACCGCCAATGCGGCACTCCCGATTGTTGATCTTGGTCTCCAGGTGAACGTCATTTTGTGTGCGGCGTTGGCGTCATTGGCCGCACATCACCATCGACGTGCCTATGCGCGTCAGCACGGCCAAGCGGTGGAGGCGAAGTACGGCCAGCTGGCGAAAGACCGGCTGGAGTCAGACGGCTACAACGTCGTGCTGGGCCAACGCCTGCACAGCGGGGGCGACGTCGATCTCGTTGCAAGGAAGGACGGGATCGTGGCGGTGGTGGAGCTCAAGAGCTTCCGATACTGGGGCGCCCGGGGCCAGGACGGTAGGCGCGAGAAGAAGGCCGTGGAGCAGGTTATCCGGCAGCAGGAGGCGCTGTCCGCCAAGGCCACCTTGATCTGGCTGCCGATGGCCACGCCGACGCTTTGGCAGCTCATTTGGGGATACAGCTTCGGGGGGCAGGGCGTAGGGGTCGTTCGGGGTGGCGCCCGCCATCTTTCTCGGGCCATCCGCAGGAAAACCTAAGGAGTCGAAATATGGACAGCCTTGAGACTGAGCTTGCTGCCGCACTGAAGGCCTACAAGGACGGTCAGTACGAGACTGCACACGCCCTTTGGCTCTCCTTGGCAAACGAAGGGAACCCCGAGGCGCAGTTCCGTCTTGGGGCCATGTACTACTTTGGAGAGGGTGTGCCGTCAGATATCGATCAAGCGACAGATTGGTACTTCGACGCTGCCGAACAAGGCCACAAAGAAGCGCAATACAGAATGTCGCGTTGTTACCTAGCCGGTTGGGGCGTTCCGTATAACGAAAGGAGAGGTTTGAAGTTTTTACGCGCGGCATGTGAGCAGGGGCACCTCGAAGCACAAATCGAGCTCGCGTTCCTGTACGAAACAGGTCATTACTTCACCCCCAACCTTGAGAAGGCTGCTGATTTGTACAGAAAGGCTGCCGAACAGGGGGACGTGTCCGCACAGGTCCAGCTCGGGCAGATGTATCAGCACGGGAATGGGGTTCTCAAAAACAACACGCTCGCCTACATGCTCTACAGCATTGCTGCGACCTCAGGCGATGATTACATTCCTGAGTTGCTGGAATGGGTCCTGGAGGATATGACACAAGCGCAGATCGATGAGGGGGAAGCGCTTGTTCACGCATGGAACCCCGGACAGCCATTACCGAGGACTACTCAGACCCCTCAACCTTGAGCATGCTCAGGCCTCATGATTCCTAGCATCGCTGAGGCATCTCACCCTCACATCAACTGAGTGGAGGCTATCAACGATGCCATCTATGACCTATGCCGGAATCGGCTCGCGCAACACCCCGGAGCCGGTCTTGGTACTCATGCAACGCTGCGCCACCCGTCTCGAGGCGCTGGGCTACACGCTACGCAGTGGCGGTGCCAACGGAGCGGATTCTTCTTTCGAGGCCGGATGCACTCACAAGGAAATCTACCTGCCCTGGCCGGGCTTCAATGGTCGGCAGTCTGAGTTCCAGGGTGTTTGCGACAAGGCGCTCACCCTGGCCGCGACGATCCACCCTCGCTGGGATCGGCTCGGTCGCGCAGCTCGCAACCTGATGGGGCGCAACTGCTACCAGGTTCTTGGTCGAGACCTTTCCAGCCCTGTCGACTTCGTTCTGTGCTGGACGCCCGATGGCGTCGAGGACGAGCAAAGTCGCACGCAAGCCACAGGTGGCACCGGGCAAGCAATCGCCCTTGCATCACGACACGGCATTCCCGTGTTCAACCTCGCAAGAGGGGACGCTTTGGTCCGTTTGCGCGATTTCTTGGAAATTTCACCGCAATAAAGCGCCTTCATCACACAGACCCGGCTATGCCGGGTTCTTTTTTGGACTGATCCGTCTCCTTTTCTCTTCGCCCGAACCGCATTGCTGAGTGCCGTCCAACCATATCCCAAGGAGGGAAGAAGTCGATGAGTACTCAATCAGTGATGTCAGGAATGTACCTGTCTGAGGACACCGAAGCAGCCCTTAGGGCGGAACAAGGTGAGCCGTGTAGAAGCTGTAAGCGTTTTGTCGTCACGCATAGCACGATCGTTAACGATGTTCTTCGGTCGTGCAGCGCAGCTGGCGACAACGATGTGCTGGGCAGGGTCCTGTTGCGCCTGGCCGAATCGGGGCGCTGCACCGAGGCCGAGCCTTTTGCATGTTTGGCTCGACACGATCCCCGGACTTTAGGTGATCTGATGGGAACCCTGCCGTTCTTTGCCGAGGTGCCCATTGAGCCAGAGCTTGCCGAGCTGGATCTTAAGTGCCACGTCGGTTTGGAGTGCGCCAAGCTGTTGGAGCGTGCGTCCGACCTCATTGAGATCGCTGCCGATGTTCGTGAAGAGGTGACTGCGGCCACCGTGCGGCAGATGAACGTCTTCTACTTCGGCTGACCAGACCCACGGCCTCAGGACCGTGAACTGCCACCGTGGACACTTCTTGCTCCAACAAGGGCGAGTCGTGTCTGCACATTCATTAAGGAGCACGAACACGATGGCCACTATCGAAGATCTGATCGAGAAGACACCTCTGCAAAACGTCGCCTCGCGCGACCCAGTCGCATTTGAGCTGTACGGGACCGTTCAGTACGTCGCAGACAGAGTAAAGATCGGCCGGATTCTTGCAGTCGAGAACAAGCAACACATGCTCGCTGTTGCCGAACACCTAGTTGAGCAGCGGATTGCTGCCCTCTCACTTTAGGGCCCCAACAGCATGAAGACCGCAGCAAGCTGGGTCATTCTCGAAAAGAGCAGCAGGAAGGTTCTGTTCGAGACATTTGACCTCAGGAAAGTCGACGCCCTGAACACGGCTCGGTACGAGGCCGTACCAATCGATCAGTACCTCGCAAGCCTGAACCGGCGCTAACCAGGGCCGACAACTAACACCCCCACGGGCCACTATCCCGTAAGGGGTGGCGGCGCAAGGGGGATCATTATGGAGCTGAAAATGAAGCCTGTTTTGGGCACGAATGTAGATGAAATCCTCGATGCGTTCCGCCGAGTCGATCTGGACAACCGTGGCTACCGCATTACCGAGGCCGCAATCGTGGGCACCAGCCTGCGGTTTCGGTTTCAAGGGAAGGGAACGCTTGGTGTTGTTGTCGGCGCAATTGGTCTTCGCGATTCGACCGAAGCTGAGATGAGCGAGCTCGAGGAGTCGATCGAGCTGGGCCAAGTCGAAATCTACACCACGCCGCTGTACGTCTCCGGTCGAACAATGACTCGGGTAGTGCTGCACCAGGCGACCGGCCTCCCCCTGAACCCTGGGAGCGAGGCGGCACGCAGACAGCGCGAACGATGGGCACACGCCGAAGCAGTTCGGCAATGCGATCCGAGAGAGTGAGTGAAACCGTAGAACGTTACGAGAAGGAGTAGCAATGAACTTGAAGATTGGGAGTCCTTGCGGAACTCCAGATGGGCCCGGATTGGTACTCCAGCGAGGCATCTTCGGATTCGCGCCACCCGTCGCCAAAAAATTCGAGAGTGGATTGCTGTTCTGCGAGTGGTTCGAAATTCAGCCATGAGTGCATGCGTCTCGAAGGCGCTCGATGGAGCTGGCCCGCTGATGGCCCATGATCTCCGCCACCGGATCATCGCACGTTACGACAACTAAGCCCGGAGGGATTCATGCCCTCACGGGCGCCTGACGGGCATCAACCAGAGGAATAAAGATGAAAATTCAATTTTTCAACATCCAGTGGGATACCGATGGCGAAGACACTGAATTGCCTGCGGAGGCGGTTCTGGAGTTGGACGCCGATACGGACGTGAGCCTTGAGGGGGCTGATGCTCTTTCCGACAAGTTCGGATTCTGCGTCAATTCTTTCGAGTTCCGGCCTGTCTGTGCCGTTAAGCAATTCTTGTCCGCGCGATAAAGCATAAACTGTCCGCGTCGTCAGCCTGGAACCCGCGCTAACACTGCGGTCTTCAGATTTGCCGTGGCCAAGTTATGCTTTATTTCTGGCCACGTTATGCTTTACGACACACTGTCTGAGAAATCGTGCGTTACGAGGACAACCATGCAAGTCGTTGAGTCGAAAGACACATGGAACGGCATGCCGGTGCTCCAATTCGACTTCCTGATGACCAAGGATGCGAGTCCGAAGGAGTTGGGGTGTGGAAACGTCAGGGTGCTGGTGTCGGCCAGGAAGAACTGTGCACCTCACATCAAGTGGGTGTGGGCAGGAACGAAACGCCAAGGATGGGCTGCAAATGCCTACCGCTGGCTGGTCGAGAAGTTTGGACAACCGCTCCGGGTCTCCGATGTGTGCGGCGAGGAAAGCGTCGCTTTTCACCGCCGCATGAAGAAGCTGGGCCTGGTGTCCAAGTTCGAGATGGACCCAGTGTTCAAGATGCCGCAACGCGGCGCATCCTTCAGGATGTAATCTCTCAATTCACGCCCCGCGCTCCTCTGGAGCCGGGGCGTTTTCACGTCCACGCACCAACGACTGTAACGCCCGGCTTTCCGAGGATGCCAAGCGCGACGCGCCTTCCCGCCCGATTGTTTGCCTTTCCGGCCGCCGTTCGGCATACTTTATCGTAACAGTATCGTTGTGGAGTTTGTTGCAAGATGGCGAAAGCGCCAGTTGTAGAGGACGCGGACTTCCGGCACGCGGTCAAAGTTGCCGCGGTTACCGGCCAGGCCAAGGAGCGCGATGTGGCGCTGCTGTGGGTCGCCTACGGGACCGGGATGATGCCCATCGAGCTCGCCAAGCTCACGGTCGCCGACTACCTGGCGGCTGACGGGACCGTTCGGACCGACTCCGAAATTCGCGCCGAGATTGCCTTCAATGGGATCAAGCGCCCGCTCTACTGGACCAACAAGGGCGTGGTGGCCGCCCTCGACGCCTATCTTGCGACCCGGGTGCGGTGCGGCTATGGACTGGGTGAGCCAGCCCTGTTCCGGGGGCTGGACCCGGCTTCTCCCCTCTTTCTGGCGGTCGACGGGAAGCCCTTCACCTTCACTCGCCGGATGACGCCCGCAGGGAAGGAGAGCTATTCCTGCGAGTCCCTGACCCAGATTGTCCGACGCCTGCACACTCAGGCGGGCATCGAGGCGGGTTCTGCGCTGTCGGCCCGGCGCACGTTCGGTGTCCGGCTCCATCGCAAGGGGTTCGACCTGCGGCACATCCAGGTGATTCTGGGTGTGCAATCGCTCACTGCGGTCAAGCGGATGGTGGAGGCCGACCCGGTCCGTCTGGGCGCCATCGTGGCGAGGGCTATCTGATGGCGGAGATGACGCAAGCGCAGTTCGAGGTGGTGGCGGAGCTCCTGCGGTCGCGGGAGCCCGTAAGGACGGCCGCCCGATTGGTTCTGGTGGAGGGCGTGACGACCAAGGACGCAGCGGGGGCGGCGGGAATGCAGCCGAACGCGGTCAGTAATGCCCTCAGCCGTTATCGTAACGCGCACAGTAAGTTGCTTGTTGCGTATGGTGGCGCTTGACTGCTCACGTTTAGACGTGTATGCTTACAGCAACAATTCAGGGAAAGGAGTCTCGAAGTGCGAACCTACTTTGCTGTCGGCTACACGGTGCGCGGCACCGCCTACACGAACGTATCGAGCGATGTCGGGATGGCGAATCGTTTTGCTCAGTTCTGCATCGACACCGGCGCAGAGGGCGTCCACCTCCGCCGCTTCGAGGCCTAATCGGGAAAGGTGCCACATGGCAACGATTAGCAAATTGAAGCCCGAGCAAGTTGTCTACGAGCGACGGCGTCAAAAGGTGGGCAACACCACCATGTCGCGGACTGCTCTCTATAGCATCCGCATCATCGAGGTCGACCCCGAGGGCCAGTTCGTCACGGCTTCCTGGAACGGCAATACGCCACGCAAGTTCCGTGAGGCGGACGTGAAGAAGTGGCTGGTGAATAAGCCTGAGCCGAAGGGCTCCTCCCACGGCATGCCGAACTACTGACTTCAAGACAACTTGCGCAAGGGCATCACGGCCCGCGTTGAGTTGTTCATCTGACCAAGGGAAAGAAAGCATGACACCTGAAGAGTTGGCTCAACGGATTTTCCATCGCTGTCGGACGGTGCCACTGTTCGCAAGTGCCTTTTCGGCAACTGCTGACGACTCTCTTCTGACTGCCTGCCTCGATGAAGCCGAGTTCCAGGGCGAACTGGAAGAGTTGGGTTCCTCGGATGTGTCGTGCATGGCGCGGTCAGTGGCCGACCGGCTCGGTTTGGCGATAGCAGACTGAACAAAGGAAAAGGAGCATGACGACCCAAGAAATCACCGAGGAGTGGTTGAGCTCTCTCGTCGCTGGGCATGAATGGACCGCTGTGATTCCTTACGAGCACCACAGGGCCGGTGGTCGAGTTGTCCCGGTCAAGGTAGTCCGTCGGACGGCTACGCAAATCATTGCCCTAGTCGGAGAGGACGAGCGCCGGTACAGAGCCAAGGATGGGCGACTTGTCGGGGATGGCTGGAAGAAGATTCCTTCGCCGGCCTCCGAGGAAGCTGTCGCTGAAGCTCGACGTGAGAATCGTCGGTTGAATATGGCTGCTCGACTTCGGGACTGCGACTTCAAGAAGCTGCCGTACGAGACGCTGGAGGCGATGTTCAAGTTGCTTCCGCCCCAAACAGCACAAGACGCCTAGGAAAAGTTATGGCTACGCTGCTTGAGTGCTTGAAGTCCTTGCCGCCGGACATGGTGATGCGGGACTTGTCTGCGGTGCGGAACGAAGTGGCCCTAGTATCCGAGCACATTGCCCGCCTTGGTCGTGATGAGGAGGGCTACGAGGTCCGCGAAGAGCGCCGGAACTATGGTAAGGACAAGTTCAAGGTTATAGGGCTCATTGGCGGATTGACCGTCTATCGTCAGGTCTGAACGCAGAGGAAAAGACCATGCAAATTAACGTCGAAGTAACTCAAGCTGAACTCTCCGAGATGGATCTGTCGGCCAAACAGCTGGAAGCGGCCGTTCTCGAAAATCTGGATCGAGGCGTCGATATCCCCGATGACGGCGGGAGGGTTTATCTCGCCGGATTCAACGTCAACGTAAGCGTTACCGACTGACCAGGAAAATAAGGTATGAAGCCAGGTGAGAAATTCTTTCGAGGCGTGATTCGCGAACCGGACGGTACAGGCGAAAAGGTCGTCGTCGGGAAGGCGACGAAAACCCTTGCCACGCGGATTGCCACGAAGGAAGCCGACAAACTTTCCTGGGACTGGTTTGTTGAGCATTGCCGCGTAGACGGGGATGGCGACGATCAGGTTGTCACTGTGATCGAGCAATGGTCTTCATTGGCCGACCACGAAGTTTTTGAGTAGATCGGAAAAGGACTGACAACATGGCCGTTGCAATTGAGCAGATTCAGCCTGGCGCCGTGTTCCGGTTCAAGACGGCGGCCCGTCGCGTGACCAGCCTGAGCAAGCCGCTGGGTGCGGGTTTCAATGTCAACTGGGAATATGCGGACCAATGCCGTTTAGTTTAGCCCACGGTCAGCGCTTGGGGGCTGTCGGCTCATGCC
>NZ_JBQWSN020000032.1:0-28614 GCF_052598215.2 Thauera sp. ZXT1-4 | reverse complement strand
ACGGCACCCAGAGCTACACCGCCAACGGCCTGAACCAATACACCACCGCGGCCGGTGCCACGCTCACCCACGACGCCAAGGGCAACCTGACCGGCGACGGCGTGTGGACCTACACCTTCGACGCCGACAACAAGCTCAAGAGTGCGACCAAGACCGGCTACGCCGCCACGCTCGCCTACGACGCCGAAGGCCGCCTGCGCCGCACTCGATCTCCATCGTGGTCGCCAAGGGCAGTTAGACTTGGAAAAGGGCGTTGATCTGGGCTTCGAGCTTGAGGATCTTTGATCTGCCCAGTAGCCCAGTACGACCCCAGCTTCTTCAGTCCCGGTTCGAGATATCAGCAAGCAGCGTTCCGTGAGGAGCAACATCACGATGCGTGGGCCGAATCTCCAGGCAGGTTGTTCGCCCGCTCCTACCGAAATACCATAGGACGCCGGTTTAGCCGGAGAGGTCGTCGGCACATCTGAAAAAGCCCGGGACATCGCACGCATGGCAAAGAAATCGGGGTCGAGCCCGCTGCTCATCATGGCAGCCATAATCATCGGGACTATCGCGTCCGTACCCAAGGACGTCTGGGTCTTCCTCTTCATCATTGGAGGTGTTGTGCTAGTCGCCTGGCTCGCCAAGAACCTATTCGGAGGCAAGGCCAAGGCGACCGCTGAGCCGCCGACGGCGCAGGCTGGAACCGCTCATCGGGCATCCGCGCCGGCACGGGCGACAGGAAGCCTCAAGACGGCACGCGGCGAGCCGGACGATGAGTTCGCTAACTTCCGCCTGGATGACGCTACGAACAGTGATGGGTACCGGGTTCCGGCATCACCCGTGGCTAGTAGCGGCCTGCGTTGGGTGCCGGCCGGCGAGAAAGTGAACGTTGCGGGCTTCGATGTACCCGGAGGCATGCTTTACATCGGAAGCAACCCTCACGATGACTACGGCCACACAGAGCCTTCTGCCATCAATCCAAAACTGCGCGTGACCGGCAGCCCCGTCGACTGGTCGGATCGCCTGACTGACTACTGGCCCTCTTACTCCTCAATCTCGCCCGATGCTCGCCGCGCATACCTTCAGTGGCTGGTTGATGGCCGACGCGCCCCAGACGCGAACATCGGATACGTGTTCCTGTACTTCTACGGCCTGGAGCGCAGAGTCCTTGTCGACCTCGGCTCAGGTACGAGTGAGCGTGGCGAGGTTGAAGTCATTAGGAACGAGGTGCGTCGCTTACTTCGCATCTATGGCGACAACAACTCCTTCCGCCGGTATGCGAGCCATTTCCTAGCCTTCATCGAGGCCGACAACTACCGTAGCCAACCCTTCGCACCCGACCCACCCACAGTCAATTCGGCCCTCGAGCAAGGCTACGAGCTTCCCCTGAGCTTGAAGCTAGGCCTCGGGCACCTAGCGGTTGCACAGAAGCCCGTTCCGGCATCATGGGCTTTGGCATGGGCGCTGAACGACCCCAACATCTACCGCCGCACTCCCGTGTCGCGGTGTGAGGCCGAGTTCAAGGCTCTCTTCAACCGCAAATACGCCGAAGACTTCGGCGATGGATTCGTGCTCCGGCTCAATAAGACGAAGCTCCAGGTCACCTACCAACCCGCATCAGGTGCTCTCGGAAGACAAGAGATGCGTCGAAATGTCGGCGACCTGCCAGACGTCACGGCGGTCAAGGGCCCCATCCAGAAGCTGCAGGCGTTAGTGGACGCTTGCACGAAGTCCCTGGAGTCATACAGTCGCTTCATCGGACGAAATCCCGACAAGGCGCACGCCCTCGAAGGCTTGCTTCAATTACCGGTCGAGCTTTGGCCTGCCCCAGTTCGTGCTGAACTGGATGACCTCAAGAGCCGCGTCGGCGACGGCATGCTGTTGATGGCGTTTGGAGAACTGTCCGGCCGCCTAAAGAGCGCTGGGGCACTGTCTCGCGACAAGGTGATTGGCCTAGCCCGCGCACTTGAATCCCTGCACATCGGCCTGGAGCCCGACGTTCTTGCCGGTAGTCGCACACCCAAGGCCGAGGATAAGGTTGCACTCTTCGCCACCCTGCCGGAGGACAGCACCGCCCGGGCCGGACACGCGTATCGCGCGGCGGCGGTCACCCTCGATCTGGCCTGCATGGCCGTTCATGCAGATGGCGAGGCGTCTGCTCACGAACTAATGTCGCTGACCAAGCAGATCAATGCCTGGGCTCATTTGAGCGACACCCAACGGAAGCGACTCAAAGCACACCTGCGCCTGGGCATCGACCAACCCGCGACGCTGGCCAGCCTGAAGAAAAAGCTGGAGCCCTTGGCGGAAGACGCGCGCCGCTCAATCTGCCGGCTACTTGCGCATCTCATGCAAGCTGACGGCGTCGTGAGCCCCGCCGAAGTGAAGTTTCTTGAGCGCACCTACAAAGCCTTGGCGCTGGACACCAAGCTCGTTTACTCGGACCTGCATGCGAGCCCCGCGCCAAACGTCGTCCCCACCACATCCACCACGCAAGCCACACCTGTTGTGACCGCCATCGGTGGGACAGCGGGCTTCGCCCTGGATCCCGCTCGTATCGCGCAACTGGAAACGGAAACCGCCGAGGTCTCGGAACTGCTCGCGAAGGTGTTTGTGGACGAAGAGCAGCAGGAGTCCGCCCCGCTTATGGAGTCGGTACCAGAGGAAGAGCCCGCGGCAGCTCCCGGAATTCTTGGTCTCGATGCAGACCATTCGGCCTTTGTTCGCATTCTTGTCTCAAGGACCTCTTGGCTCCGTGGCGAGCTCGCAGATGCTGCGTCTGACATGGAATTGATGCTCGATGGTGCGCTAGAGCACATCAACGAGGCCGTGCTGGATGCGCTCGATGCGCCCCTCACCGAAGGTGACGACCCGATTGAAATCAACAAGGAAGTCTTGGAGGCGCTCCCCGTATGAGCACAATTCGCGCAAAGGACCGTGATGCGGTCATCCAATCGCTACGTGCGGGTGTCGTTCCGCGTGTCGGCCAGCATCTGATTCAGGTCGGCCGAGTGAAAGAACTCGAGGCTCTGATGAAGGACGTGGAGCGCATCGCCGACGCAGGCTCCGGGTTCAGAGTCGTCATCGGTGAGTACGGCTCGGGGAAGACGTTCTTCTTGAACTTGGTCCGCGCCATCGCGATGGAGAAAAAACTCGTCACGATGCATGCGGACCTTAACCCCGACCGCCGACTCCATGCGACCGGCGGGCAAGCCCGCTCTCTCTACGCTGAGCTAGCCAAGAACCTTTCCACGAGAACAAAACCGGATGGGGGAGCCCTCCCCGGCATCGTCGAGAAATTCATCGCGCAGGCCAAGTCCGAATCGAAGACGAGCGGAAAACCCAGCGAAGCCATCGTGCGCGAGCGGCTGGACCACCTGTCAGAGATGGTGAACGGGTACGACTTCGCCGAGGTCATCGCCGCGTACTGCCGAGGCTTTGATGAAGGTAACGAACAACTCAAGTCCGACGCTATCCGTTGGCTCCGCGGGGAGTTCACGACAAAAACGGACGCTCGCGCTGCATTGGGCGTACGCACCATCATCGACGACGCCTCGATATACGACCAACTGAAACTGCTCGCCCGCTTCATCCGGCTTGCGGGTTATAGCGGCCTGATGGTCTGCCTGGATGAGTTGGTGAACCTCTACAAGCTCTCCAACACACAGGCGCGTAACGCCAACTACGAACAGATTCTTCGCATCCTCAACGACTCGTTGCAGGGCTCCGCGGAGGGCCTCGGCATCGTGCTTGGAGGCACCCCCGAGTTCCTGATGGACACGCGTCGTGGCTTGTACAGCTACACGGCCCTGCAGTCCCGCCTGGCGGAAAACACCTTCGCCAAGGCCGGCATGGTGGATTATTCGGGTCCCGTTCTTCGGCTTGCGAGCCTTACGCCCGAGGACTTCTACGTGCTCCTCAACAAGCTGCGCCACGTCTATGCCGGCGGTGACACCGCCAAGTACCTGGTTCCGGACGAAGCCATCCCCGCCTTCATGGCGCACTGTGCTCAACGCCTTGGGGAGGCCTACTTCAGAACGCCCCGAACAACCATCACCGCCTTCATCAATCTCCTGGCCATCCTTGAGCAGAACCCCGCCGCGGACTGGAAGGAGCTCCTTGGGCACGTCGCCGTCGAGAAAGACACAGGCGGCTCCGCGGACAAGGCGGTTGAGGATGACGACGAGCTCGCCAGCTTCAAGCTCTGACTCCCAAGCCTTCCAGCTGCTGGATGAGCGCATCCAGCGATGGATCTGGAGCGAGGGATGGACTGCCTTGCGCGATGCGCAGGAGAAGGCGACTCCAGCCCTTATCGATGCCGACCGCGACGTCATCGTGGCCGCCGCAACCGCTGCGGGGAAGACAGAGGCTGCCTTCTTCCCCATCCTGACCCATATGCTTCGGCACGAGCCGGACATTGGCTCGGTGCTCTACATCGGGCCGCTCAAGGCACTCATCAACGACCAGTGGAGCCGGCTGTCTGAGCTGTGTGAGTCGTTGGACATTCCTGTTGTTGCCTGGCATGGCGACATAGCTGCTAGCAAGAAGCACCGGTTCGTCAAAGACTCCCGCGGCGTGCTCCTCATCACTCCAGAGTCCCTCGAGGCCCTATTTGTGCGACGCGGCACAGCTATGGCTGGCCTGATGTCCCGCCTTCGATACGTCGTTATCGACGAGTTGCATGCCTTCATTGGCTCCGAGCGAGGAAAGCAGCTGCAATCGTTGCTTCACCGCCTTGAACGGACCGTTGGACGACGGCTCCCTCTCGTGGGCCTGTCCGCGACTCTGGGGGATATGGGGCTTGCTGCCAGCTTCCTTCGGCCCGACGGAGCAAGTTCGGTTGAGTTGATTGTTGCCAAGAGCGGTGGGCAGGAGCTGAAGGTGCTCATCAAGGGCTACGTAGAGAAGCCACCGCGGGTCAAGGAAGGGCCAGACATCGAAGACGCCGAGATGGAGGATCTCGTCAAAGGGAGCACGCTGGAGGTGGCCGAGCAGCTCTATAGGGCCCTGCGTGGCTCCAACAACCTTGTCTTTCCGAATAGCCGCCGGCAGGTCGAGATCTACGCCGACTTGCTAAGGCGGGCCTGCGAGCGAAACAACGTCCCCAACGAATTCTGGCCGCATCACGGCAGCCTATCGAAGGAGTTTCGCGAGGAAGCGGAACGGGCACTGAAGGACGGGACGAAACCAGCGACCGCCATCTGCACGACCACGCTCGAACTTGGCATCGACATCGGTTCAGTAAAGAGCGTCTGCCAGATTGGTCCACCGCCGTCCGTAGCGAGTCTGCGCCAACGACTCGGCCGTTCGGGGCGCCGCAAAGGCGAACCAGCCATACTGCGTGGTTACTGCATCGAACCAGAGCTGAGTCCAAAATCAGGGCTATCTGATTGCCTCCGCGAGGGCTTGGTCCAATCAATAGCGATGGTCCGACTGCTCATCAGAGGGTGGTTCGAGCCACCAAGGGTGGACGGGCTGCACGTGTCGACCCTTGTTCAACAGCTTCTGTCAGTCATTGCAGAACGCGGAGGTGCCACGGCGGCAGAGCTGTGGGCTAGCTTAGTCAAGGACGGCGCGTTCTCAAACATCACCCGCGATGACTTCGTCCTGCTGCTACGTCACTTGGGGGACAAGCAGCTGCTTATCCAAGACAGTTCGGGCCTCTTGTTGCACGGTGAACTCGGCGAGAAGCTGGTAAACCACTACGAGTTCTATGCTGCCTTCGCCTCTGACGAGGAGTTTCGCATCGTCTGCGACGGACGGCTGCTGGGTTCGCTCCCCGTTTCCCATCCCCTGGTACCCAGCCAACGCATCATCTTTGGCGGCAGACGCTGGCGCGTCATCGATGTGGAGTCGGAGAAGAAGATCATCGTCGTAGCGCCGGACAAGGGCGGAGCGCCTCCCGCATTTGATGGTGGCGCCGGCATGGTGCATGACGTCGTGCGACAGGAAATGCGTCAGGTCCTGATGGAAGCGAACCCGGTGCCATTCCTGGATGCCGGTGCTGCAGCACTATTGAATGAGGCTCGCGAGTTCTACCAGCTCGCCGACCTCAGCAACAACTGGCTGTTCACCAAGGGCAATGACGCGGTGCTGCTAACTTGGCGGGGCGATTGGGTGAACGATGGCCTTGCCATGCTCCTTGCCCATGTTGGGCTGTCCGCGACCAACGAGGGGGTTGCATTGACCGTGTCGGGTATATCGTCTGACCGGCTATCGGACGCACTAGCGGATATTGCCGAGTTGCCTGCACCAGACCCGATACAGGTTCTCGCGGAGGCGAAGAACCTGCTCCGCGAGAAATGGGACTGGGCGTTGCCCGAACCACTCTTGCGGAGGTCCTTTGCTTCGCTGCACTTAGACCTTGTTGGCGCACAAGCCCTCGCACAGGCCTTAAGGAGCCCCTGATCAATCGATGTTCTGAGCACGCTTGTCCAAGTCAGCCATTTAAACCGACTCCGATGATCGTCGTTTGTGCTCCTTGCTTCATGGTGACAGCGCGGTCTATGTCCTCAGTATTTTTGCCGGCTCTGAATAGTTCAGAGCCTCCAGAATTGCTATTGACATGAAAATATCTCCATCGCATCCTCTCGGTTCAGCGTCTTAGCAAACAGCGTAAGGAGTCTCCAATGTCTGGTTCCAGCGGCAGTTCTGGCGGTATCGGTTTCTCGAGCGGGGCGAGTAGCTGCGACTCCTTGGTGATCACGACGCAGCTAAATTCTCCGAAGCCTGCAGTGGTGGAGAGAATTGACGTCGGCGATGAGCTGGATGTGAGGACGATGCAGGTGGGGAGCACCACGACAGTCGTTGCGATGTTCGGCGGTGATTTGGCTGGCGGTATTGCTTCGCCAGACCTCCAGAGACTTCGAGAGTGCATCGCTGACGGCACGCACTACGTCGCAACGGTGATCGGGAAGAGTGACGGCCAAGTGACTGTCCGGGTAGGCGCACGATGAGTGGCGAAGATGGCACTGGCGCCGACATCGCCGTCGTAGGGGGCGTGTACCGGGAGCGTTGCATGCGCCCAGCCTGGCGCGAGATTTACGGATCGGCGGGCAGGGCGGCTTCCGCAATGGCATCGATGGGGGTGTCGGTGTCGCTTCACTCGTATCTCGATCCGGCAGCTGCTGAGGTGCTTGCTTCGAGGGGTGCATTCGAAGGATTTCACGTCGCCAGAAACGAATCAGTTCAAGAAATCGCCTTCGACTACGACCATGGCCTTGCAACGCCGAGAATTCTGGGGCGAGGAGCCGTTGAGGCGCCCTTACGGGTGTCCGCTTCACGAGTGCTTCGTTTTGGAATGATGGACGGAGATGCAGTCGTTCATGGCCAAAAGGTGGTCTACGACCCCCAAGATGCTTACGCCCCTGAAGCCTTTCACGCAAATGGCTCGACGGCTGACGAACTCGCGCTTGTGCTGAACCAGCATGAGGCTGCCTTGTTAACAGGGGCAAGGGACGCTTCCGCAGAGTCGATGGCCGGTGATCTCATGCAGCAGCAGCGTGCAGCCGTCGTGGTGATCAAACGCGGTGCGATGGGTGCCCTGGTCCGTGATCAACACGGCGTGGGGACAGTTCCCGCCTACCAGTCGCAGAAGGTTTGGAAGATTGGCTCGGGAGATAACTTCGCGGCTCACTTTGCTTATCGGTGGCTGCACGAAGGACGAAGCGCTGAAGAGAGCGCGGACCTTGCCTCGCGTGCGACTGCCTATTACTGCCAGACCCGTGGGTTTGCGACCCCTGAGAAGCTGGCGTCCTTCGCTCTGAGCCCGATCGTTCCATCCGAGGCGTTTCTGCAGGGCCACCGCCCGAAGGTTTATCCTAAAAATCTCAGTTGGTGATGTGCAGCGTGCTCGAACCGCTGGCAGGCTATGGGTTTGCTGTTGATCGAGGGAGTCACCCGATGGGTGAGTCGAAATTGAAGCATTTGCAGCGTGAGGAAATGCTTTTGTCGTGTGCCGGGGTGCAGACGGCGGGCGGTCGCGTGCGGGTTCGTTGGGAGACCGACAGTGCGGCCACGCCGATGGGGCAACTGGCCTACTTCATTGAATTTCTGACACTGACCGGGTTGTGGTCGTGTTGGCAGGATCGCTGCCCGCTGTCGTACTCGAGCCCGAACGCACCGACCAAGGCCGATGTGCTCGGCACCTGGCTGCTGTCGATTCTGTCTGGGCACCGGCGCTACTCGCACGTCACGACGATCCGCTGCGATGGGGTCAATCCGGGGCTGCTGGGGATGAACAAGGTGATCAGCGAGGACGCGCTGCGCCGGGCGCTGGTGGCGATTCCCGAAGACAAAGGGGTGAGCTGGCTCGACGGCCACCTGCGCGAGAGCACCGCGCCCTTGCTCGATGTGCCCTGGATTCTGGACATCGACACGACGATCAAGCCGCTGTACGGCAAGCAGGAGGGGGCGGTCGTGTCGTACAACCCGAAGAAGCCGGGGCGGCCTTCGCACAGTTACCACACCTACCTGATGGCCGGGCTGCGCCTGGTGATGGGGGTTGAGGTCAAGGCGGGCAACGAGCACTCGGGCAGTCACACCTTGCCCGGCTTGCTCAGGATCCTCGATGAGCTGCCCGCCCATCACCGGCCGAAGATCGTGCGCGGCGATTGCGGTTTCGGCTCGGACGGCATCATGCGTGAGCTCGAGACGCGCGCGCAGCCCTACCTGTTCAAGCTGCGCCTGTCGAAGAACGTCAAGCGCCACATCGAGCGCCTGTTCCGGGTCTCGGGCTGGTGTGATGCCGGTCAGGGCTGGGAAGGGATCGACAGCACGCTGGCACTCACCGGATGGGAAGACACGCGTCGCGTGGTCGTGCTGCGCCGCCCCCTGCGGGGCGAAATGCTCGTCGCCCAGGAGGACAACGGTCAGCAACTGCTGGGCTTCATTGAGGCCGACCGCAAGGGCGGAAAGCGCATCACCGGCTACGAGTACGCTGTGCTGGTCACCAACCTGGACCACGAAATCCTCTCGCTCGGCCAGCTCTACCGTGACCGGGCCGACGCGGAGAACGCCTTCGACGAACTCAAGAACCAGTGGGGCTGGGGCGGCTTCACCACGCACGATCTGCATCGCTGCCAACTGTCGGCGCGCGCGGTGGCCCTGATCTACAACTGGTGGAGCCTGTTTGTGCGCCTGGCCAACCCGGAAGCCCGGCTCGAAGCCATGACCAGCCGACCCTGGTTGATGTCCTCGGTCGGCCGACGCACCGAGCATGCGGGCCAGACCACGATCACGCTGACCGGGCAGCACGCCTATTTCGACAAGGCCCGCCAAGTGCTCATGCGCGTGTCCAGCCAGCTTCAAACCTGGATGAGCGAAGCTGCGGAGCAGTTCAACGCCCCATCGGTCTGGCTGCGCTGTTGCGACCATCTCAAGCGCACCATCGCGGCCATCGGACCACCGGCACCCCTTCGTTTGCTGATTCAGCATGCAAACCGGGTGGGGTAACTGAGGTTTTTAGGTTTATCTGGCAGGTCCGTTTTTCAGTCTGGCTCAGCTATGGCTGATCGAGCAGGCCAGAAGCGACTTGTTGGCCGCAGGGTTGAAGGTGTTCTCGCCTTACCATGACGTCGGACACGGAAGCGCCGAGGATGTCGTTCCCCTTGATCTCGAGGGGATCAACGATGCCGATTTGATCTTCGCAGTCGGCGATGGAATGGATCCAGGCACGGTCTATGAGATCGGTTACGCGCGGGCGAAAGGCAAGCCTGTCGTCGTCTACTGTGAGAACGAGTCCGACGAGAACAAGAAAATGATGGGCGGCTCGGACTGCCTGCTCTGCGATGACTACGTGAGTTCGATCTATCAGACGCTCTGGACGGCTTGCAGGCTATGAGATCAGCCTTGCTCCTGTCGGGCGGCATGGACTCGCTCTCGATCGCCTGGTGGAAAAGGCCCGAGATCGGGATAACGATCGACTATGGCCAGTTGGCTGCCCAAGCCGAAATCACCGCGTCGCAGTTGATCTGTAGACGACTGGGGATTGAGCACCATGTCGTGCGGATCGACTGCCGTTCGCTGGGTTCCGGCGACATGGCAGGCGCCGATGCCGACTGCCATGCTCCAGCAAGTGATTGGTGGCCGTACCGGAACCAGATCCTGATTACGTTCGCAGCGGCGAGATCGCTGTCACTTGGCGTGGGGAGGCTCATGATCGGCACGGTCAAATCGGACTCAGCCCACCGCGACGGCACCTCGGACTTTGTCCAAGCGATGAACGCCCTGGTTGCGCTGCAGGAAGGAGGTATACGGGTCGAAGCGCCAGCCATCCACCTCGGCACTGTGGAACTCGTTCGCGAAGCGGGTGTGCCCCGTGAACTCCTCGCTTGGGCACATAGTTGCCATAAGGCGAATGTTGCTTGTGCCAATTGCCGTGGCTGCAACAAGTACTTCGAGGTACTCAATGAGCTTGATGGACGGCTGGGTTGATCTGGGAAGCCCCCGACCGCGAGAGACTCCACAGCGCTACGCGCCCTTGACGTGGCCGCTAGGAGCCCGTATCGCCCTGCCCGTCCCTGTGTTTCCCTCTGGATCGAGTCGTTCATGTCCAGAGCTATTGCTACAGAGGCGCACAAAGCGCGTGTTCTCGCGACTAAGCTTGGAGATGTTGAGCAAACTGACCTGGCTGACCTGCCAGGTGCAAGGGACAGGAGGCGATGAGCTTGGATTTACTTTGTCGCATCGTCCCTGCCCGTCTGCCGGAGCCATTCATCCCATTCACCTGCTGGTGATCGATCCGCAGGCCGGCCGGTGGCTCAGGTATGACGCAGTGAGTCACGCCTTGGACGAGGTGATTACCCAACTCGAGCCAAGCGGGGTATTGGCCGAGATGCACAGTGTCCTGCCGGCAACATCCGCAACGCTTCTCATCTTGGCCGCAGAGCCAGGCAAGACCGCTGCAAAATACGAAGCTGCGGAAAGTCTTGTCTGGCGCGATGCAGGGGTATTGCTGGGTTTTCTTGCGGTCGCCGCGGAGGCTCTAGGCTTGAACTACTGTCCTTTGGGCGTAACGGGCGAGCCCTGGGTGGGACGGCTACTCGATCAGTCTGGCTTGGCGGGGGTCGGAGCGGCCTTTGTGGGGGCGCCGCCGGACTAGCGGAAGGTCAGATACAGGCGCCATGGCTGTCTCACTTAGGCCCACCCCGTTTCGACTCCCACCCATGAGCTGAGTGATCGTCCGTGGAGAGGACATCATTTCGTGCCACATCACAGCATCTAGCTCGGACGCGCGGACGCCGATTGCCTTGGAGAACCGCAGGAAGCGTTCTTCCAGCTCAAGATAGTTCCGCTCGACACTCATATCCTCGTCGAAGAAGCGTGCGAGTGCTCCGGCACGGAGGATGTGAATATCGAGGATGGCGACGTCGTCGGCGTCGAGCCAGTTGCGCGCGACCCACGAGGCGGTTTTGAACCCGACGCCTGGCAGCTGAATGAGCCAATCGCGCAGAGCCCGCCCGCTTGTCAGCGGCGGCTGCTCGACTGAAAGGCGCGCAAGGGCGGCACTCAGGTACCGGGCCTTTTGCCGCGCGAAGCGATATCGAATGTGTCGGCCATCGATATCGAGTGGCTCCGATAGCAGTTCCCCGATCTGTGCTTCGGTGGGCGTTCCCTGAAGGGCGCCGCACGATCTCAGCTTCTGGAAAGCGGCGACGCCGACCGCCGCTGGGATGCCATGGCCACCAAGTAGGCAAGCTGCTACCTCTTCGGCAAGGGTGCTTCCCAAACGATACCGAATTGGGGTGCCGCAGATCCGCCGCGCGATCACCTGGTATGTCCAGTACGCGGGTGTAGGGAAGGCTTCGACCGCGCCCCATGGCACGCCAGGTAGTGTCTCGGCATCGGGCGGGGGAAGATCGACCTTGATGACCGCTGCGCCTGTGAATACCGCGGCAGTTTGCATCATGATGTGCATGCCCTTTCGTTGTAGCGGGTGTTAAGCACCTGCAAGACGTGCTCACGCTCGACAGGATCCATCCGGCCGAAGCGCTCAAACAGCCTTTGGTGCCGTCGTTTGACAGCTTGGCGCTCGCGGAACGTCTCGCCCAAGAACGACGCATCGTGTAATTGCGTGGGCTCCGAAAAGTTCATCCAGACACATTCCTGGCGAAGCCCTCTTTGTGTATTGGCAGAGAACGACACTCTTCGCCACCCTCGAAGTCGTTCTTCGTAGAGGGCACTCTCGTAGCCCGAGATCATCACCATGCATGGAAGCGCAGCGAGTACATCCAGAAGGCGGAAGTGATCGGCGTCCGAGTACTCGTATCGGTAGATCTTCGTCCGACGGCGCGTGGCTGCCACGTAGGGTGGATCTGCGTAGACCAGCTCGTTTCCACGGAACGCGTACTGTTCCAGGAAAGTGACCGCATCTGCCTGAACCACCTTGCACCCCATCGGGGTGCTCTGCGACCACGCTGAAACAACACGCTCGTCAGCGTCGATGCCGATCGTGGTTTTGGCCGGTCGCTTGTTCCTCAACACGGCGCCGCTACCGAGGTGAGTCTCGATGTAGGTTTCATGGGGTGGCATCAGGTTGATCAGCCGCTGATAGCTCTTGCCTTTTCCGCCGGGGTAGCTCATGTCGTGAATCATCGTCGGTTCTGACGATGATTGCAAGCGGGTCTGATCGGGATGACGGGCAAACCATCTCGTACGGCTGTGGCGAAGAAGGCGTGTGTCTCTGTTTCCGCGACAGGCTACTGGTCTCTAGCCTCACCAGGCAGCGCAGTTGCAAGAGGCTTGCGTTCGCCAGCACAACCTGAACCGGACGAGGAAGCGTATCTGTCCCGCCACCTAGAGGCGGAGATTCGATTAAACTCTTTTGCCATAATTGTGTTGCATGCTTTGCCTGTGAATCGCGCAGGATCTTTCGCCCTTGACCGACAAGGGACTTGCACTATGCCCAGATCGGATCGGAACCCGTAAACAAGAGAATCACGACGAGCATGCGCGCCGACCTGCACCCATCAAGCCAGCCTGAGTGCTCCTCCGGTGCGACCCCCGCACTGATCGAAGCACTTCGGCAGCGTGGCCTCATCACCGATGAGGGCGTCGAGCGTGTGCAGGCCGCTGCGTTGGCACACGGGGTCGCGTTCTCGATTGCGGCGACGCGACTGGGCGTTGTCGCCGAACGTGAGATGGCACAGGTCTTTGCCGGTGTCCTGGACATCCCCTTGCTCGCGCGCGCTGAGTATCCGCGGCCGGCACGGCTTCCAGCCCGTCTCAATCTGGCGTTCCTGCGGAGGCACCGAGTGTGTCCCGTCGGAGAGTCTGAGACGCGCATCCGACTTGCGATGGCCAACCCACAGGACGATATCGCGATTGCCGGTGTCCGTTTTGCCATCGGTAAGGACGTGGAGCCGTTAGCTGCTCTCGAATCGGAAATCGACGAGTATCTGCTGGCCGCATTGGGTGACGAGGCGTCGAATAGTGGGGGCGAGCCTGGACAGGGCAAGCCGCTGCGAACGGGCGACGATATCGACAAACTGTCGGATCATGAGTCGGATGCCCCGGCTATACGCACGGCACACAGGCTGCTCACCCAAGCCATGGACTCCGGCGCTTCGGACGTCCATCTCGAACCGACTTCCGACTCGCTCGTCGTGCGTTACCGGATAGACGGCGCCCTCCAGGAAGTGGAGGTGTTGTCGAACCGCTGGGCTCAAGCCGTGATCTCGAGGTTGAAGCTCATGGCGCGGCTGGACATCGCTGAAAGACGGCTCCCGCAGGATGGCCGGATACGGTTTACGACACGAGGAGTCAGTCTGGACCTGCGCGTTGCCACCTTTCCGACGCTCCACGGCGAATCGATGGTGCTGCGCCTGCTGGGACAGCATTCAGTGTCGCCCGAGCTCGAGAGCCTGGGGCTCGATCCCCATGGCCTACAACTCTTGCGTGCGGCGCTGGATCGCCCCCACGGCATCGTATTGATTACCGGCCCGACGGGCAGCGGTAAGACGACGACCCTTTATGCGGCTTTAAATGCGATCAGGAGCCCGGAACGCAAGATCGTCACGGTCGAGGATCCCGTCGAATACACGCTCCCCGGGGTGTCGCAGTTGCAGGTCAAACCCGAGATTGGATTGACTTACGGGGCGGCCCTTCGATCCGTACTCCGCAATGATCCTGATGTGATCATGATCGGGGAGATCCGCGATCAGGAAACCGCAGACATCGCGATCCGCTCCGCTCTTACAGGACACTTGGTCCTCGCTACCCTGCACACGAACACGGCGGCCGGGGCAATCACGCGGCTGCTCGACCTTGGTGTCGAGGATTACCTTTTGGCATCAACGTTGGTGTTTGCGGGTGCCCAGCGTCTGGTTCGCCAGCTTTGCGCAACCTGCCGCTCTACACGCGAGCCAACGCAGGATGAACAACATGCGCTGATTTCGGCGCTTGGCCACAAGACTGAGTCAATCAAACTGCCGCGGGCAGTCGGATGCCCGACCTGCCGCGGACGAGGTTACTCGGGCCGCCTACCAATCTTCGAAGCCCTGCCGATCGGACCTGAGGAGCAGGCGGCAATCCGACAGCCGCACGCCGAGGAGGCTTTGCTCGGGCTGATCAAGCAAAAGAATCGCCCGACCTTGTGGTCTCATGGCCTGAACAGAGTGGTCCATGCGGAGACCACGCTGGAGGAAGTGCTTGGTGTCGTCGAGGAGCTCGGCCGGTGACGAAATTCACGGTGAAGGCGCTCACACCCGAGGGCTCATCCCGAGTATTCACTCGTGACGCAGAAGACGAGCGCCAACTCGCCATTCAACTTATCGGCGAGAATATGACGCCGATCCGGATCACCGCACAAGACGGCGGTCTGAACGATCTGCTGAGTCGACCCGTGATCTTGAGTCGGCGGGTTCCTGTTCGTGACGTTGCGCTCTTTTGTGAGCAAATCGGTGCAATGGTGGGGGCGGGACTTAGCATCGAGCAGGCGCTGCAGGTTGTATCGCGGCAAAGGGGAAGCCGGCCCTCCGCAACAATGGGTAGGCGCCTGTTGCCCCGTATCCAGGCGGGAAGCCCCATGTCCGATGCGTTGGAGGCTGAGGCCGGAATGCCTCGATATCTGCCGCCGATGATCAGGGCTGCGGAAGGCGGGGGGCGATTGGCAGAGGGCCTAGAGACCGCGGGCCGTTACCTCCAGCGGCAGGCCAGTACCCAAACCGAGATCACAAACGCCCTTACCTACCCGACGATCGTGCTGGCCACCGTGCTGGTTGCACTGCTGGTTGTGCTCACCGTGGTTATTCCGGGGTTTGAGCCGATCTTCGCGGGCGAAGAGCATCGTCTGCCAGGTATGACCCGCGCCGTGCTCTGGCTTTCGAATCTGGCTGTACACCATGCGATGGCGTCGCTGCTCTGGATCGGCGCGGTGGTGTTCGCCGGATTCCTGTTGCAGCGAAGATCGGAACGCTTCGCCGGCTGGATTGCTGCTGCGATCAGGCGACTTCCTCCTGTCCAACTCATGGACCAGCTGAATGTCTCTCGCGTCCTCAGCGTACTCGGGATGCTCTTCCAGAGCGGCGTTGAGGCTTCCGAGGCGGTTTTACTGGCTGCACAGGCAGCGGGATCAAGGCGCCTTCGGGATGCGTTGGAAGGTGCGTCGAGGCGACTGCGAGAAGGCGGTTCGATCGGCACGACACTCGAGACCATCCGAGTCATCCCGGATGAAACGTGTGCTCTCATCGAGGTTGGCGAGCACACCGGGGAGCTCGGCAAGACGACCCTGCGCGCCGCTCAACTTCTCGAGAGAGATACCTCCGAGCAGATCGAGCGCATGCTCGCACTTGTCAATCCGCTGGCGATCGCATTTCTTGGCGTCGTTGTCGGCCTTGTCGTTGCCGGTGTCATGCTCGGAATACTCAGTATCAATCAACTTGCATTGAGATCATGACGAAGCCCATCCACTTTTCCGTTCGGTCAGCCCCAGGAGCGTGTCGTGGCTTCACCTTGCTCGAGCTCCTCGTCGTGCTGGTGGTCATGGGGCTGTTGACGGCAGTCGTCACGCCCCAGGTGATGAACATGTTCTCTGGCGCCAAATCGGATACGGCAGCCCTTCAGGTAGAAACCATCACGACCGCACTGAATTACTACCGGATTGATACGGGCAGTTACCCCGACATGGAGCATGGACTGCGATCCCTTTGGGAAGCCCCGCAAGGGGTCAGCAAGTGGCGTGGCCCGTATGTCCGAAAGCAACAGCATCTGATTGATCCGTGGGGACGCCCCTATCGCTACAGAATCCCCGGCAAGCACGGCGCGGTGGACGTTTTCTCGTTCGGGGCAGACGACAAGGAAGGCGGCAGTGGCGAAGACTCCGATATCGGCAATTGGGACAAGCAATGAGCGTGGCTTGACCTTGCTCGAACTCTTGGTAGTCATTGTGCTGATTGGTCTGCTCGCGACCGTTGGTGCTCAAGCGATACCTGGTGATGGGCGACGGCTGCAGCGCGCGACAGATCATGTTGAGCATCAACTGAGAATGGCGCGTCTGCGCGCCCTGAAGACGGGCAGCAGCGTAAACATCCCCTGCAACGAGCTGACTGCACCTCGACAGGCAGCATCCGCTCGATTAAACGAAGACTCGGCCGTCCCTGGGTCTTGCATCGGATCGAAAGGGCCCGCAGTCGGCGTCACTTTCTTTGCGGACGGATCGTCCAGCGGGGAGGTGATTGAACTTGCAGTGGGTAAGGGGCGCGTTCGCATTCACATCAATCCTCTGACAGGCACCTCGACTCTTGACTAGCGTCACGCGTGCGCAGGCGGGCTTCAGCCTGCTCGAGATATTGGTCGCACTCGCTGTGGCCGCCCTGCTCTTCGGGACACTGCTCCCCACGATGGTGACGAATCTCGATCGAACACACGCTGACGCCTCGCGTTCAGCGGCTCTCCGGGTGGCGCAAAGTCAGATCGAGATCCACACGGTGATTGCTCACGAAATGGACGGTCGCTTCGAGGGGCGAGGCGGGTCATTTGCGTGGGTGGCAACAATCGATCAAGCGGAAACCGGTGCCGGTGCGCAAGGCGCTGCAAGCCCCTTTGTGCTGCGCCGTGTGCGCGTTGACGTCTTCGAGGAGCGAACCCAGCCGATCGTGTCACTCGAGGTCTACCGTGTCGGAGTGGTTCGATGAAGGCTCCCCGAATTCGCACGGCGGAAGCAGGCTTCACCCTATTGGAGCTACTGATCGCCATGGTTATTGGCGGCGGTCTCATCTATCTGATCTCCGACGTCTTGACGCTGGTTCAGCGTGGGACTGAACGGTCCCGTGAGGTTGCCAATCAGCTGTTGATCGACCAACGCGCCATTGCCCTCGTGAGGGATGCGATCGCGAACCTTGTGCCGCCGGTCGACGCTGATGAGCGGTACAAAATTGTTGCGACGGAATCCCGCTTCGAGTTCGCCACCTCTCCGGTCGACGCCCAATCTCAGTGGGGTTCCATCAACGCAAGGATCGTGATCGAGGCGCCCGTCGATGGAAAAGTCGCGATCACGTATGAACACGGGGGAGGGCAGGTTGGCAAACTACACGCAAGCCCCCGCGCGCGGGTTGTCCTTTTCAAGGATCTGACAAGCGCCTCTCTTCAATATCTTTACCGCTCGGACCTAGGTGTCCGAGGCGAGCCATCAACGCCTGGACAGCCCCCCGAGTTGGTCACGCTGATTTGGGCAGGCGATGAGAATCCAAAGCTGATTCAATCGATATCCATTCGGCCCAGGCTCAACGCTGGAGCGAACTGCCAGCTAGAAGTTCAAAGTGCCCGTTGTCGCTAGCCAGTAGGCCAGATTGTCCCGGGATTATGTAGCAACCGCACAAGGAGCCTGCTCCGCGCATCAGCGCCTGATCGACCGCCAGTTCGAGAGTGACTGCACGATGTCACCGTACCATCTCGGTGGCCTCTGAAACCCCTTCAGCATCAGGTTATACCGGATCGCCTTGTCCTTCCAGGCCTCCGTGAGGCGCTGCTCCAGATCCTCCACCAACCAGAGACCGCACATGAGCACCAGATGACGCGTGTCGCGCCGGAGGTCCTCGATGCCGATCCTACCTTCCGGCAGCAGGGGTACTTCCGCGTGTCCGAGCGTGGTCGCCAGGTGTCGCAGCAGCAAACCATTGTTCGATTTCGAACAGATCATGCCGCAGAGATGGTGCAGGACTCTGAAGAAGCCGAGGTCGAACCGATGGGCCGTATTCGCTGCTGGCATGATGGATCGCAGCATGGCCCCGGAGAACGCTTGGAGTGACTCGGTGGGGAATGTCTCCGGATGGCATGGGACCTCGCGGAGGTCGGCGCCGCACGTGGCACAGGCATGCATGGGACGGGCGTCCGCCAGTTCACGTCCGAAATCACCCCGATGCGGAGTAACGGGGCTATGACAGGTCGGGCATTCATCGTAGAGCGCGCACTGGTGCTCGGGGCAGTACGTGTAGAGCGCGAGGCGCCACGTCTTCCTGAAGTAAGGAATGGGATCGCCCGCCAGACATGCGGGGCAGAACTGCAGGCTGGAGGCTGTTCTTCGCATGCCGTGGCCTTTGATCGGCAAGACCCAGCTCAACCGACCGCTGGTCCGGCGCCTGGGGTACAGCCGTCCTCGATAGGTCACCAAGGTCGCATGGAACGCGTCCCAATAGTTGCATCCCGTGTGCGTGCAAAGGGTGCGAAGCAACCATGGAGGTGCGGAGCGATCGATATCCCGGTTCCAGGGCGATCTCTCGTTTCCGAACAACTGCCAGGACAAGGTCTGCAGCTTGATCGCGTTGGCGTGGGCGATCCGCACGATCCAGGACGACAGCAGTTCGTCCGGAAAGGGGTGGGGGTGCGCCGGCCACAAGTGGTCACGTGGCATGTCACTCCCTCGGCTCCTTGCGGCGCTCGGAAGGTGGCACCCAGTCGATACTGTCGAGGATTCGCTTATCGATTCGCTCCTGTCCACGTTCAACCGCTGTAACAGCCGCATTCACGAGCAAACGGGAAATCTCGCCCAGGTATCCTTCGCTCATCGAGTAGATCTTGTCGGCTAGCGAGCCTTCGATCAGCACGGACGGGTAACGCAAGGGGAGGACGCGCTCAAAGGTGGCGAGCAGGCGCAGAAAGTCGTCGTCATTGCCCCAGCGCGGCAACAGGGCGTGATCGAATCGGTTGGAGAGCTGAGGATCGGTCTGGATGGCCCGGAAGGCGTCCCGCGTACCGACCCCGACGATGGGGACTTCGAGCTCGTTGCCGAGATACTTGATCACGTTCAGAAACGCCTTCTGCTTCGCCATCGATCCGGCAAGTATGTGGTGAATCTCGTCGATGATCAGCATCTTCAAGCCCACTTCCCGCAGCAGCTTGATCGCCTGGAACTGCTTTCGGTCGGCGCGATCGCCCGGTTTGTACGTTGCAAACAAGCGCTCCAGGATCGCGTTATAGAACCGCCCTTCATCTGGAACTGGAGGTGCCTGTACGAACAGAACCGGCACCACAGCGGCTTCTCCCGAGGGGTTGTCATTTGGCTTGTGCTGCCCGCAGAAGCGCTTAACCAGCATGGTCTTGCCATTGTTGGTGTCGCCCACGATGAGCAGGTTCGGCATCCGGTGTGATGCCGGGTAGCTCAGCAGCGTTTCGAGCTGCTTGAGCACCTTCTGGGCGCGTGGGTAGCCGATCCAGCGCGGCGAGCGGATGTAGGCGATCCGTTCCTGATCGGTGCGCGCAAGGTATTCGGCAGCCTTCTGTAGGAGATGGGAGGCGTCGTCACCCATCTCGGTCCCCCGAGTCCGCCATGTCGTCGACCTCCTCGAACGGCACGATGGAGACCTTGGGCTGGGATGGTGCCACGGATTGCGGAATGACTTGAGGAGCCGTCGATGCCGGAAGGTGCTCGCGTGCGTTCGAAAGCCCCAGGCGACGGCGCTGTTGGTTGCGTCGCATCTTCTTGGTGAGCTTCTGGGCACTTTGCTCGATGGACTGCATCTTGTCGTAGGCGGAGAAGATGAGGTTTTCGTCGACGGTAACCTTGGGTTGCTCTTCCAGGGCACGCCTCTTCGCTTCTCTCAGCTCCCAGATGCTGATTGCGGGGTGCGAGGTGTTTCGGTAAGGGATCGCGTAGTACTGTTCGACTTCGGGATCGTAGAACCAAATCGTGCTGATGTCGCGGGGATCCCGGCGGCACAGGAACAGCCGCTTGTTCTTCGGGTTATCTGGATCGGTGGAGTTGATCCAGCGGCGCAGCACATCGTGTTGGTACTCGATATGGTCCCAGATGATGCCGTAGTGCTGCACCGTCCGGGTTTCGTAGGGCATGAGATCGAGCTTGAGACGCAGTTCGTCGGTGATCCGAGGGGGAACGCCAATGCCGGGCTCCTTCTTGGTGCCCAAAACGCCCTCTTGCCACTTGGCGATCGGTGGCATGCCCAGCTCGGAGTGCATACGCTGGTGATAGATCTCGACGCACAAGATCGTGAACCACTTTTCGAACTCCGCCAGGCTCATGACCGCGCGGGCATCCGAGTCATACTCGCCTCGCTGGCGGGGGTTGGAGAAGGTGGTGCCAGGGGCGGAATGGATCTCGTCATTCAGCGTACCCAGCAGCCGCTCGATGTGCGCTCCGTAATGGGGTGTGGCCACAGGGCGCCACTCCAGATCGATGCCGTATTCCTTGCAGGCCATTCTCATCATGTTCCCGCGGAATTCCTTGGCGTTGTCCGCGTGGATGGTGCGCGGGACGCCCCAGCACGGCCAGGCGGTCTCGATTCCCTGCTTCGCGAGCCACTTCTCTTTCGGCAAAAAAGCCTGCGTGAGACACAAGCCTAGCGAGAGATTGCCCGGCGGGTCGAATGAGATGTAGAACCCGAGCACCATGCGCGAGAACACGTCGATCAGCAGCGTGAGCCATGGGCGTCCGATCGGTAGGCGGTGGATGTCGTCAACGAGGATGATGTCGACGAGGGTGTGGTCAACCTGGACTACGGACAGGGGCTTGTCCGCGCCGGGGAACGGCCCCTTGATCGGTGCGTAGCCGTCCCGGGCCGCCTTGCTGCCCTCGCGAGCCTTGGTCTTCTTGAAGGCATCGAGTGCCTTGATTCGCTGGCGAACGGTGTTTCCATGAGGCGCTTTCAGTCCCGCTTTGGCGCATAGCTTCTCGATCTCGCGGATCACCTTCGAAGGTTTCCGTTTTTGGGGAGTGAGGTAGAAGGATTCGATCGTGTCGTTGACAATCTTATCGACCTCGGGCGCAAGCTTCGCTTGCCCCTTGTCCCGGCGCGTTTTGCGCAGGAAAACGGAGACTTTCCCGGTTGTCTCGAACAGCTTGAGCCATCGGTAAAGGGTGACGAAATGAAGACCCAATTCTTCCGCGCGGAGGTGAACGTACTGAGTGGAACGCTGCGAGTTATCCAGCAAGGGTTTGATGCACTCGAACTTGCGTTCGGCGTCCTGCTGCTGCTGCTCATCACGAGCGTGGATATCCGATTGCGTCGCCTCAGGCAGGGCCTCGACGGAACTGAGATCGTCGATTGGCGCTTGAAGCAGCTTGCCCGACTCGTGCTCACGCAGAACCACTGTCCTGAAGTCCTGCGACTCCTGCTGGATGGTGTGGCGCCGCCCCCGGTAGAAGACCTCCGTGCCGTAATCCAGGACAACAGGCGGGAGCACGTTCTTGCTCACGATATGCTCCAGATTGGAGACTGCATGGTGATTTCGGCTTCCAGATCGATACCGATCTGGTGGCGTGCGACAAGATGCCAGAGGGCTGGGACATATTCGGCTTGGCGCCACACGCTCGAGCTCAGCGCCTGTAGAACTGCGGCTGGCGTGCTCCTGCGTTCCGCAGCTATCGCAGCCAGAACCGTTTCGATATCTTCCTGCGGAATGTTCCGGCGCCCGAAGGGCGCGAGGAAGCGGATGTTGGTGAGCCGTTGTGTTCGCACCTCGACTTCCGTGATCAGTCGGAATCGCCAACCGTGTTGCTTGGCGTAACGAACACCCCGCCTGAAGTTGGGGTGCAGTGTCGCCCAGTCCTTCGCGAGATCGGCGCGGTACTTGACTTCGCACAACCATGGTCGCCGCTGCAGTTCCGGAACGAACTCAACCAGGACGTCAGGTGTGTAGCGACGTGCGCCCTTCTTTGTCCCGTCCGACCACTCAATGCGCACTGGCTGGACTTCGTAGCGCGCGACGTCGGGGGAAAAATCGAGCAGTGCCAGGAAGTCCCGTTCAAGAGTAGACTCGAACTCCGCCGGTCCTACGGCCTTACTCGATGCGGCAATGCCGGTCACGTTGCGAAAGTTCTTTGGAATTTTCCGTACTGGCATTTCAAGGAGGTTGCAGAGATGTGTGTAATTCTGAATTTCGTTGCACTTACCTATGTCTTTTTTAGCTCGTATCAATGTAAAAGCAAGCCCTTTCATGGGCTATTTTTGCAAAAAGCGCTGTAATTGATAGTGTGATCATGGCCGAGAGCCGTATCGGGGTCGTTCCCGCTTTGATCCTTGCCGCCGGCATCGGTTTTGCGGGGATGCAGGTGGCGGAGGGGGTCGAGCGCTTCCGGATGGCCGATCGTACCCTCACCGTGAAGGGGCTTGCCGAACGCGACGTGAAGAGCGACTTCGCCGTGTGGGCCCTTCCGTTCCGTCGCGCGGAGAACGACTTCGGTCGTGTGCAGCAGGCGCTCACCGCCGATCGCGAGCGGGTGATCGCATTTCTGCGCGAGCAGGGTTTCAACGATGAAGAGATCGAGGTGCGCCCCGTGCAGGTGCAGGATCTGCTGGCGCGCGAGTATGGCTCGGATCGTGTGGCCTTACGCTTCACCGGACAGGGCCAGGTGGTGGTGAAATCGGCCCGCGTCGATCTCGTGGCTGCGGCGTCGAATCGTGTCGATCCACTCGTCGAGGCGGGCGTCCAGCTCGGTGGCGACAGCGGTGACGGCACGCCGCGCTATCAGCTGCGCGGCTTCAACGACATCAAGCCGATCCTGCTCGAAGAGGCGACCCTGAGTGCGCGCGAGCTGGCCAGCAAGTTCGCTGCCGATGCGGGCGCACGTCTGGGTTCCTTGCGTAGCGCGAATCAGGGCGCGATCCGCATCACTGACGATGATGATTCCGACATGGATACTTCGCGCACGATCGGCAAACGCCTGCGCGTGGTCAGCACCTTCCAGTTCAACCTCGAGTAAGCCGCCCTGCAGAACGTGCGCTCAGGGGCAGCCCTTGCAGCCCTCGGTCTGCGCATTCAGGAAGATCGCCTGATCGATGTTCGCCCCGCTCAGGTCGGCGTTGGTGAGCTGAGCCCGGGTGAAGTTGGCGCCTTGCAGGTTGGCGCCGGCGAAGGAGGCGCCCGACAGCTTGGCGGCGCGCAGATTTGCGCGCTGAAGGTCGGCCGCGTCGAAGCGCGCTCCCTCGGCGCGCGCATTGGTCAGGTTGGCGCCGCCGAGTTGAGCGGCGCCGAAATTCGCGCCGTGCAGGTCCGCATTCTGCAGGATCGCGTTGCGCAGATTCGCCCCCTGCAGGCTGGCTTCGCCCAGTCGGGCACCGCGCAGGTTGGTGCGCAGCATCGAGGCTTCGTCGAAGTGTGCGCCGCTCAGTTCCGCCTGGGAGAAGTTCGCTTCGTCCAGCGTTGCACTGCGCAGGTTGGCGCCGGACAAGTCCGAACGGGTGAACTGGGAATTGGCCAGGTTCACGCCCGCCAGCTCTGCTCCGTTCAGGTTCATGTTGGTGCACAGCGTGCCGCGGCGGATGTCGCAGCCGCCTATGCTGCCCGCGCGCTGCGCATCGGCGAACAGCGGCAGGCCGAGCAAGGTTGCGGCGGACAGTGTGGCGAGCAGCTTCGGACGGGGCATGGGCATGAGGGATTCCGCTCGTGTTCAGTCGAGGTCCGACAGGTTTGGATCAGGCAGGTTCGGCGAGCAACTTTTCGATCAGCGCGTGGAGTGCATCGAGCTTGGGTTCGCCGAGGATCTTCTGCACGATCTCGCCACGCCTGTTGACGATGAAGCTGGTCGGGGTCAGGCGCACACCGTCGAAGCCGCGCGCGATGCTGCCGTCGCGGTCGAGCACGAAGGTGAAGGGAAGATCGTTGCGCTCGACGAAAGTGGCGACCTGAGCGGGCGGGTCGTAGTCCATCGCGACCGCCACGGTCTGGTAGCCGCGCGCCTCGAACTTCTCCTGTGTCGCCTTCAGTGCCGGCATCTCCTTGATGCAACTGGTGCAGGTGGTGGCCCAGAAATTCACCAGCACCACTTTGCCGCGCAGGTCCGCGGTACGGAACGTCTGCCCCTCGAGCGTGGGGAATGCGACATCGGGCGCTGCGGGCTTCTGCTGGAACACGAAGAAACCCGCGGCAACAAGGGCGATGACCGCGAGGGCGGCAATGATCTTCAGCTTCATGATGAAATCCGGTCGAGTCGGTTGCGGGGCACAAGCGCCCGTCAGGCGCAGCCGATTGTGCGTGAGCCTCCCCGGCTTGTCACCTTTGGCGGGCCGCGCCGTTCCGCATAGGAAGGCGTCCTGCAAGCTCCGACAGGGGGGATCGCGAAAGGTGCCGGACGACCGGGGGCGCCTGGCCTGCGCACCCGGCTGCTGGCGGCACCGGGCGAAGACGCTCCTTCGCGCGCGGGCCTGTGCTTGGGCGATGCGCTAGAATTGAAGCCCGCCACCCGCCCGGGTGGCTTCGTTTTTTCAGTGCCGTCACGATGTCCGCCCTCCTCAACGCGCCCCAGCGCGAAGCGATCCGCTATCTCGACGGCCCCTGCCTGGTGCTGGCCGGCGCCGGCAGCGGCAAGACGCGGGTGATCACGCACAAGATCGCGTACCTGATCAACGAGTGCGGCATCAGCCCGGCCAACATCGCCGCCATCACCTTCACCAACAAGGCGGCCAAGGAGATGCAGGAGCGCGTCGCTCACATCATGGGCGGGCGCGCGCCGGGCGGGCTCACGGTGTGCACCTTCCACGCGCTGGGGGTGCGCATCATCCGCCAGGAGGCCAAGCACTGCGGCTTGAAGCCGCAGTTCTCCATCCTCGATTCCTCCGATACCGTGCAGATCGTCTCGGACGTCGCCGGCGACAGCGACAAGGGCATCGCCAAGCAGATGCAGTGGCAGATCTCGTCATGGAAGAACGCGATGATCACCCCCGAGGAGGCCGCGCAGCTCGCCGACAACGAGATCGCCTCGGTCGCTGCCAAGCTCTACAAGGAATACGAGCGCACCCTGCGCGCCTACCAGGCGGTGGATTTCGACGACCTCATCTCGCTGCCGGTGCGCCTGTTCGACGAGCACCCCGAGGTGCGCGAGCGCTGGCAGAACAAGCTGCGCTACCTGCTGGTGGACGAATACCAGGACACCAACCGCGCCCAGTACCGGCTGCTCAAGCTGCTGTCCGGCGTACGCGGCGCCTTCACCGCGGTGGGCGACGACGACCAGGCGATCTACGCCTGGCGCGGTGCCGACGTCGAGAACCTGAAGCTGCTGCAGCAGGACTACCCCAAGCTCAAGGTCATCAAGCTCGAGCAGAACTACCGCTCCTCGCGCCGCATCCTCGAAGCCGCCAACACCGTCATCGCCAACAACGAGAAGCTCTTCGACAAACGCCTGTGGTCCGAGCATGGCCAGGGCGAGCAGATCGTCGTCACCAACTGCCGCGACGCCGAGCACGAGGCCGAGTGGGTGGCGACCAAGATCGCCGCGCACAAGTTCGAGCATCGCACCCGCTTCAAGGACTACGCCATCCTCTACCGCGGCAACCACCAGGCCCGCCTCATCGAACAGCAACTGCGCAACCACCGCATCCCCTACGTGATGTCGGGCGGGCAGAGCTTCTTCGACAAGGCCGAGATCCGCGACCTGATCGCCTGGCTGCGCCTGCTGGTCAATGAAGACGACGACCTCGCCTTCATCCGCGCCATCACCACCCCGCGCCGCGGCATCGGCGCCGCCACCATCGAGGCGCTCGGCGCCTACGCCGGGCTCCGCCACACCAGCCTGTTCACCGCGGTGTTCGAGGAAGGCCTCACCCAGCACCTCAACGCCAAGCAGCTGCAGGGCGTGCAGGAGTTCGCCGCCTACATCAACCGCCTGCAGTACCGCGCCCCGCGCGAGCCCGCCGCGCAGCTGCTGGAAGACCTGCTCGGCGCGATCCGCTACGAGGCCTGGCTGTTCGAGCACTGTGACACGCGCGAGGCCGAATCCAAGTGGAGCAACGTGCGCGACTTCGTCGGCTGGCTCGGCCGCAAGGGCGAGGAGGACGGCAAGAACCTGCTCGAGCTCACCCAAACCATCGCGCTGATGTCCATGCTCGACAAGGAAGACCCCGACTTCGACGGCGTGCAGATGGCGACCCTGCACGCCTCCAAGGGGCTGGAGTTTCCGCACGTGTTCCTGGTCGGCGTCGAGGAGGGCCTGCTGCCGCACCAGAGCAGTGTCGACGAGGACAAGGTCGACGAGGAGCGCCGGCTGATGTACGTCGGCATCACCCGCGCCCAGCGCAGCCTCAACCTCACCTGGTGCGAGCGGCGCAAGTCGGGCAAGGAGTTCCGCCCCTGCGAGCCGAGCCGCTTCATCGCCGAGATGGGCGGCGACATCCGCATGAACGACCGCAAGACCGCGCAGCCGGTGACGAAGGAAGAAGGCAAGGCGCGGCTGGCGAACCTGATGGCGATGTTCGAGAACCGCGACAAGGGCTGATCCGCGTGGCTTCGCGCACGCGGAGCACGTGACGGCAGCGTGTGCGGCGAGCGCGCACGAAAAAGGCAGCCCGCAGGCTGCCTCGTCCGTCGCCGCGCATTCGCAGCGGGGTTACTGCTCGACCGGCGGCTCGGTGTAGCCGGCACCGGCCAGGTTGGCCAGATAGGCCACGGCACGTGCCACCTCGGTATCGGTCAGATCGCTACCGCCGCCACGCGGGGGCATCGCACCCTTGCCCGCGATGGCCGACGCCGTCAGTGCGTCATAGCCAAGTGCCAGGCGGGGCGCCCACTCGCCCGCATCACCCGTCTTCGGTGCACCCACGGCGCCCGAGTCGTGACAGCCTGCGCAGATGGACTTGACGATCTGCTCACCGGTACGCGAGCCGGGCGCGTACCGTGACGACCTTGAGCTCCACGCGCGCGACCGGCTGGATCAGCGATGCGGTCAGCTCCGGATCGATCTTGCCTTGATCCCCACAGCCAGCCACCAAGGCTGCGGTGATGATCGCGACGGCGGGCAGAGCGAAGCGGGTGGTGCGCAGTGTGCGTTGGTTCGACATGCTTGGATCCTTTGACGAGGAGTGACGCAAGACTGAATCTAAAGTGCGAATTATAGCCACGTAACAACCATTGTGGCATCGTGTCATGGACTTTGTCCTCGAACACCGCTATCCTTCCCCGCCTTGTTCGGAGTTTCGCCGGACAGCTTGGCGCCCGTAGCTCAGCTGGATAGAGTACTGCCCTCCGAAGGCAGGGGTCGGACGTTCGAATCGTCTCGGGCGCGCCAAAGAATTCAATGGGTTAGGTCTTAAGGGGCCTAGCCCATTTTCTTTTTGGCCCACGCTTGGCCCGTTTTTGGCCCATCCTTGGCCCTCGTCCTGGCGGGCCATCACTTGGAGCCAGCGGTTTCGACCCTTGCTTCCCTGGCCCGGTATCACCGCCCAATTGACCGCTACTTCTGGGCATCGCCTACGCCGTCGTCGTCGGCAGGCTTCAAGTTGGGTAGATGCTCGGCAAGCTGCTCAAGCCGGCATGCGAAGTAGTCGCACAGCTTGTCCAGGTTATCCGTCACGGTGCTGTAGCCCGGGTGGTTGGCGATTTTCGACAGGGTCATCCGGTTGATACCCGTCTGGGCCGCGACCTCCGTCATCGTGATCACGCGACGTTCCCGAAACTCCTTTTCTGCGATGAGCTCCTTGAGTCGGAACCTGATCATGTGAGCACCTGAGCCTGTTTTCTAACGGGTGATGAAAAATATTATCGCCTGATGTTGACATCCTGCAAAGATGTGATTAAATTTGTTATCAGGTGATCTTAAATGTAGATCGCTGATAACCGATCAGATCAAGGAGGCTGTGATGTCGCTGACCTATCTAACCACCGACGAGCTCGCGGGGCTCATCAAGTACGACCCGCGGACGATCCGTGAGCGGCTGAAGGATTCGGTGCTCATCGAAGGAACACACTACATCCGCCCCTTCGGCGGCAGGAAGATCCTCTACATCTGGGAGCATATCGAGCGCGATATGGGGCTCACCTCGAGTGTCTCCAGCTTCGCAATCCCGATGGCAAATGGCGGGGTGTGTCATGGGTAGCATTCGCAAGCATAGCCAAACGGGGTTTCTTTTCTTCGACTTCCGTTATCAGGGTGTGCGCTGCCGCGAGTACACCGCGCTCCCTGAGACCGCTCCGAACAAAAAGAAGCTTGAGAAGGTTTTGAGCGCGATCGAGGCCGACATCGCCGCCGGAACCTTCGACTACCGCCGCTTCTTCCCCGGCAGCAAGAACGCCGCGAAGTTCGATCCAGCCCCTGGAGGGATGGTCGGGTCGGCAACCGCTGCTGTGGTTGCGTTGCCGTCGGCGGCAGCCAGCGTCGCGAGCACACCGCGCTTCAAGGACTTCGCCGAGACCTGGTTCGCCGAGAAAGAGGTGGAGTGGCGTCGCTCGTACCGCACGACGATCCGCCGGGAG
>NZ_JBQWSN020000031.1:0-29247 GCF_052598215.2 Thauera sp. ZXT1-4 | reverse complement strand
CTGCGCCGCGGCTATCCGGTCGCGTACAAGCCGGTGGCCTAACTAAACGGCATTGGATGCCCACCGGGTGATCATGTCGCCGGACCGGTGAGCGTGACGTCAGCTTGGTTGTCACGGTGTCGTCCTGGTGCTCACGAGCACCGGGACGACTGATCAGGACGAATCGGAACAGGTGATCACGTCGAACTGGACTGAGTGGTCACGAACGATCGGAATAAGCACAAAGCTTCAAATTGGTGTGGGGAGATATGGAATCGGAGAAAAGACGGAGAAATTTACCCGCAGTGGCTCAATATTTCGGCAGTGCGGGACGAAGAGAGTGAGGTTTCGCACTATATCTCGGTGTTCATGGATCTCAGCCAGATCAAGAACAACGAAAAAAGGTTGGAATTACTAGCTTACTTCGACCCGCTGACAGGCCTGGCAAATCGCACCCTCCTCGCGGATCACATGCGCATGGCGATTGCGCGCAGTCGGCGCGAGTCGACGCTGTTCGCCCTCGGCTATCTGGATCTGGATGGGTTCAAGCCGGTGAACGATCAGTTCGGCCATGAGGTAGGCGATCAGTTCCTACAAGAGATCGCGAAACGTATCAAAAGTGTGGTGCGGGGTGACGATACTGTCGCTCGGTTAGGTGGCGATGAATTCGTGATCTTGGTGCAGGGCTTGCGAAAGCCCGAGGAGTGCCATCACACCTTCGAACGCTTGCTAGCCAAGCTGGCAGAGCCGATTCAACTGAATGGGCATCATCTCTCTGCCACGGGGAGCATTGGCGTTACGTTGTTTCCCTGCGACGAAGCGGACCCTGATACCCTGCTGCGCCACGCCGATCATGCCATGTATCAGGCGAAGGAGGCCGGAAAGAACCGCTTTCATGTTTACGACACGGAGTTCGAGGTAGAGGTTCGAGTTCAGAGAGAACTGGTGGAGCGCATCGAACAGGCGCTTTCCGAACGCGAATTTATGCTTTTCTACCAGCCAAAGGTCGATCTTCGGAGCGGTCGCGTCATTGGCGTCGAAGCTCTGATCCGGTGGCAAGACCCCGATCGCGGCCTGTTGCCGCCGAGTGACTTCCTGCCTCAGATCCAGAACCATGTTGTCAGTCAGAAGATTGACCAGTGGGTCCTCAGTGAGGCGGTCACGCAGTTGATGGCGTGGCACGTACTCGGGCTCGATCTCAGTATCAGTGTGAATGTTTGCGGGCTCAGCTTGCAGACTCATGGCTTCATGAACACGCTGGCGAAACTGCTGGCCGCTCATCCCGAAATCAACCGTTCTCGTCTTGAGATTGAGGTGCTCGAAACCGTCGCGCTTGACGACATCGAGCACATTTCCGAGATTATCAGCAGTGGGAAGGCAGAAGGTATTCGTTTTGCGTTGGATGACTTCGGTACCGGTTACGCGTCCTTGCGCTACCTAAAGCATCTGCCGGCCGACGTCTTGAAGATCGATCGGTCCTTCGTCCGTGACATGCTGAATGAGGAGGAGGATCGGGTTATCGTGGAAGGGGTGATCGGTCTGTCGCGAGCGTTCAACCGCGAGGTCGTTGCTGAGGGCGTTGAGACCCTCGAGCACTATCGATGCTTGATGGAGCTTGGGTGCGACTTTGCGCAAGGCTTCGGTATTGCCCGGCCGATGCCCGCGTCTGAGTTTCTTCCATGGTTGGAGAATTGGTTGCCGCCGAAGGAATGGGTGCAGGGCTGAACGCCTCTCACTTTTCGATTTCGGCCGGAGGTAGGCTCTGCGTGTTGGAGGATTTAGACCTGCGCCTTGGAGGGGGGGAGGCATTTCCGTATTGTTCTTCGATCCAGGCTTGAAGGATCTTAGGCTCCCAACGTCTAAGATTGCCTACGAAGTAGAATCGTGGTGCATTTCCGGAGCGGATTCGGACTTCAAGTGTTCGTAGACTGATTTTTAGAGCGGCTGCAACCTCTTTCGCCGTGAGCTGTTTTTCCATCATCTAGGGGCTTTCTCCTTGGCTCCCTAATCTTGGGATTCATGGGCATCGGTTGCTATCATTAAACTACTGAACCTCGGAATGAGTAAAGAATAACCCAAGACCCGTTCAATGAGGTGGTGCACCCTGGATGCTCAGGGGTAGTAGAAAGACGACGCCTACGAGCGCCGGTATCGAGGTGTCTTCCCTGTTAAAACAGGGGTTGAAGAAACGTGTCTGCCCTCAAAAGGGCTGCAAGTGAGCATTCCCTGTGGAAACAGGGCTTGTTTTTGGCTCGACTCGCGTATATCAGAGATTCCTGTGACCCCGGTGCGCGACAAGCTCGCCGTTCAGGGCGGGGAAGGATAGCGCGGACGGCGTAGCCGTCCTTGGGGTGTCAACGGATCGAGTGGCTGTACGTTAATTCATCATGCAACGACTTCAAGCCTACAAATACGAACTGATGCCAGACGGGCAGCAAGAGCGGCAAATGTGCCGCTTCGCCGGGTCATGCCGGTTCGTGTTCAACAAGGCACTGGCGTTGCAAAAGGAGCGCTACGAGCAAGGCAAAAAGAAGCTCGGCTACGCCGGGCTGTGCAAGCTGCTCACCGAATGGCGTAACGGTGCGGATACGGCGTGGCTCTCTGATGCGCCGGTGCATCCGCTGCAACAGACGCTCAAGGACTTGGAGCGGGCCTACAGCAACTTCTTCGCCAAGCGGGCCGACTTTCCGCGTTTCAAGAAGAAAGGCCGGTCGGACAGCTTCCGCTACCCAGACCCGAAACAGATCAAGCTCGATCAGGCCAACAATCGCCTGTTTCTGCCCAAGCTCGGCTGGCTGCGTTACCGCAACAGCCGCGAGGTGTTGGGTACGGTGAAAAACATCACCGTCAGCCAGTCGTGTGGCAAGTGGTTCGTGAGCATCCAGACAGAGCGCGAGCTTGAGCAGCCCATCGCGCAGGGCGGGGCGGTCGGTATCGACATGGGCGTGGCGCGATTTGCCACGCTCTCGGACGGCACGTTCTACGCCCCGCTCAACAGCTTCAAACGGCATGAGACTGCTTTGCGCAAGGCGCAGCAGGCGATGAGCCGCAAGACGAAGTTCAGCAGCAACTGGAAAAGGGCCAAGGCCCGCGTCCAGCGTATTCACACCCGCATCGGCAACGCCCGCCGCGACTACCTGCACAAGACCTCGACCACGATCAGCCAAAACCACGCGATGGCGTGTATCGAGGACTTGCAGGTACGGAACATGTCCAAGTCGGCGGCAGGCACAACCGAGCGGCCGGGCAAGAATGTTCGGGCCAAGTCCGGCCTGAACAAGTCCATCCTCGACCAAGGTTGGTTCGAGTTCCGTCGCCAACTGGACTACAAGTTGGCGTGGAAAGGCGGTTGGCTGGTTGCCGTGCCGCCACGGAACACGAGCCGGACGTGTCCGCGCTGCGGCCATGTGTCGGCGGACAACCGGCAGACGCAGGCGCAATTCTTGTGCGTCGAATGCGGTTTCGAGGAAAACGCCGATCTGGTCGGCGCGATCAATATTCTAAGGGCGGGGCACGCCCGGTTCGCCTGTGAAGTGAGCGATGCAGCAGGGTCGCCAGCAGCAGGAACCCACCGAAGCGACTCAGGGGCGGTTCAATGCCGCGCCTGAGCGCCGTAGGAATCTCCGGCCTGGCCGGGGAGGATGTCAATGAATGCATCCGTTGCCCAGCACTTTGTGCATCTAGAAACCAGATCGTCATGCCGACAGCAGCCACAGTGGGTGGCCTACTGGCGATTGGGGAGGCGCCAGGTGAGAAAGAAGATGAAATGGGCGTTGGGTTCGCAGGGCAGGCAGGCAAGACGCTCGATCGGTTGCTTGCCGAGCATGGCATCGGACGCGAGGGCTACGGGCGAGCGAACATCTGCCGCTGTCGGCCGCCTGAGAACCGAAAGCCGACGAGAGCGGAAGTCGATGCATGTATGCCGTATCTGGCAGAGTTCATCGAGCAAACGCGGCCGCGGGTGCTGCTGTTGGTTGGGGGCACAGCTGCTGCGCACATCGTTGGGACAGGCTCGCTTGCACGACGCATTGAGATGTCGCGGTCGCCCGGAGGTACTTGGGTCGATCCGGCTATGTGCCATCCAGCGCTTCGCTCGCTGGCAGCACAACGCGGGCTGCTTGCGGTCCCGATGCCCCACACGAGCGGCCTAGCGTGGAACCGCAAGACTCCGGCAGGCGAGCCGTGGTCGGAGGTCGGGAAGCGCCAGGTTGCCCTGGCGGTCGAGCTCGCGCAGCGCGAGGGCTGATGATCAGGGCTTGCCTTCGTACTCGAGCACCTCTCGGATCGTTGCAACGGTCTTTGGCCCAATCCCTGGCACTTTCCTGAGATCCGTCTCGCAGGCCAGGAAAACGGACTTGGGCGTACCAAAATGCTCGAGCAGCTTGATAGCAGAGCTGGGTCCGACGCCGGGCAGTCCTTCGACGAGGAACTGCGCCTGCGACGACCGATCCTTGGGTTTGCCGCCTCGCATCGGAACGAGGTAACCGAGTCCCTCTGTTGCGTGCCGGTGCATCGTGAGGAGCAGTTGGGCGGTCTGCGCCACGTTTGACGTGTAGAGGATCGGGATTCTCTTGAGCAGTGAGATGTAGCTCAGTGCGCCCAATAGCGCTTCCTCACGGATCTCCGATCGCGTGTTGAAGATGTCGCCCTCGATCATGAAAAACGGACGCTCATAGGACACGCTGAGCAGCTCGATCTGAGGCATGAGTCTGCCGTCCAGAATGGAGGATACGAAGTCGCCGGCAGCTTTCCGCTCGACGCCAACGCCTTCAGCGATCACATAATCCCCGCTCTCAAGCTCCTTGATCGTGATCCGCGCCCCAGCAGCTTCCAGCCTTTTGGCCAAGCCGCTACGACCTTCTCGGCTGTCTACGATGATTTCGGCCATTTGTGCCTCCTTTTGCATTGTTGCCTCGCTATTGCGCCGCCTGGGTGCTTGGCTGGCGGGTTTTCTGCGTTCCAATATACCTTTTCTGCTTGTCGCCCGTTTTCACTGGCTCGTCATTGCATCCCTTTTGTGCAGTTCCAACTCACAAAAGGAGATGTAGATCATGGAATACGCATACGGTTTGCAGTTCCGGCCGGCCAGCATTGGTGCTGTGCCGCCCGGTTTGTTTGAGGTTCGGGAAAACGGTGAACCCGGCGCCGAGCGATTCACGCGCCACGGTGTCATCGTTTATGACCGCCCTCTGACTGAAAGCGAGATTCGTGCTTTCGAGCTGGTTGTGCTGGCCGACGACATCCAGCGCGACACCCTGGCTACCGAGGTGGCCAGCAAGCTTGCGACCTACGGGCAGAGCTACCTCGAGCTTTGGCGTGAAGATCAGGGGATGTTTGAGTCGATCGTGGCGGATCGTCTGGCAGATGTCCGGCCTTACTCGGTCTTTGTGGGTCAGGTGCCGGTGTTTGCAGGCAAGGTCGCAGAAAAGCTGGCTACCCTGGTTGAAACCAAGAACGGGGAGGTTTGATCTATGCGACCCCGTATCCGGCAACATCGAAAATCGGATCTCGAAACAGCCGAGCAACAACAGGTTCGACTGGCCTTCGTTCGAGAGCGAAACAAGCGCTTTGGCATGATCGTGGAGGGCGTCCCATATCACGAGGAGCTTGCAGGCAGGGCAGGAATGAGCTTTCTGCTTTTGCCCGAAGCACATCATGTCCTCGATGATGTCAAGCGAGCAGCTGCCGCACTTTGGCGACAGCGTGACGTGGTTTTCATGGAGGTGTTTTGGCCATCGCATTCCGAGATGGAGTGCTCGCCATGCTGAACAGTCGTGAGTTCTACATGGACCTTGGGCGACAGGCTGCTAAGGCCAGGAATCAGCGTGATGAAGCGCGTGCTGAGTTTCATGCTCGACACTTCCGGGCTGCGAAGGCGCTCGAACAGGGTGAGGATCGACAGGTTGCCGATCGTCTCTACCGGGATGCGTATGCCGAGGAAAGGCGTACATGATTTGATCTTTGATCCATGACACAAGCAGGCCAGCCATTTCCTTTGGGGAATGCGCTGGCCTTTTTCGTTCACCTTGGATGCAAAAATTCGCCGTTTATATAAACTATTGGAATCATTGTTATTCAGGATGAATTGAATGCGAGATTTTCGCTTCAGCACCGTCGCTCGGGCGGCTGTTCTTTCAGCGTGTTTCGTCCCCTTGGTTGCGCTGTCCAATACGCAGGCTCCCGGCCATTTCAAACTGAAAAACAGTCTCGATCGCCCGGTCGATGGCTACTGTCTCGACGTGGTGGGGTCCGGGCGGTACATCCGGTTCGACATGCCGCTCACTGCGCATAACTGCAAGGGCCCGCAGTTGTACCAGGACGAGGCCGTCATCATCGAGGGAAGCAAGATCAAGTTTCCGGCTTACGGCGCTTGCGCCACGGTGGCTGGGATTAACGGTCGGGCGCTGCCGGGCGCTGCGTTGGTTCCGCGTCAGTGCGGCGAGCGAAGCCCCTTTATGGAAGCGGAAAATCTGCTGCGTTTCACATTCCATCCGGACGGGGGAGTGGAGCTTGCTGGATCTGGCCTCTGCATGACGGTCAGCGATCAGTCCGACTCGACTTTCGAGCCAGCGCATCGATGGCGGCCGCTCTACATGGCGCGTTGCAGCGAGGTCGATCCGTCGCGCTCGCAGTGGGAATTCGTTGAGTACATCCCTCGATCTGGGGTTGATGGTTGATGAGCGCGAAAGAAGACAGGCACTTCTCAAACCTGACGACTCAGCGTCAGAAGACGTACCTCGAGCGACTCAAGAGCAGCAAAGGACGCCGCGTGGTGGTGGACCTTGGGTCCGAGCTTGCCGAGGGGCTCGATCGGCTCATCGCTTCAGGCTACGGCCGTTCTCAGGTGGAAGTGATTCGCAAAGCACTGACCGAGGCATGCGACGGCGTTTCCAGGGAGTGTGATTGCGCCGGCGAGGTCGAGACGGCACTACGAGAAGCAATTGCACTTGAGCGGGCAGCCTATGTGCTGCGGTTGCGGGCACGCGCTTCCGACTTCAAGACCCCGGAGGCCTGCGAAGCCTTGGCAGACGAGATTCTGGCGCAGACGTACAAGCCAGTCGGATTACCTTGAGTTCTCCGTTGTATTGAAATTGATGCAGCGATTTGACGACGTTTATATAAACAGACAGAATGCTTCTGTGCCACCTACAGGAGCTTTCTAATGTCATACGTTGCACGCAAGTACTTCGTCCTGCCTGCGGATCGAGAAGAAGTTAAACGCGGCATCTCGATGTTCATGCTGGCCAAGTCGGATGCGCGGGCCTCGTACCGCGAGATCGAAGCCCATGGGGCGACCGGGATGTGTTTTGTCCCCGGTAAGGGGTGGGGCATGACGTTCAAGGATCGCCCTGAAGCGGGGAAGGTTGCGGGCCTCGGGCGGTTTTCCTTTGTCGAAGAGGCCAAAGGTTGGGTGGCTGTTCCTGACAAGCGGACGTCGGCAGGCAAGAAGCTCGATGAACTTCTTCAGAACACCATAGACCTCCAAGAGATCTGGCAGTGGTCGCTTGAAAAAAGCCTGGGGATCTATGGCGTCGTGGCATGCGGATTCCCGACGGTTTTCCATCACTGTGTTGCCAAACCCTTGGCCGACGGTCGCGTGATCGTCTCGACGCCTGACGCGAAAAACAGACCTGTCGGCGGCGGCTACTCGCGCAACTTCGAGGACCCGGTTATCCCGAATTGGGCCGTGGAGATCTCGGCTGAGGAATACAAGGCGCTCGATGCGCTGCCTGAGTTCGGTCGTGAAAACGCGGAAGCTGCCTGAGGTGTCGTCGTGATCGAGGCAGCCAGAGAAACGATCGAGCGGCTACAGGGAGAGCTCTCCCGGGCACAGCAGACGATCGAAGCACAGCAGTTGGCGTATCGCGCCATAGTTGCTGACTACCAGCACTGCGCGAACACACTTCAGGAAGTGTCGACGCGGCTGGAAGAAGAAAAAAAAGGCGCTCTCAACGGCTGGCTTCGCGCCATCGATGAGGAGTTGGTTTGCACTTTTCTTGGAATCGCGAACCCCGAAGAAAGCTACGAGCAGGCGAAGGTCAAGCTGAATCGGCTCATCGCATGGCACGTCAATGTTGCTTGCGACCCTGCCGTCAATGGTGGCTGGGTGCTGATGCCTCAGGTTCTTGACGATCGGATGCAGGCGGTTTTGGAGCGCAATGGCTATCAGGCGCTCGTCGATTCTGCGCGAAAGGAGCGCTCCGGTGATTGACGAAGGGTTTGAAAAAGATGATGAATTGGTCGATCTCATTGGCCGTCTTCGCGCCATGCAGGGCATGGGGGATGAACAGCTTAAATCGCTGATGGACGGCGTTGGTCCGCAGGCTGCCAATGAGATCGAGCGCCTACGCAATCTCCTTAAGTCTGAGAGGGACGAAGCTCTTGAGCAGGCTCGTCTGCTTGGCATGGGTAGCGAACGAGAAGCTGCGCTAATGGCGAAGCTGGATATCGCCACCGCAGGTAATGGGCGGCTCCGGTGGTTGCTAGGGCAGATCATGGACGCACTTCCTGCGAACAGGGATTGGCTCGATCCGCAGCTTGAACGCGAGGCAGTTATTGCTAGGGGTCAGGAGCGCAGCGCATGAGCGTTAAACAAGAGCATCGCTATTACAAGTGGGTGCTTGAGACCGGCCGCGCAGTGACCGACCGGCAGCGTGAGATCGAGGCGGCGACGATGGAGCGCAAGCCGCGCCCCTGCGTGATACCGCCCAAACCGAATGCCAATCGCCGACAAGTGCGGTCGTGGATGCGCAACAACGCGGACGGGTACGGTAGCGCAACGCAGCTTGCGGAGGCTGCAAACGCTGCCCTCGATCTACCACCTGGCGCGATGGAGGACGAGTCGCACTGGGTGTGGGAGGAGGCGCTTGCAGCGTTTTATTCCGATGAAATGGAGAAAAGAAGTGCCTGAAACGCTTGAAAAAAGACGGCCGCACGACCTTTGCCTGCATGTGCGCAAGAGCGGCGCGGGAAGCTGCTTATCATTCATGCCGTTGGATGCGCGGGTCCAAGATAACTTGCTCAGCGATGTTCGAGGACTGATTGCCGAATACGCTCAGAGCGTGAATGCGCCGTTGGACCCTGGCGTCCTCGCCGATGCGGGCGTGGAAATCGTCTCCGAGCAGACGCTTCAGTACATTGCCAGTCTCGAAAGCCTTCTTGAAGAAGCCGCTGCTGATACAGAAGACGATGCATTCGCGGAACGGATCGAGAGGGTATTGCGGTGAGCGAAATCGAACGTGCAGCCATGCCTGATCATGCCGAGCTGATCCGCGACATCGCCAAGCTTCTTGCCTCGCGGGTTGAGGCTGCGATGCAGCACACTTTCCGCCTTGAATTGGCCGATGCGGTGAGTGGCAAGCCCTTCGCTCCAGAGCAGCGCCGCGAGCATCTGATGATCTTGTTTGCCGAGATCATCAAGGGCATGGGGTCTGACCGATTCGCGGAAACGCCGGTCGAGCTTCTCGACCAGTTTGCCGTCATGTCGGTGATCAAGAACCATGACACGGGCGGACTCTTGCGCAGTCTCGTTAACTCCTTCCTTATCGCCTACAGCACGCCGGAAACTGCAGACCGCGCCTATTTGGCGCTCACGCAGCTTGAGGCCCTGCGCGTAGAAGTGGGGGAGGTTCGGAAGGCAGTTTCAGCCAATGTCGTGATGCATTGATGGCAGGGCAGGAGAGGAAGATGGATCAAGAGCAGATGGCATTGGCGCTGGAAGCCACCGGACAGTACCGGGTGCTGCGCCGCTTCGTGCCGGCAGAGTCGTATCAGCTCGATGATGAGAAGATCGAGGCGAACCGGGTTCGTTCGGTCTTGGTGGTGGACGTCGAAACGACCGGTCTCAAGAAGGATTGGGACAAGATCATCGATATTGGCCTCGTCCTGGCTGAGTTCGACAGAGTTTCCGGCCAAGTGCTTCGCGTTCTTGAGCGCTACAGCGGCTTCGAAGACCCCGGTCGGCCGATCCCCGAGGAAATCACCCGGCTGACCGGCATCCGGGATGAGGATGTCTTGGGGCAAACGTTCGATGATGCGCGGGTCGACGCGCTCATTGCCCGAGCAGACCTGGTGGTGGCCCATAACGCGCCGTTTGATCGTGGCTTCCTCGAGCTCCGTTTCCCCTCATTCCAGAGGAAATGGTGGGCTTGCTCGCAGCGTGAGGCGCCGTGGTCCCAGATGATGACCGGCTCCACTAAGCTCGAATGGCTGGCCTTCCAGATTGGCGGCTGCTTCTACGACGCGCATCGGGCTTTGGTGGATGCTGAGGTGACGTTGTTCATCCTCTCGCGAATGGGGCCGGGGGGCCGACCCATCCTTTCGCATCTGCTGGAGGTCAGTGGGCGCAAGACCTACTGCGTCTGGGCTGAAGGGGCGCCCTTCGATGCGAAGGACAAATTGAAGCTGGAAATGGGCTACTCCTGGAGCGACGGGGCGAGCCCGGACAAGCCGATCAAGGCATGGTTCAAGCAAGGGGTGGTCGATCTCGACGCTGAGCTCGAGACGTTGGCCAGGACGGTCTATCTGAAGTCTTCGGTGGTGACAGTCGACGCGATGACCGGCTACGAGCGATTCACAGATCGATACCATTCTCGGGATAAGCGTCCGTTGCCCGGGCTTCAGGTTGAGGTGCCGGAACCCGTGGCAGCGCCTCCTGTGGAGCCCAGTCGTACGAGCACGCCGACACATGGCCTGCCGCTGTAGAGATCGGTCTGCACCGATCTGCGCCCGTGGGATTGAGGCTGAAATATTTTTCGTCTTGAGGGCCAATCATTTTGGAAGTGGGTTGGATACTGGTTTTGAGGGGTGCATGGTGTGCCCCTAGACCAGGAGGTTTTCATGAAGCCAGATAATGCAAGCAATGAGAAACGGGCGAGTCTTCGCGGACCCTTGGTCCGGCTTTCAATCGTGATCTTGATCGCCTTTTACATTGGGGTGCTGTTCGGTAAGTCAGAGGCGTTGCGAGTTTTTGCACAGGCCGGATGCCAGCTTGGTTTTTGATGGTTGCATATCATGATCGATCAAACCGCATGGGCCGCCCGATTCAAGGCCGGCGCACCGTATCAGCTCAAAGAAGCCCTTGATATCGCCGAGCGGCTGAACTGGGTAGTGATTGAGCACAGGGATGATCACAGCGCCAAGGGTGACTGCCTGTGGGCGATCCTGCCCGACGTCAATCCCGAGTTCTGGCTTGATGCCACGCCGACAAAGGACGAAGCGATCGCGATCTGTGAGTCGATGGGTTGGCCGATCAGGAAGGCCTGAGCGTGAACGCAAAAAAGGCCTCTGACTGAAAGGATCAGTGAGAGGCCTGGAGTCGAGTCAGAGACTCAAGATCACTCTCCAGCGCGAGCGATCATCACCCGTTCCGGAGGAGGCGGGCCAGGTTGTTCGATTTGAACAACAATCGCATCCACAACAGGAGCAGGTGCCTGAGTGAGTTCAGGTGGTTCCGACGCTCCGATGGTTACGGATGTCGCGATGTATCCGATCATGAATACGACATGACCGAAAACTTGGTTCAGGATGTAGGCTTCCACGATATCTCCTTGGGTTAGAACTGCACCCTGGAAATGCCATAGCCGGGCTAGTAAAAGGACTTGCGGGTCGTTTGGCAAGGGATTCTAAGTGAATCAAAAAGGTTACTTGCAGCGTTTCTTGTAACCCATTATCCTGCCCTTGAAGTTCAGTTCCGGCAGCGACCGCACGCACTGCTCGTCGGGACTTTTCGAAGGCTGCGGTGCGCCGTGGAACGTGCGGTGAGGCGGGAGGTAACGCAGCAAGAGCGTGGTGGGGAATCACGGCAGGCCGGTGAAAGTCCGGCGCTCAGAAGCAAGGTCGTTCTTTGAGGGCTTGGCCGACCCCGCGTAGCTGATTCGGCGACAGAGCGGCTTTGCTTCTGAGCCACCAACGACTTGGTGGACAAGGAATGCGACGGAGCGCGGGGTCGCAACCCGCATGCACAGCTACTTGAGTACAGCGTACCGGTCCCCCTCTTGCCGGGTAGAAGGTAGCGTTCCGAAGCATGCCGAGAACCGAAGGCGCATGCGGCAAGCCGGGGAAGGGCCGGCACCTACAAGAAAGGCGGCTGCCGCACAGGGAGAAAACCCTCCACGTTGCGGAATCTGGGCGCGCAGATCAGTCGCCTTCCTTGTGGGTTGGACTGTTGGCTTAGAAGCAGCCATCAGCTAAGGAGTCGGGCAAGGGCATGTAGTGACAGGGTAGCGCGGCCGAAGGGCATCAAGCCGCGTGAAAGGTCGATAGGTTGCTTGCGGGAATCCGCTTGCGACACAGCAAGGCGGCGTCGCTCGTCGCTGAAGCAATGGGGTTGCTCCCCTGAGACCGAGTTGCGCATGGGCCACCTGGTAAGCGCAGAGGCACCCCGGAGACGGTAAGGCCGAAGCCCCGTTTGGCGTAGCAGCACACCTCCACACCCTCCGCACTGGCGAGGCTAAAGGCCAGTATCAACAGGAAAGAGGGCGTCCCGTGAAAAAAGCTGAACAGGGCTGCCGAGTAATGCGAACGGACGGACGCAGGTTGCTAACGCTGTCAGGCTCCCTCTTTCCTGTTGAAGTGGTTTTTACGGCTGGGCTGACAACCTTCTGTCATTAAAACCGTAATCCGTGGCGAGTCAGCTTAGCTACGGCGGGGATCGCCCCTGTAATGGAAGTGCCAACGCACAGCACGAGATAGGCGATTGCTCGGTAGATCGGTCTCGGCTGGTCTATTCGGCGGCGAGACAGCCTGGAGAGACAGGCCTCACACGCATGGCCACTGGCAGATCGCCATCTTTTGCCGAGGGTGGATTAACGACTGTCGGAGGTGCGGCAACACCCGGCCCGATGCGGGCGCAGTGGTCAGTCGTGTGGGACGCATCTGTCGTCACTAAGGAAGTGCCAGTTCGATTCTGGCTCGTTTGCCGAGGCTTGGTAGGACGGGGGGCGGTTCGAGTCCGTGAAAGGTCGCAGGGCGACAAATGGCATGGCGGCCCGGAAAGACGGGCGCCACAGGTCGGTCGATTGCGCGAGATGCGAGGCCAGTCAAACGACCTCTGGCTAAGAAAAACTTCATTGGAGTAAGAGCGAGTCATGAATAAGGCTGATCTGATTGATGCGATTGCATCCAAGGCGGGGGTGACCAAGGCCGTCGCGGCTGCAACAACGGATGCGTTTCTCGAGAGCGTTACGGAGACGCTGGCCGATGGTGGCTCGGTCATGCTGGTCGGCTTTGGGAATTTCACGGTGAGCGAGCGTGCAGAGCGTACGGGCCGTAACCCTCAAACAGGTGCTGAGGTCCAGATTCCGGCAGCCAAGGTACCGAAATTCTCCGCCGGAGCGAAGCTGAAGGCGGCCGTCAATAACACGTGAGTCGGAGTGCATTTTGATTAAGAAAGCTATTGTCGTGGCCGTTGCCGCGACCGTCCTTAGCGGTTGTGCCGCTACCCAGGTTGCGATCAGCAAGCGTGATCTCGACGTCCAGACGCGCATGTCGGAGACAGTCTTCCTTGACCCCGTCGGTCAGAGCAAGAAAACCGTCTTCGTCTCGGTGCGCAACACCAGCGACCGGCAAGAGCTCGACATCAGCCAGGAAATTGCCTCCGCGATCCAGTCCAAGGGCTACACGCTCATGGATGACCCGGATGCTGCGCACTACATTCTCCAGGCGAACATCCTTCAGGTCGGCAAGACTTCTCCCACTGCGACGGAAGCTGCACTCAATCAGGGTTACGGCGCTTCGGTCCTGGGTGGTGTCGTGATGGGTTCGGGCGTCGCCTATGCAGGCGGCAGCAGCGGCCGGGGCATCGCTGCAGCAGGTATCGTCGGCGCATTGGCTGAAACGATCGCAGGCGCCGCAGTGAAGGACGTTTACTACTCGATCTCGACGGACTTGCAGATTCGTGAACGAATCCGCGGTGGAGGCACGGCAACCGTCAATTCCGCCCATCAGCTCAAGCAAGGTACCAGCGGCGGGTCCAATGTGACGTATTCGGAGCAGTCCGAGCACAAGATCTACCAGACCCGAATCGTCTCCATGGCCAACCAGGTCAACCTCGAGTTCGAGGCTGCTGTTCCTGAGCTCAAGCGCGGTTTGGTGACCTCGATCGCAGGCTTGTTTTAAGTGATGGTCCGCGCGGTCATTCATCGGGACTGAAAGACATGAGCATGGATGCATATTTGAAGAGTCAAAAAGACCGGAACCGAGCACAAAAGAGTATCCGAAGAAATCCGAACATCCTGGTTACGATGCTCAGCGAAGGCTTTGCGCCGGATGGCACCAAAAAGGTTGCTATGCGAAAAATTGCGGAGAGGATGGACAAGAAAAAGTCATGGTCGGGAACTTCATTGCTGAAGGAATTGGTCGGCCACGGCTATCTTCGCCATAAAGGTGAAAGCTATTCGATCACAGACAAGGGCATAGCCCTTATTCAACCGCGGATAGCCCAGGGTGATTTGCGCTCTGCTTCAGATGGTGAACATGCCCCAGAGCCAATCTAGATAAAAATCCCGCCCTTCCAGCAACGCAACGAGCGATGCTAGAGGGCGGGAGATGTCAGGTCAGGCAGGCACGGTCGCTACAGACACGACGCAGCGCCTCCTTGATTTCCTTCCAGGCGGCTTGACGCTCTGCCGCGCTTTCGAATCGGGCGCGGCCCCACCAGAAGTCCATCCAGGTCCGAAGCAGCGCAATGTTTGCTTCATCCTCCTTCGTGGCAGCGCGAAACCGCTCACGAACCTTCAGACCATCCCTGTAAATGACCAATCCTGGCTCGGAAGCGGTCTTGCTCTCCGAGTAAATCCGGATGCGCTCGAGAACGTCGAGCAGTGCGTCACGTAATGTGCCATCCATTGCAGATTCTCCTTGGTTAGTGCTGCGACCAGGAGATGCTTTGGGATGAGTGCGAAAGCTCAGCCCCTTATGCGACAAATTCGTTGAGTGGTGGCAGTCCTTGGACGATTCTGCAGCTTTCCAAGCTAACTCTCACAACCCGTTTGAGCAGATCGACGATATACCGCGGGTCATCCGACCACTGGTTCGGATCGTTCTTGATGCCTGAAGCCTTGTCGACCGTGACCTGGTAGCGCTCCATGATCCACTCGATCGCCGACTTGCCGTTGACCACGTACTCGTAGGCCTCGAGCGGGATGTCACGCAGCACTAGGTGTGGGTTGTAGACGATGACGCTCTTGTCGGGCTTGCCGTCCTTCTTCCCGAAGGTCATCTTCGTCACCAGGTAGTCATCCGGCTCCATGACCAGGCGCTTCGCTTCCTCGGTCAGTCTAAAGTGGGTTGGAGGCCGTTGCTGCCGACGACAGATCGCGAATCTGACGAACCGCAGCGGTTTGCACCATGCGCGAAAACGAGATTCCTTTCCGCGCCTTTGTCTTTGAGGCCGCGTCCTTGAGCCAGGCACGCGCTTCTTCCCGGCTCCCGAGCTGGTCAGCCAGTATCGATATCACCATCGGATCGAGCGAGATGGTCGTCCTCTTTCCCTCGCGGTTGCGTACGTGGAGGCGCGCGATGGCCGCTACGCTCTTGCGAGGCTTGCGCGACCCTTGAGAGGGGTTGGGGATGCTGGCATCCATCTGGCTGAAATCCTTTAGGTTCAGTTTGAATCGATGATAACAAAAGGGGGTAAAAAAAGGGTATCCGGAATATAGTGTGGAATGCATTAGGGACCGCGAAGGTCCCTGATGTTGAAATTTAGGCGAAGTCGCCCGCTTCTAGTTTTCTCACCAATGTTGGAATGTACGGCCCGTACTCGATAACGGTTTCCTCCGCTTTCGAGTCGAAGAGGTTGTCGTAACTTAGGACCACTCTCCCCATACCCATAGAAGGTGTAGCAGGAGCTGCTTTCCTTGGTTTCTTGCGAATGGTTGTTCGCGTGTCGGCGCGGGCTTCATCATCGAACAGCAGACGAGCGCGGATGACATCAAAGCTATATCCTCTGCCCATACGATTCATCCCTTTTGCCAAATTGTTGATTGACTCTGTATAGGCGTTGGACACCGGATAGTCGTAGTAGTTGAAGATTTCAGTCCACCAGCTACGCAGCGCTCCGCGTACCTCCCTAAAGGCACCAGCCACGTTGCTAGGAATGGATGCCTCCCATTCTTCAGCCGCACGCATGGCATCGGCCTTGGAGGTATGGCGGTAGATGTCGTGGAATCGCTCCTTAACTTCGTAAGCCGCACCCAAGGCAGGGTATTGCTCTGACCAGGCCGCAAGCTTCTCCAGCCCTTTCTCATCCAAGTTGTGTTTCCGAGAAAGCAACACAAACCGGTCGTCTTTCAGTTTCAGCCGCGCCTTGGTTTCCAATTCCTTACGGATGGCCTTGCGGACCCGTTCAATGCTGTCATTGGCCATCCGGACCACATGGAAGCGGTCGGCCACAATCATTCTGCCGGGGAACTGGTCTTCTGCTACCTGTCGGTAGACGTTCCATAGGTCCATCGTCAGCACTTTGACCTTTTCCTTGGACGGCATGGTCTTGAAGTAGGAGAGCAGGTCTGCCTTGTTCCTGGTGGGCAACATGTCGAACAGCGACAGCTTTTCAACATTCGTCAGCATGCAACGATACTGACCAATGATTTTTAGTTCGTCGATACCCAATACCTCGGGTGCTTCAAAGACCACACTTTCCTTCAAGTTGGAAACGTAGTCGTCGAAGATGTGCCGGATAGTTTTGTCGTCAACGCCGACTTCCCGCGAGAGCTCTGCGAAGGTCTTGCGTAGGCAGTGGCGCTCGATGTGTTGGACTAGGCGCGTAGTTGCAAGTCGCTTGCCGTCCATGACCGCCAGCGGCTCGAAGAGTGTTTTGCCACAGGACTTACAACGATAGCGTTTACGGTCAAGCTCAATAAGCACGCGCTTGCCGTGCATTGGCGTATCAAGATAGGTCTGCCTCTGGCTGCCGTGGCGGTAAAGGCTTTCACCGCAGGCTGGGCAAGCAGTCGGCAAAACACTGCCTTCCGCCTCCACCTCGTAATGGTCACCGCAGTCCTGAACATGCAATGTTCGCAGGTACGGCAGCAGATTCAGGAAATCAACCATAATTATTGCACCTGCGAACTGTAGGGCAAAGCTTTGATGAACTCCTCCATGAAGGCCCAATCTGGCGTACCGGCTGTCGTAACTGGCAACTTGATGACCGCTTCCCGCATGCGTTCCAGGTGCCATTTGCGCCCGTAGTTGAAGCGGTATTTTTCCATCCGGATGATGGTGCAGATGAACAAGGCAGTGGCCGGCGTGAGTGCGAAGCCATTGGGATAGAGCACGTTCACATCGTCGGTGGCCCAGTAATCTACAGGCTGGTAAAACGCCTCAGCCACGGAACCGTTGTAGCTCACGCTGATGGTGCCGCCCTTGTGAATGGGGTCTTGACCGATGTGAGCGGTCACGCCGTTGGAAGTGTCCGATGCTCCGATGTAGGGCATCGTGCCTGGCTTCATGTTTACCTTTGTTAGCCGTTGACCTTTACGGATGGTGAACAAGCCTTGAAGGGTGAAGGCTTGCCAGTTGCATACATCCAGCACGCTGGGTGCCTTTCCGCTTGCGGGGCTGTCACAGCCGTCAAAGCGGGTAATGTCTGTCTGGTCAACGTAATCAGGCAGCTTATCAGGCTCTGGAACCATGATGTGCTTCAGTGTTCTGTTGGCCTGCCGCCCGTAGCTGAACCTGTATCGGTTGGAGACGATGCAGTAGCAATAGAAGAGCAACTGCGGCTTTGTCAGTGGGATTTTGGGCCGTAACAGCGCCATGTCTCGACCGGAGTAAAAAGGCTCTTCTTGGAGAAAAGTGGATAGCACACCATTACCACCCAGCGCACTTGTCAGCAGGCCTGCCGGGGAAGGTTTCACCCCTGGAATAGGCGCAACATAGGCTGAAATGCCGTTGTCTCCCATCTTGCGTGAGACAAAAGCCACCCCACCATCGGCCTTGCTCAATGGTCTAAGCCTGTTAAGTTCCAGGGAGTGGCCATACACAACATCAAACAGCTCACTCACCGGCTTCATCAGTATCTCCCTCTGCCGGCACCATGTCCTGGTTGCCCAAAAGACGATAGATGGCGTAATTGCGCACCACCTTCTCAAACTCTGCTTGGGTGAGCTTGCTGTAGTCCGTCTCCATGTAAGCTTCAGCGCACCATTCATCATCGGGGCCCACCTTCTGCATGACGCTCTCGCCGGCGTGCACTTCCCGATTGCGATACATCTCAATCCAACGGTCGCGAATGCCAGGCCAGTTGCCGTTCAGGTCGATGCGGCCCTTGTGCTTGGTTTTCACAAAGCCATCGTCGCGCCAATAGCCAAACCAGGTCTTCTTTGACATTTGCTCGTGGGGCACACCTGCAATCCAGACCATGATGCAGGTGACCGTGCCCACCGGGTAAAACAGCTCCTGGGGCATCGACATGACCGCATCCAGAGCGTGGTGCTTCATCAGCTCTTCCCGCATGGGGTTGGGCGAGATGGCGCACGACATGGGAACAATCGCGATACCAACACCACCTTGCGTGAGAGTGTCGAGCATTTGCTTGACGAAATACAGCTCATGCAGCTCCGCGTCGCTCTTGGACTGCGAATACGGCGGGTTAAGCATGCCCACGTTGGGCTTCATCTTCTGCACGGCTGCAATCACTGCATCATCAAAGCAGCTGGCCTGGTGCAGGTTGGCCTTGCCATCACCACGCAAAATCATGTTGCTGGCAGCCAAGGCAAACATCTTGGGGTTGTTTTCAATCCCGATGAGCCGGTTTTGCTTGATGTCGTTGCGCTCTTTGTCCGTGACGGCCTTCTTGAGCATGTGCTGCATGGCCGAGATGAGGAAGCCGCCCGTGCCCGCACAGATGTCCAACACCTTGGACTTGGGGTTGACGTTGGCGATGAGCGAGAACAGTTCAGCCACATGGCGCGGCGTCAGCACGATGCCCAGTGCTTTTTTGTCGCCCGCGGTGTATTTCAGAAACTCACCGTAGAACTGCCCGACCACATCAAAGTCGTGAAAGACATTGATGTAGGGCCACACGTTGTCGGTGATGCGGGTGATTATTTCCTTGAAGACCCCATCTGGATACTCTTTAGCCGTCTTGCTGTCAGGCTTGCCAAGATTGGGGTTCACTGCAATCGTCGTATACGGCTGCAGCATCGTGTCCTTCTTGGCCTGGGGGATAGAAGCCTTGTCCAGCTCCTTCTTGATAGCCATCAGCCACGCTTCCTGCACCTCTTCGGCAGGTAGAGTGTCAAAGGTCTTGATGAACGTGTTGTTCATCAACGCAATCAAGGTCCCACTCACTAGCAGAGGCTTTTCTTCTTCGGAGATTTTGGCCTTCGTCCAAATCAGCTCGTGAAGCTCGCGTGAGAACGCCAGCAGGTCAGAGTGGCGCTTCTGGGCCACGTCCGGGTCGTAAGACGCCAGGCGGTAGTAGTCATCGTAGGGAACCAGTTCGGCAACCGGGGCGTTACTCTCGTTGACCAGCTCCTTCACATCCGTGGTGCCCGCAGGCACAAGGAAATTGGACACCTTCATGGAGCTTGCCGTCGTGCCGCTCACAGCCACCGCCAGTACGGTGTAGTGCTTGGCTAGGTGCTTGGCGTAGTGAAGAACGCCATCCACGGCATAGTCTACCGGCTTGTCGCGGCCAGTGCTCTCGTGCTTCTTCACATCCGGCTTGCACTCCACAACTATCAGGAATGCCGCATCTTTCCGGTTAGAGATGATGAACTCGGGGTAGCCAGCATTACCCTTAGCGTTCTTGCTCGCCTTGGAAAGCAAGCCCTTGACCTTGGCAATCTCGGACTTTTGCTCTTCGACAGAAATGCCGTTGTCCGGCTCGTAGTAGCCAAAGGCCCGGAGCTGGTCTCGCACCAAGGCTTCTGTTTTGCGTTCGTTCGCCATTCAACACTCCATTCCGATTTTGAAAATGATGGTAGCGTACGATGTTTCAACAGTCAATTCCGAAGTGCAGCTAGAGTATAAGCGTGCCTTGCAAACATCTTTCAACAGTGGATTCCGGATACACTAAAAAAAACGCCCCTGTATCTCAGGGGCGCGTGGGTCAGTCGGTCAGAACCAAAGTTCGTTGCTCGTACGTGCTGCACGTCCGTTCTTCAGCGCTTCTCCGTACCTTCGCTGGTGACGGATCGACTGCTGCATCTTCTTGGGGAGACTCCCCATCAGGCAGGACTTCGCCTTCGTGAAGGTCGTGCTGGACTCGACTTTGCTCATCATGTGGCCATAGCCAGCATGTATCTCGTGGCCTTCTTCAATGAGCGCAGCAATCAGCATCTCCTCAAGGTGCTGTGACTGCTTCCAGGCGATGCTACGGTACTTGTCCGAACTGATGCCGTACTCCGCATGGAACTCCCGCTCGTCGTAACACCAGATCGGGTGGACCGAGTCCAGCGTGTAGATCGGTGCAATGACAAAACACAAGTCTCGGCCCATGAAGGGCTCACGCTGGTAAAACAGCCCTGCCTTGTCGATCTCGAACCGGGACTTGAGGCACTGATACCGATCGCCGTAGCTCTTGTGCCAGCCTTCCCGTTCGTCGACTTGCACATCGAAGGCTGCTGCGATCGAGTCGGCCGCTGCAAGCATGTCTTCCTCGTCACACTGCCTGACGTACTCGACTTCATCCCTGTCCAACTCGTCTTCGGCCTTTGTGAACCCCACGTGGAGCGCACGCGAGTCGTCTTCGAGTAAGGACGGATTCCAGACGCCGTATCCCATGATTTTCTCCTTGAAGGTTAAGTGTTACTGCCTTCAGGAGATGGCCGAGAACGGGTGGTAAAAGGCTAGATTGAATCCTGGCTGTTCGCTATAGGCACAGAATCTTCCTCTGCGTCGCACAAACCAAGGCGGACGAGGCGCGCTTTGATTGCACCACAACTGCGACCGTGCTCTTTGGCAAGCTGCTGAGTGCTTTTCGTTCTGGCGTAACTGTTGCGAAGCTGCTGATCTTCAGCTTCGCTCCAGGGTTGTCCTTGGCGTGATAATTCACTGGACTGGCTGTTGGATGCCGTCTGTGTTTGCAATGCCTCTGCGCCGAGAAACAGGGCACGCACAACCTCTACATCAGAGAGAACGCCGCCAAGAGGGAGGATCTCCCCCGTGGTCGGATGTAGCCCCTGAGCGAGCATCTTGAGGGTTGCTGCAGCTCGATTTCGGGTCATGGCCTCCTCTCCTCCAGCATCCACCCTTCGTCGAAGAACTCCTCCTCGACGCCAAGACGGCTGCAAAGGTCGCCCATAGAGGAACACGTTTTCGGCGGCCGGACCCCGCCCGAGCGACCAATCCCTGCGTAGAAATAGCGGGCGATGAATTGCTGAGGTGCTACATCGTCTCCGCTTACCTCCAGGATCGCCGCGTACAGCGTCTCGGAGGCGCCTCTTGCCGCAGCGGGCACCACGTAGCCGTGAGCGTAGTTGATGGTCATGAACTCATTGGCGGCTTCTTCCTGGCTAGAAGCCGTGATCGACGTGACCTCTATTGCCGACTCAGGCTTCACGAAGCGCACACGGTAGGTTTTCACGGATGTATCTCTTGAAGAATTTGGCAGGCGGGGCAGTCCGAGTCGCGGGAATCGAATCCTGTGACAGCGTCGGGGCAGAGGCCTCGATAAGCATGAAGCACCTGGCCGGCAGCGATCTTTACGAGGCCATCGGTTGCGGCATTCAGACAGGCCGCAAGGCCATCGCAGTTCTCGGGCATCTCCGTGATGCCGGTCGCCTCATAGAGAAGCTTCGCAGCGGCCTCAAGCGAGTAGCGCATTTTCGTTGATCCTTTCGTGACGCCAGTGTGTGACTTGGCCGCAGCCCACGCTTTCGGCCATAAAACTCCCGGAGGGCAGGGCAGAAAAGCGAGTTGTACGAACGATGTGGTAACCGACGGCAAAGGCGGGGTGTGCGGGGTTTGTAACCTCGGAGAGCCTGCAAAGCGCCTGCACCTCTCGACCCACAGGTGGGAGGCCGTCATCTACAGCGACCCATTGCTCGTTCACGGAGAATGCACGACCAGGCCGTGTTTCGACCCCCTCGTACGCGAGTTTGCGTCGATACAGCGACTCGAGTGCGATTCCGACAAGGTGCTGAATGCGCTGCCGAGCACTCCCCTTCTCTGCAAAGAAGGGCGAGGCGGGTTGGTTTGCTTGGAGGAGCCGTTCAACGAGTTGATCGATGAGCGTGTCGATCTTGCCGGGGACTGCCTCAATCACAAGATCACCCCATCGCACCTCGCCCTCATGAGTCTTGGTGAAGGGCTCAAACGCTTCGATTTGGTTGTGATCGCAATAGAGGCAGCGCCACCCTGACAAGGTTGCGATCAGGAGCCCTCGATTGCCGTCGATGGTTCCGTGGTGACCTTCGTCATTCTTTCCACAGAGGAAAGGGTGTCCGGGGCCATGATCACTGACGCCAAATTGGTACTCGTTGAGGGTTTGCATCTGAGCGGGCGTGAATGGCGCTTCGATCCACATTTTCGTCTCTCTGGAAGCGATCACCCGCCTCCGGGGTGATCGCTGTGCTTCAATTTACTCGATCGGCAGTGCGTTGGCCGACGCCGGCTCGTCCGAGCCTAGCAGTGATGCAATGTCGGTTGCCGTGGAAGACGCCTCAACAGCATTCTCGCTGGAGTGCGCCGCAGCGCTCGCAATGGCCTGAGCGGCTTGCGCTTCCGCACTCGGTGTTTCAGGCGCACTCTCAGCCGCCGGCTCTTGCGACACCTCTGCTTGCGCGGCTTCCGCCTGGGCTTTGGCGAGCAAGGCCTCATCCTTTTCTCGCTTCTCGATGGCTCGAGCGTACTTGACGAGATCCTTGATGGAGAGCTTCGTGACCTCAAGGCCTTCAGCAATCCAGCCGGCGACTAACGCTGCGACAGCGGCACGGTCTGCGATGGCCATCGAAACCGTCCGGACAAGCTCGCCATCCTCATTGAGGGCGCCGTAAAACGCTGCGCCGTTCGGTTTGGTGATGGCACCTTCCGCGAGGTGGCGGCTTGCAAAAGCCGCTGCAGGGGGAGTCTTCTCAACTTCCCTGGGGTTCATGCTGACGAGCACGCGGCCGGGCTCGACGGCGACTTCGTATTCGTTGGTCTGCAAATTTTGCATCTGATCTTTCTCCTGAGGTGTTACTGGTCTTCGGTGGATTTACGAAGCATGTTAACAATCGCTTCGGCTTGCTTCTGAGTGCCATAGGCTATTGTCAGAAGCATTTTTGTTGCATTAGGGATATTCCGGCCGCTTTCGTAGCGGGAGCCACCCGACTGAGTGGTTCCAACGCGTCCCCAGAACTCGGTTTGATTTAATCCTTTCTTTGCCCGGTAGTGAATGACGTCCTCGGGCGTTGTGAATGCCAGCTTAAATTTTGGGGTGGCCATCTACCTTCTCTCCTAGTGTTTTCGAATAAACGTTTCGCTTATTAATTCTCATCCTAACAGCGCTGAAATCCTTGTCAAATGTGGTTTCTACCTTCAAGCTAAAGGGCGAAATAGCCTGCGATAGGAATCAACAGGGGCCACGACCTAAGCGCAATCTTGATATCACTGGTAGATGGCCACGCGCTCATGGAGACTTGTGCAAGAACATACCAAGCGAGTAGATCCCACCATGAGAAAAACCATCCGTATCGTGTGCGCCAGTGAATGAAGATAGCGACGCCAACGAATCCAAGCAGGGGCGCAAATCCGACGAAAACGGCGTTGAACCATCGGATGTTGTTGAGTCGAACATGCCCGAGCTCGTAATAGCCCTTGTCGATATGGCGCGGGATGATGCTCATCGCCACCGGCTTTGCGTAGGTTAGAACACCAACGAGCAGATGCAGGAGCTCGTGGATGAATACGCCGGCGAGCAGGGAAAGGCTCTTGGTGTAGAGGCCGGACCGCGCATGGAGCGCTTGGAGCCAGGCGCAGATGAGCAAGACCGGGATGAGGTAGAGAATGGCGTTAGCGTGTGCGTCGAATACAAGGCGCGCATCGCGTAGAAGCTGAAGGAGTCCGAGGTAGGTCTCAGTGAGAGGAGGGGTCATGGGCGTGGTGTGGAAAAAAAGAACCCGATCGAGCACGAGGCAAGATCGGGTTCTGCGGGTCAGGCGACAGGAGGGCGCAGCAATGCGCAAACCTGCTTCGGGGGGCTCGTGTGAGCCTTCGCTTGGTTCCAAGCATTTTTCGACATGAGCAGCGCAGCCATGACATCCTCCTTGAGTTAGATCTGCAAGGAAGGTATGCGGCAGGTTCGATATGAAAACCTCAGCACGAGACAACGGCCATCAACGAGGTGGGCACCCCTTGCACCTTGTCGCCGACCGCGCGGAACCGAACCTCCAGGGCGTGACCACGGGTTGCGGTCCGGACGAACTCGACGAACTCTGCACGAGTCGGCTCCCACTTGTGATCCTGATGCCGAAACCCTTTTTCAATCCGGTAGTGCGGATTGAACTCCCGGTTTGGGGCGGTAATCACGGGGCCGTCTCAGAATTCGGAAAAAATCGTACGCTAAGCGAGAAAGTGGCTACCAGAGCAGCAATTCTCATTATGGCCTTTGGTCTATCCTGACACCTTTACCGGATAGGAGTTTTCGCCATGTGCGCCGCCCGTACTGTCATCCCAACAGCACTGAGCCAGGCCGGCCTGATCGCTCAGCCGACGACGCAGTGCAGGTCAATTGGTGCGAGCTCACCAGTACCACTGAGAACGGACGGGTGCTGTACCGCAACGCCTTTGCCACCTCCCATGCCGTACGTGCCGACAACGTCGCCGAAGTCGTCGCCGCAGGCCGGGCGAGATGGAAAATCGAGAACGAAAACAACAACGTCCTCAAAACCAAGGGCTACCATTTCGAGCACAACTACGGCCACGGCAAGAAGCATCTGGCCAGCCTACTGGCCACCCTGATCATCCTGGCTTACCTCATGCACACCGTGCTGCAGTGGTGCGATGGTCAGTACCGATTGCTGCGTGAGCGCCTGTCTGCACGCCAACGCTTCTTCAACGATCTGCGCACGCTCTCGTGCTACCTGCGCTTCGAGAGCTGGGACGCGATGCTCGCCTTCATGATCCAGGCGCTCGATCAGCCTTTCACGCCCTATGCTCAGGACAAGCAATCGCCATAATGAGAATTGCTGCTACCAGAGAGGGATTGTGAAAGCACTTCGTTATTTATGGTAATGTGCTAAGACTGGCTTGGGCGTGCAGGTTCCAAGCTCACAAAAGGGGGGAGCCATGATCGGCTCGATTGGTTTGTATTCCACAACCCAGGCAGGCGGCGCTACGGCTTTCAAAGCGGCTTCGGCGACCGAGCGGGTTTCTGAAGCTTCAGAAAATCAGGGCGCGTCAGGTACGCAAGGCGGCACAGAGACGATTTCCACGCTGGCCCGACAACTGGCAGCAAGCGCCAGCCGCGCCGAAGAACGAGACAAGACTCTCACCCGTTCAGAGTTGGCCGACAAGGCTAAAAGCATCCTGAATCAGGTGGTCGGCAATGCCTACTATGCCAACAAAACGCGGCACGACAGCGAGGTTCCGAAAACCGACGATCCGGAGTTATTGGCCAGAGCCAAGCAGGCGACAGCATTCGTCAATGACGCCGCACAAGGCGGCCACTCGATCAAGAACCCATTTGCCGGCCTATCGCAAGAACAATTGTCCAACATCATCTACGACGAGAGCGGGATATATACGGTGAATGAACGCCATGCTGCTTGGCGTGAGTCTTACGACCAAGAAGAAGCATGGCGCGTAAAAGTGGCTCAGCAAGCCATGGACGAATACAACCGGACAGGAAAATTAACCAATTTCTTCAGTGAAGTTCTTGAGCATTACAAGAGCTTGCCCGCCATTGAGCAGGCCCAATATCCAAAAGATTATGCCGCTGATCTGCAATCGAAAATCGACCTGGATTTTAACTACCGGACGCACCAGGCAGAGGGTAAAGACAAAGACCCCATGAGTCTGATCGAAACGCTATTCGAGCAAAGCCCGCAGCAAACCGACGAACTTCGCCACAAGAATGATGCTCCCGATTCTTTCACGACTAAACACGCCCTGAGGCCGGTATCCAGCGGTACAGGGTAGGAACGGAAACACCAAGATTCGTGGCCACGTCACGCGGTGGGACGCCGTTGGCCAATAGTTTCTTCGCCGACTCGATCTTGCTTTCTGTCATTTGCCTTCGACGCCCGCCTTTTCTGCCGAGTTGTCGGGCAACTTCCAGCCCTGCGCGGGTGCGCTCGACTGTTAGCTCCCGCTCCATTTCGGCCAAGCTGGCCATAACGTGGAAAAAGAAGCGTCCAGAGGGCGTGCCCGTATCAATTGCATCGGTCAGGCTCTTGAACTGGATACCTTGTTGGTGAAGTTCGCCAACCAGATCAACCAGGTTCTTGACGCTGCGGCCCAAACGATCCAGTTTCCAGACCACGAGCGTGTCGCCCTCGCGCAGCATTTCCAGTGCCTTGGTAAGCCCTGGACGCTCGACTCGACTGCCACTGATCTTGTCGTTGAAAATCTTTTGGCAGCCGGCCTTGGTCAAAGCTTCGCTTTGAAGGTCAAGGTTCTGGTCCTGCGTTGAGACGCGGGCATAACCGATCAACACGGGTTGCTCTCCGCCTTATCAGAGGTCACGGCGGCGCCAACCCTCCGCCGTCGCGCGCTTCATCGCCGGCATTTTGGCGCACGACGGGCAGTTGCTTGAGTAACGCCGGCAGCCATTCCTGTACCGTTTCCCACACCACATCAAGGTTGATGTCGAAATAGCCGTGTGCCATGCGATTACGCATGTTGCGCATGCTGCGCCACGGCACTTCGGCGTGTGCCTGGGTGAACTCGGCGTAGCCATCCATCACCTTCGTGGCGGCCTCGCCGATGACGATCAGGCTCAAGATGACGGCCTGCTGGGTGCGCTTGTCGGCCAGGAAGTCATCCTTGGCCATCCCTTCCACGAAGCTGCGCGCATCGGTTGCGGCTTGCTGGATGTGGTCGAGGTAATCGGGCAGGCGGTTCTCATTCATACCGGTCGTGCTTCCGCGAGGACCTTGGCCCGGAACTTCGGCGGCAGGTCGCCGGGTGTCAGCAGGTCGACGTCAACGCCGAGCAGCGATTTCAGTTCTTCTTCCAAATCGCCCAAGTCCAACAGTGTGGTACCGGGCAGCGCATCGACCAATAGGTCGAGGTCGCTGCCATCCCGGTCGGTGCCATGCAGCACTGAACCGAAGACGCGCGGGTTCGCTGTTCGGAAGCGGCTCACCGCTTCGCGCACCACGCTTCGCTTCATGTCGAGCACAACGGACGGTCGCATGGGCATCCTTTCTTATCGAAACTCGTTGAAATGATATGCGTATAAGAATAGAGTTTCAAGAACTATTTTCGAGAATTGCAATGTCTTGATTTCTCGTGCCACGCCTGTCATTTTCAGAAGACGACTGCACCAGACAACGCGGTTTGAAGGCTGTTGTGCAGTCGTCTATTGAACGAACAGTATCAGGAGTCCGCTGCACGAATGATGACCTCAAGCCGGTTCTGGTCGCGCTGGCGACCGATCAGCCCCTGGATGTGCGATACCGCGACCACGATCTTTCCGGCGATTGGGCGGGCTACCGCGAATGCCACATCAAGCCCGACCTGCTGCTGATCTACCGCAAGTCCGACGCCGACACCCTGCGACTGGCGCGGCTTGGCTCCCATAGCGAGCTGTTCGGCTGATGCCAGTCGCCTTGTCCGCCAAACGATCATTAGCCGGACAAGTGCCATCTTGTCCGGAAATATAATTGATTATCGGTTTCTCGGACATTAAGATAGGCGGACGAGATTACGGACAAAAGTGGGCGGCCATGGCACTGATCGGCTGTCGGTTTCAGAAGACGAATGGCTCCATGTCGTTTCGTGTGGAAAGCAACACCGTCACTGGGGCATCGCCGGCGCGAATGGGCTGGCCGGCAGGTGCTTGAGCTTGGACATGCGTAGGTAGGCGATGGCGATGAAGTTCTGGCTCGTCCTGAAGCCGCGCGCGGCGCGCTTGGCCTGCTGCAGCAGCCCGTTCATCGCCTCGACGAAGGCGTTGCTGCGGTGATCGACCATGCCGCGCACCACCGCGTCGAACCGCTCCTTGAGCGTGGCGGCCAGCTTCTTGAACGGCTCGAGCCGGCAGCGCCGCGCCCAGCTCAGCCAGGCCCTGAGGTCGGATGCGGCCTGTTCGATGCTGTTGTGCGCTGTGGCCCGCGCGTACACCTCGCGCAGCGCCATCTTCAGCCGCCACGCCCGTGCGCTCTTGAGCGTCGAGCGCTGCAGCCAGTGCATCGCCTGGAGCTGGCGGGCGCTCCAGGTGCTGGGGTTGCGCCGCATGCCCCACAGCAGCTGCCTGAGCGTCTTGCGGCCGCCAGCGCCCAGCGCGGCTCGCACCGCCTGCGCGTCGGTGGCCATCTCCGCGCGGCGCACCTGGTCCATCGCCTCGATGGCCATCGAGACGACGTGAAAGCGGTCGTAGCTGATCTGCGCCTCGGGCAGCGCCAGCGCCACGCCCTTGGCGTAGGCTGCGCTCATGTCCATGCACACGTGCCGCACCTGGGCGGGATCGCCGCCATGGGCCTTCAGATCCTCGGCGAACTCCACCACCGTGCGGTGCTCGCGCCCCTCGGTGGCGAACAGCAGCCGCTTGCGATCCAGGTCGTGCACGACGCTGATGTAGTGCTGCCCGCGCCGCAGGCTGGTCTCGTCGATGCCCACCGTGCGCACGCCGGCGAAGTCTTCCAGCGCACGCGCCTGCGCGACGTAGAACTCGATGCGCCGCCACAGCCGCTTGTCCTTGCAGCGCAGCAACTCGGCGGCCTGGCGCACCGGCAGGTCCAGGCACAAGGTCAGCGCCAGCGCTTCGAACGCCGCGGTGAAGCCCGAGCCCGGACGCGCCCAGGGCACGGCCACCTGCGTGGTCTTGCCGCAGGCACCGCAGGCCACGCGCGGCACGTCGCAGTGCAGCCAGGCCTCGAACTGGAAGAAGTCCAGGTGCCGCCAGGATCGGCGCAGCCGGTCGTGCACCGGTTGCGTGGCCGCACCGCATGCCGGGCAGGCGAGCCTGCTGGTGTGGCAGCCGATCTCGAAGTCGATACGCCGCTTGGTGGTGTCGAGCCTGACGTCATCGACGACCCACGGCAGCTGCAAGCCCAGCGCGCTGGTGAACAGAGCTTCTACGGCAATGCCCATGGACTCATCCTCCTGATCAAACACGCCTCGTGGACATGTGCACAGGCCGGCCAGCGGGGCACTTCGCATAACCCCATTTCCGAA
>NZ_JBQWSN020000030.1:0-29839 GCF_052598215.2 Thauera sp. ZXT1-4 | reverse complement strand
GAAAGTAGGTCATCGTCAGACTAACCCAACTACACAACGCCCTGATGAACATAAACTCATCAGGGCGTTCGTGCGTCAAAAAAAAGCAAAAAAACACCCGTGAGCGCAAACACGGGCGCAATACCCGCAGCAACATAAAGGCGGATATTGCCGTGACCTGCTCGGCGAGAGAGTCAGTCCGGGGGGGCGATTTTGAAGCTGAGGGTTCCTACCCTTTCGATGCGCCCTTCCAACTGGTCGCCCGGTTGGACGGGGCCAACGCCTTCAGGGGTACCGGTGAAGATCAGGTCACCGGGTTCAAGGTGGTAGTAGCTTGAGAGGTCGGAGATGATCTCGGGGACGCTCCAGATCATGTCGGAGAGGTTGCCGTGCTGGCGGACTTCCCCGTTGACGTAGAGCGAGATCTCGCCCTCGGACGGGATACGTCCCTCAGCGGGAGTGATTTCGCCGACGACCGCGCCGTTTTCCACGTTTTTTGCCACGTCCCAGGGATTGCCCTTGGCCTTTGCGGTGGCCTGCAGGTCGCGCCGGGTCATGTCCAGACCGCAGGCGTAGCCGTAGATCATTCCGATCGCGGCGTCGGGGGTGACTCGGAAGCCGCCAGTGCCGAGGGCCACCACCAACTCGACCTCATGATGATAGTCTTGCGTTTCAGGGGGGTAGGGCGCTGATCCGCCCGCAGCCACGACCATTTGGGCGAACTTGGTGAAGTAGACGGGGCGCATGGTCGCCTTGTCGACGGTGGTGCCCATTTCCTTCGCGTGTGCCTGGTAGTTCCTCCCGACGAAAAAAACGCGGTTTACCGGGAGGCGTGCGCTCGTGCCGCGCACTGGTAGCGTCACGGGCGCTGGAGGCGCCCAAAGGTAATTGATGTCCGCCACGTCCAACTTCCGCAAATAAGAGATCTGCAGTCTACAACGCCCGAGCGCAACGGGGGGCTCGGTTATAATCCAGGGTCCTGCCGGATGCCATCCCGCGACGGCCAGTCTTCAGACCTTGCTTCCGAGAATCATGACCTCGATCCTCAAACTGCGTGGCGCTGCGGCGCTTTCACCTTCCCGTCTGGAACGTCTTAGCCGTGCAGTGGAGGGCGTGGTTCCAAAGCTCGCCGGCCTGGCGGCGGAGTTCCGGTATTTCATCGAGTTGGAGGCTCCGTTGGCCGATGAGGAGCACACCCGCCTGGTCAGTCTGCTCGATGCGCATCCCCAGAGCGAGACGCTTCCCGGCGGTGTGATGGTACTCGTCGTGCCGCGTCTCGGCACCATCTCGCCCTGGTCATCGAAGGCGACGGATATCGCGCACCAATGCGGTTTTGACAAGATCGTACGCATCGAGCGCGGCATTGCGTATTCGATCGATGCACGCGGGGTTCAAGGGAACGCCGCGCTGCTCGCCCTGCTGCATGACCGCATGACCGAGTCCGTGCTCGGTGGCGAGGACGAGGCCGACGCCTTGTTTCACCACTATGCGCCGCAGCCGCTCACCACGGTCGATATCCTCGCTGGCGGGCGCGCCGCGCTTGAGAGCGCGAATAGCGATCTTGGTCTGGCGCTTTCCGACGATGAGATCGACTACCTTGTCGAAAATTTCAGCCGCTCCGGGCGCAATCCGACCGACGTCGAGCTGATGATGTTCGCCCAGGCCAATTCCGAGCACTGCCGTCACAAGATCTTCAACGCCGACTGGGTGATCGACGCGCGGCCGATGGAGAAGTCCCTGTTCGGCATGATCAAGGATACGCACAAGGCCCACCCTGACGGCACGGTGGTCGCGTATTCGGATAACGCCTCGATCATCGAAGGCGCGCGCATTGCCCGCCTGTATCCCGATGCCGACGGCGCTTTCCGCTATCATGACGAGGAGACTCATATCCTCGCCAAAGTCGAGACGCACAACCACCCGACCGCGATCTCGCCCTTCCCGGGCGCGGCCACCGGCGCCGGCGGCGAGATCCGTGACGAGGGCGCGACTGGCCGCGGCTCGCGTCCCAAGGCCGGCCTGGCCGGCTTCACGGTCTCCAACCTCAATATTCCGGATTTCGGCCAGCCCTGGGAGAAACCCTACGGCAAGCCAGAGCGCATCGCCTCCGCGCTCGACATCATGATCGAGGGGCCGGTCGGTGCCGCTGCATTCAACAATGAATTCGGCCGCCCCAATCTCGCCGGCTATTTCCGAACTTTCGAGCAGGCGGTGCAGGGTGAGGTGCGGGGTTATCACAAGCCGATCATGATCGCCGGCGGCCTGGGTAGCATCCAGGCGCAGCAGTCGGAAAAGCCCACCTTCCCGCCGGGTACGCTGCTGATCCAGCTTGGCGGCCCGGGCATGCTGATCGGTCTCGGGGGCGGTGCGGCTTCGTCGATGGCGACCGGCACCAACACCGCCGATCTTGACTTCGCCTCGGTGCAGCGCGGCAACCCGGAGATCCAGCGCCGCTGCCAAGAGGTCATCGACGCCTGCTGGCAGCAGGGTGACAAGAACCCGATCATCGCCATCCATGACGTCGGCGCGGGCGGCCTGTCGAACGCGATGCCCGAACTCGCCGACCACGCCGGCCTGGGTGCGCACTTCGAACTGCGCGAGGTGCACATCGAGGAGCCGGGCATGAGCCCGCGCGAGATCTGGTCGAACGAATCGCAGGAGCGCTACGTGCTCGCGATCGCGCCCGAGAGCCTGCCGATGTTCCAGGCCTTCTGCGAGCGCGAGCGCTGCCCGTTCGCGGTGCTCGGTACCGCTACCGCGGACGGCCGTCTGACGGTGTCCGACCGCCACTTCGGCAACAAGCCGGTGGACATGGACATGAAGGTGCTGCTCGGCAAGCCGCCGAAGATGACGCGCAACGTGTCGCGCCGCGCGGTGCACCTGCCGCCCTTCGATACGACCGATTTCGACCTGCAGGAAGCCGGTATGCGCGTGCTGCGCATGCCCGCGGTGGCGAGCAAGAGCTTCCTGATCACCATCGGCGACCGCTCGGTCGGTGGCCTGACTGCGCGCGACCAGTTCGTCGGTCCCTGGCAGGTGCCGGTGGCCGACGTCGCGGTCACCGCGATGAGCTTCCAGGGCTACCGCGGCGAAGCCTTCGCCATGGGAGAGCGCACGCCGCTGGCCTGCGTGGACGCGCCGGCTTCGGGTCGCATGGCGATTGGTGAGGCGATCACCAACATCGCCGCGGCCGATATCGAGAAGCTGGGGGACGTGAAGTTGTCCGCCAACTGGATGGCGGCCGCTGGGCACCGTGGCGAGGACGCGAAGCTCTTCGACACCGTGCAGGCAGTCTCCGAGTTCTGCATCAGCGCCGGGGTTTCGATCCCGGTGGGAAAGGACTCGCTGTCGATGCGCACCGCCTGGCGTGACGGTGAGGAGGACAAGCAGGTCGTCTCCCCGCTGTCACTGATCGCGACCGCCTTCGCTCCGGTGCAGGACATCCGCAACACGCTTACCCCGCAGCTGCATCTGCCTGAAGGTGTGGAAACCGAGCTGCTGTTGATCGACCTCGGTAACGGCAGGAACCGCCTTGGCGGCTCGGTACTGGCCCAGGCTTATGACGCGGTCGGTGAGCACGCGCCCGACGTAGATCCGCACCAGCTCAAGGCGTTCTTCGATGCGGTCCAGCAGTTGCGTCGTGATGGCCTGCTGCTCGCCTATCATGACCGCTCTGACGGTGGTCTCTTCGCAACCGTGTGCGAGATGGCCTTTGCCGCGAAGTGCGGCCTGTCGCTGATTCTCGACACTGTTTGCTACGACCCCTACATGATGGACGTGGACGGCCTGGAGAAGAAACCGGACTCCCTCAAGGGTCGCTTCGACGATCGCCTGTTCGCTGGCCTCTTTGCCGAGGAGCTCGGCGCGGTCATACAGATCCGCCGCGACGACCGCGCCCGCATCACCGGGGTCTTGCGCACCGCGAAGCTTGCCTACCACTTCATCGGCGAGCCGAACGACAAGGACGAGATCCGCTTCCGCCGCAACGCAAAGCTGGTTTTCGCCGCCAGCCGGGTGGAACTGCTGCAGGCCTGGTCCGAAACGAGCCATCGCATCGCGAAGCTGCGCGACGATCCCGAATCCGCACAGCAGGAGTTCGAGGCGCTCGCCGATGCCAGCGATCCCGGCCTGTCGGTCGCGCTGACCTTCGACGTCCGCGAGGATGTAGCGGCGCCTTTCGTCGCCGGTGGCGCGCGGCCCAAGGTCGTCGTGCTGCGCGAGCAGGGTGTGAACTCCCAGTTCGAAATGGCGGCCGCCTTCGAGCGCGCCGGTTTCACGCCGGTCGATGTGCACATGTCCGACCTGCAGGCGGATCGCATCGATCTCGCCGACTTCCATGGGCTGGCGGCTTGCGGTGGCTTCTCCTACGGCGATGTGCTCGGTGCGGGCCAGGGGTGGGCCAAGTCCATCCTGTTCAACCAACGTCTGCGCGATGCGCTCGAAGCCTTCTTCCGTCGCAGCGACACTTTCGCGCTCGGCGTCTGCAACGGTTGTCAAATGATGGCCCACCTTGCGCCGATCATTCCAGGCGCCGAGGCTTGGCCGACCTTCCATCGCAACCGCAGCGAGCAGTTCGAGGCGCGCTTCGTGATGGTTGAGGTGCCAGAGAGTCCGTCCATCCTGCTGCAGGGCATGGCGGGCAGCAGGATGCCGATCGTGGTCAGCCACGGCGAGGGCAGGGCGGTGTTCCGCAACGAGGGCGACCGGGCGCGCGCGCTTGTAGCGTTGCGCTATGTCGACAACCATGGAAATCCCGCACAAGCTTATCCGGCGAACCCCAATGGGTCGCCCGAAGGTGTCACTGGCTTCACCACCGCGGACGGTCGATTCACGATCATGATGCCGCACCCGGAGCGCACGGCTCGTACGCTGCAGATGTCGTGGGCGCCGCAGTGGCTGGTGAACGAAAGCCCGGACGCCTCTCCCTGGCTGCGCATGTTCCGTAACGCGCGGCTGTGGCTGGGGTGATGCGGCCGTGATGCCTGCTTTGGGGCGTACCGCAGCTGGGAGGCGCTCAAGTGCGGGCTTCGGATGCCGTTATCGATGGACAGGGAGGAGTGTGTCTGGTCATCAACCGGAGTAATCATTGCGGCAGACGATAGCAACGCGCGACCTCAGGATCGGAATGTTCATCGCGGACATCGACCGACCGTGGGAGGAGACGCCTTTTCTGATGCAGGGCTTTCTGCTCAGGAATACGGACCAGCTCAGGGCGCTGCAGAACTACTGCCGCACGGTGGTGATCGACCGCCTGCGCTCGACGGGAGACCAGTTCAGCGACAAGGCGATCGGCGAAGAAGATGACCTGCTGCTCGGGCGCGAGGGTGGCATCCCGGAGGATCTTCTGGCTTCGCGCCAGGAGGCGCGCCGCTTTCTGTGCCTGTTGCGCGACTTCAAGGGCAAGATCCACTCCCAGCGGCTCCCCGAACTGCCACCGATCGATAGCGGAACCAGACGTAGCGAACTCGAGGCAGAATTGCGCTACATGGCGCCGATTGTGGATGACGTGTTCCGCGTGCTGCGCGAAGTCAGACTGGCCATCGACGGCGGCGGGCGATTCGATGCCGAAGTTGTCCAGAGCCTCGTCAACGAGATGGCGGGGGGGCTGGAGCGCAATCCGGATGCGCTGCTCTGGCTGACGCGGCTGAAGCGCACCGACCAGTACAGCTACGACCACGCGGTCAATGTCTCGGTGTATCTGATGATTTTTGGCCGCTTCGTCGGGTTCGACAGCAAGGAGGTTCGCCGTCTCGGATTTGCGGGGTTGCTGCAGGATCTGGGCAAAATCCAGATCGACTACGCATTGCTGCGCAAGGCCGGACCGCTCACGACCAAGGAGTTCGAGCACGTCAAGGCGCATGTCACAAACACGCTGAAGATCCTGCGTGAAAGTGCCGAGGTTGACCGTGAGGTGCTGGCCATCGTGGGCGTCCACCATGAGCGCTATGACGGCTCAGGTTACCCGCGCGGCCTTTGGGGCATGAACATCCCGCTTCCCGGAGAAATGTCCGGAATCGTCGATACCTATTGCGCCATGACGCAGCAACGGGTGTATTCCGATGCGGTGTCCAGCCAGCATGCCATGGAGACGCTCAACCGCCTGCGCGGCAAGCAGTTTCGAGATGTGCTCGTGGACCAGTTCATCCAGTGCATCGGACTGTACCCGATCGGCACGCTCGTCGAGCTCAACACCGGGGAGGTCGCCGTCGTCATCCAGCAGAACCAGGTACGCCGCCTCAGGCCGACGGTGCTGGTGCTGCTCGGGCCCGACAAGACGGTCGAGCGCTTCCCGCGCACGCTCAACCTGCTCATGCAGCCCGCCACGCCAGAAGGGCTGCCGTATCGCATCACCCAGGCGCTGCCGCCCGATTCGTACGGCATCGACCCTGCAGATTTCTACCTGGCCTGACCATGGACACCCTTACTCCGACCGGTTTTCTTGCCGCGCTGTCCGAGGTTTCGGCCCGAATCACCGAGCGGGACGAAGAGCGTGCCAGTGTGGGGGTGGTCGCGCTCTATGCCCAGCCCGACACCACCTTCTACCGCCTGCCGCTCGAACATCTGCGCGATCTGGGGCGCGAGATCGGCGGCCGGATCAGCGCCTGCCTGCGTCCGCGCGACACGGTGTTCCAGGTGGATGGCAAGGAGTGGCTCATCTCTCTGCCCGGCGTGGCGAGCGCTGGGGTGTTGACGCTCGCCATGCTCAAGCTCGAGCGCGCCTTCTCCGAGCACCCGGTGCGGCTCGATGGCGTGGCCTTGCCCCTGCGCGTGGTGTGCGGGGCTGCACTCTCCCCCGACCATGGGCGCGACGCTTTCCATCTCGTTCAGTCCGCCCGGATCGCGGGGCTCGTCGCCGGTCGATCGGATCGGACGAGCCTGGTCTACGAGGCCTCGATGGAGCGCAGTACGCCCACCTGTGCGACACTCGAGCGCGAGCTGCGTGAAGCCTTCGCCGGCGGACATGAACCTGAGCTGCACCTTCAGCCCAAGCTCCATGTCGCGAGCGGTCAGTGCCGTGGAGCGGAAGGCCTGCTGCGCTGGAAGGGCAGCGATGGCGTGTGGGTACCGCCGCCGGTGGTCATCGGTCTGATCGACCGTTTCGGCATGCGTCATCGCTTCAATCGCTGGCTGTTTCACCGCGCGGCCCAGATCATGAGCGAGTTGCGTGCGGAGGGGTTTGCGCTGGACCTGTCGATCAACCTCTCGGCGACAGATCTTTACGATGCCGAAGTTCCGGACCTCATCCGGCAGGCACTGGAAACCTGGCGGGTTCCTGCCGAGGGGCTGGTTCTGGAGATTACCGAGACGAGCATGGTCGACGAGAGCGCCGGGGCCAACGTGACCCGCGTGTTCCAACGCCTGCGCGAACTGGGGGTGAATTTTTCCATCGACGACTTCGGTACCGGTTTCTCCGGTATGAGCCGCCTCAGGTACTTCGCGGTGCAGGAGGTGAAGATCGACCGCAGCTTCGTCACCGATCTCGCGACCTCGCCGCGCGATCGCGAGATTGCCTCCTCCATCGTCGATCTCTCGCACCGCCTGGGAATCGTCGTCACTGCCGAAGGTGTCGAGAACGCGCAGACGGCAGCCCTGCTGGCGGAACTCGGCTGCGACCATCTTCAGGGTTTCCACTTCTCGCGCGCGATCCCCCTGCCCGAGTTCGTGCGCTGGCTGCAGGATCGTGTCGGCGCCGCGCCGATGATCGCGAAATTGCCGAAGGACTGATCGAGATCAAGTCCAGCGGGGTGTTGTGCATTAGAATACGGCCACATATCCGCCACGATCTCCGCACGACAGCCCTCATGCAACGCTCCCGCCAACGCCTCTTCGCCTGGGTCGCGATCTTCGCGATGCTGCTCAGCGCGCTGGCGCCGGCGATCAGTCGTGCCATGGGGCCGGACGAGAATGGCCGGTATTTCGTTCAGGTCTGCTCGGCGGCGGGCATCGAGTGGGTCGCCGTGAGCGCGGCAGAGGCCGAATTCTACGCCGACGTGGAAACGCGCGACGATGGAACGTCCGGAAAAGGCGGCGCCCTGTCGCTCGATCAATGCCCCTATTGCTCCGCCGCCTACACCACGACGCTGCTGCCGACCCTGGCTTCTCCCGAGGTCTTCTCCGTCCGTGGCGGCGAAGTTCTTCCCACGCTTTTCCTCGTCTCTCCGCGCCCCCTCTTCGTGTGGGCGTCTTCTCATCCGCGCGCGCCGCCTGCGCATGCGTGATCGAGCGGCGGCCTGAGCGCATCGCGCCCGGGCAGCCCCCACGTTTTACCCCTGGAAGCATCACCCCTTCGACGTCAGGCACGGCACGTCGCCCGTTTTGGGCGCACTTTGGTCCGAGCTCAGTCGCGCCACGTCCGCAGTTGCGGACGGTACGCCGTGACGCGTCCTGCCTGACGAGTTTTTTGCGCCCGGAGAGCAATGATGAGAAAGCCCCTGACGGCTGCGCTGCTGCTGGCGGCCAGCCTTTCGGTCAGCGCGCAGCAACTGACCGTGACCGAACCCTGGGTCCGTGCCACGGTGCCCCAGCAGAAGGCCACCGGCGCCTTCATGCACCTCAGATCCGATGCCGATGTCCGCCTTGTGGCCGCGGAATCGCCCGTTGCCGGCGTGGTCGAGATCCACGAGATGTCCATGCAGAACGATGTCATGAAGATGAGCCCCATCTCCGGTCTTGATCTGCCCGCCGGACAGGACGTCGAACTCAAGCCCGGGGGCTACCACGTCATGCTGATGGACCTCCGGCAGCAGGTGAAGGTGGGCGATGAGGTACCGCTACGCCTGGTCATCGAACGCCGCGACGGCAGCCGCGAATCCGTGGACGTCGTGGCCCCGGCCCGCCCGCTCAATGCCCGCATGCAGATGAAGCACTGATGCTTCGCCCGGCGCGTCGCCCGCTTGGCGAGTAGACGCCGGTGCATCGCGTGCATCGACCTTTTTCCGCTGTGTGCCGATGGCACGCGGCACCACTTGGCATTTTCACGCAGTTTTAGTCATCACTAGGAAAACGACATGAAGAAGACCTTCAAACGCCTGCCGCTCGCAATTGCGGTGTCGATGGCGATTCCGGCGCTCGCGCTCGCCCAGGAAGCGCGCCTGGACAGCGTGGTCGTCACGGCGCCGACCATGGACATGCCGCTGACCGTCACCACCGACCCCAAGGCGCCTCGCCAGCCGCTACCGGCGCACGACGGGGCGGATCTGCTCAAGAGCGTTCCTGGCTTTTCGGTGATTCGCAAGGGGGGCGCGGATGGTGATCCTGTGTTCCGGGGCATGTCGGGCTCGCGCCTGAGCATCCTGCAGGACGGCCAGGAGGTTCATGGCGGCTGTGGCGGGCGCATGGACCCGCCCACCGCCTATGTCTACCCTGAGTCCTATGATCGCGTAACGGTGCTCAAGGGGCCGCAGACGGTTCTCTATAGCGCCGGCAGCTCGGCCGCGGTCGTGCTCTTCGAGCGCGACATCGAGCGCATGATGCAGCCCGGCTGGAGCATGAACGGCAGCCTCACCTTCGGCAGCTGGGGCCGCAACGACCAGGTCTTCGATGCGAAGGCGGGCAACCCTGACTTCTACGCGCGCATCGGCGCCACCCGTTCCGACAGCGACAACTACGAGGACGGTGACGGCAAGGAGGTGCATTCCTTCTACACCCGCTGGAGCACGACCGGCGCAATCGGCTGGACCCCGGACGACAACACCCAGCTCGAGCTCAACTTCGGGCGCAGCGATGGCGAAGCCGCGTACGCCGACCGCGGTATGGACGGCACCAAGTTCGAGCGCGAGCATGTCGGTGTGAAGTTCGACAAGCGCAACCTCTCGCCGCTGGTACAGCGCATCGAGGCCAATGTCTATTACAGCTACATTGACCATGTGATGGACAACTTCAGCCTGCGACGGAAGCCGCCGGCGGCGCCGTTCTCGGTTAACAATCCTGACCGCGAAACGAAGGGCGCCCGCTTTGTTGCTACGCTTACCCCGGCCGATCAGTGGATGTTGAAGCTCGGGGCGGACTACAAGGACGACATGCATACGCTGCGCGCGATGCAGGGCGCCACGCCGCCCGCATACGCCAGTGCCGCCCGCAACAAGGATCTCGGTTTCGAGCGCTATGGTCTGTTCGGTGAGGGAACGTATTCCCTCGATGACATGCGCCGTGTCGTCGCAGGCCTCCGGTTCGACCAGCATGAGGGTACGGACTATCGGCGCGCGATCAAGGATGTTGCGGCAGGAAATATGCTCGCCACCTCGCCGAATGGTTTTGCCAATCAGAGCCGCGAGGAAAACCTGAAGAGCGGCTTCCTTCGCTATGAGAACGACTACGCGGGCGGAGCAGGGACGTGGTATGCCGGACTGGGCTATGTCGAGCGCTTCCCCGATTTCTGGGAGATGATGCGCGCTACGCCGATCTCGGGCACCTCGAACAGCGTGGCCGATGCTCGCGACTTCGGCAATCTCGACTACGAGAAGACGACGCAACTGGACATCGGCGCGAACTGGGCCCTCGGGGATGTGAGTGCTTCCGTTGCCGGCTTCTACAGCAAGGTCGATGACTACATGCTGCTGCGCTGGTGGCAGGTGGGCTCGACTGCAGTCGCGGACGTACGCAATGTCGATGCGACGCTCTACGGCGCAGAAGCGGATGTCACCTGGCGTTTTGCGGCGAATTGGAGTGCGACCGGCACCTTGGCATGGGTGCACGGCAAGAACGACACGGATGGCAAAGCGCTCGCACAACAGCCGCCGCTCGAAGGTCGCCTGGCAGTCGAATACAACGATGGCACCTTCTCGTACGGTGGTCTGCTTCGTCTGGTTGCCAAGCAGGATCGTGTCGATGTCGGCTCCGGCAGCATCGTTGCAGGTGGTAAGGACCTCGGTCCGACCTCTGGCTTCGCCACCTTGGCGCTGAATGCCGGATGGCGGCCGAACAAGGCGACCTTGCTCACCGTGGGGGTGGATAACGTCTTCGATCGCACCTATAGCGAGCACTTGTCGCAGGGCAGTGCCGCGATTTCGGGATACGAAGTCGCGGTTAACGAGATCATCAACGAGCCTGGCCGGACGTTCTGGCTGAAGGCTCAGGTTGCACTTGACTGACGTGCGTCGCGGCTGAGGCCGCAGGGCGGGCGTGTGCGGGGGGACGGCTCTGCCGTGACGCACATACCCGCCTGACAAGGCGCATCGTCCCGGAGGGGAACGGGATGAATACTGGATTGAAACGCTCTTACGAGCTGGGCCAGTTCGACTGCGGGTCGTGCACGGCCAGCGGGGCATCATCGTGCGGCGCGCTCGCCGCACTGATTTCGGCAGCCGGAATGCTGTCATTCAAATCATATGTCTTCGAGCCAGGGGCTGCGCTGATGCAGCGCGGGGCGCCTGCGCTCGGCGTTCACTTCGTGGTTTCGGGTGCCGTGAAGCTTGTGTGCGAGGACTTCGTTGGCAAGGAGCGCATCGTGCGCATTGTCCAGGACGGCGGAATCATCGGCCTGGAGGCCCTCACGGAGAGCCGGACGCGGCACGTTGCGCTTGCGCTGGACGAGGTCCGCACCTGCTGGATCGACGCGGTCAGGCTCCGGGATAGCCTGCAGCGCGTGCCGGAACTCCAACTGACGCTGCTACGCCAGATGCAGGCGGCCCTGCACGAGGCGGAGTCCTGGATTTCGGATCTGGCCAGTGGCACGGTGCCGGCGCGCGTGCGTCTGGCGCGGCTGCTGTTGCGCCTGCGTCTAGGCGGTGAGAATCGGGTGCGGCGGCTGAACCTGAGCGATGTGGGGGCCATTCTGGGGCAGACGCCCGAAACCGTATGCAGGGCGCTGAAGACCTTCACCCGCGACAAGGTGCTGGTGCCGCAAGGGGGGGGCATCGGCCAGCGCTTCTATCTGGCCGATATCGAGGCACTTCATTTGATCGCGCGAGATGGCGCGCCTGAGGTGGCGCGGGTCGAACCGGTCAAGCCGCCCTGTGCCAAGGGTGGCAAGCGCTGTCCGAAGTGCGCTACATGCGACCGCCAACCGACAGTGAACTGCATGGCGCAGGCGGTGGCCGCAAGTGATGTGCCGGCAGAGGCATGGAGTTGATCGCGGGCTGAAGTGCGACGCGGTTATTGCAGGGCAACCCGCGAACCGGGTTGCCCTGCGGTGGAGGCTTGCGGTGGTGCGTTGGAAGTGCGGGCCTCGTGTCCGCAAGCGTCTGAAAGCACGAGGGCGCCCAGGCCGTGTGGCGGGGCGCCCCTGCTTTGCGGCGTGGCCTGTCGCGCGGGATTACTTCTTGCGCATCGGCGGCAGGTCGGTGCAGCTTCCGTGAGCCACTTCGGCCGCCATGCCCACCGTCTCGCCCAGGGTCGGGTGGGGGTGGATGGTCTTGCCGATGTCGACCGCGTCGGCGCCCATCTCGATCGCCAGGCAGACCTCGCCGATCATGTCGCCAGCCGACGGGCCGACGATGGTGCCGCCGATGACGCGGTGGGTCTCGGCATCGAAGATCAGCTTGGTGAAGCCGTAGTCGGCGCCGTTGGCGATGGCGCGGCCGGATGCCGCCCACGGGAACTTGGCGGTCTCGACCTTCTTGCCTTCGGCCTTGGCCTGCGCCTCGGTGTAGCCGACCCAGGCCACTTCCGGATGGGTGTAGGCCACGCCCGGAATCACGGTGGCGTCGAACGCCGCCTTGTGGCCAGCGGCCACTTCGGCCGCGACGTGCGCCTCATGCACCGCCTTGTGGGCGAGCATGGGCTGGCCGATGATGTCGCCGATGGCGAAGATGTGCGGCACGTTGGTGCGCATCTGCGCATCGACCGGGATAAAGCCACGCTCGCCGACGATGACGCCCGCCTTGTCGGCGCCGATCTTCTTGCCGTTGGGCGCACGGCCCGCCGACTGCAGGATCATGTCGTAGCGCACCGGCTCCGCAGGGGCGCCTTCGCCTTCGAACTTGACCCACAGGCCATCGTCCTTCGCCTCGACGGCGACGGTCTTGGTCTTGAGCATGATCTTGTCGAAGCGGTGGGCGTTCTGCTTCTCCCACACCTTGACCGCATCGCGGTCCGGCCCCTGCATCAGGCCGTCCATCATCTCGACCACGTCGATGCGCGCGCCCAGCGTGGAATACACCGTGGCCATTTCCAGGCCGATGATGCCGCCGCCGATGACCAGCATCTTGCCCGGCACCTGGCGCAGTTCCAGCGCGCCGGTGGAGTCGACAATGCGCGGGTCCTTCGGGATGAAGGGCAGATGCACGGCGGCCGAGCCCGCGGCGATGATGCACTGCTTGAACTTCACGACCTTCTTGGCGCCGGTCTTGTCCTGGCTGGTGCCGGTGGTTTCCTCGACTTCGAGGTGATGCGGGTCGAGGAAGTGGCCGTAGCCGCGGATCACATCGACCTTGCGTGCCTTGGCCATGCCGGCCAGGCCGCCGGTGAGCTTGCCGATGACGCCGTCCTTGTGCTTGCGCAGCGCGTCGACGTCCACCGTGGGCTTGGCGAACTTGATGCCGGCCGTGTCGACGTGTTCGGCTTCCTCAATGACCGCGGCGACGTGCAGCAGCGCCTTGGACGGGATGCAGCCGACGTTCAGGCACACGCCACCCAGCGTTGCGTATCGCTCGATGATCGCGGTCTTGAGGCCGAGGTCGGCGGCGCGGAAGGCCGCCGAGTAACCGCCGGGGCCGGCACCGAGCACGACCATGTCGTACTCGACATCGGCGCCGCCGCTGTGCGCGGCGGCGGCAGGCGCAGCGACCGGAGCCGCGGAGGGTGCCGTCGCGGGCGCGGTGGTCGGGGCGGACGCCTCTGCCGAGGTCGCTGCCGAGGCAGTCGTTGACTCGACCTTCAGCAGCACCGCGCCTTCGCCGACCCTGTCGCCGACCGCGACCAGCACTTCCCTGACCACGCCGGCGGCCGAGGACGGTACGTCCATGGTCGCCTTGTCGGATTCGAGCGTGCAGATCGCGTCGTCGACCTTGATGCTGTCGCCGACCTTCACGAACAGCTCGATGACCGGTACGGAGTCGAAATCGCCGATGTCCGGAACCTTCACTTCCACTAGGCTCATGGCGATCTCCTTACAGCATCACGCGGCGGAAATCCGCCAGCAGTTGCGCGAGGTACACGTTGAAGCGGGTGGCCAGCGCACCGTCGATGACGCGGTGGTCCGCGGTCAGCGACATCGGCAGCGTCAGGCGCGGCACGAACTGCTTGCCGTCCCACACCGGCTTCATCACGGACTTGTTGACGCCGAGGATGGCGACTTCGGGCGCATTGACGATGGGGGCGAAGTAAGTGCCACCGATGCCGCCCAGCGAGCTGATCGTGAAGCAGGCGCCGGACATGTCGGCCGGGCCGAGCTTGCCGTCGCGCGCTTTCTTGGCCAGCGCGCCGGTCTCAGAAGCGATCTCGAACACGCTCTTCTTGTCGGCGTCCTTCACCACCGGCACGACCAGGCCGTTGGGGGTGTCGGCCGCGAAGGCGATGTTGAAGTACTTCTTGTAGACCAGGTTGTCGCCATCGAGGCTGGTGTTGAACTCGGGGAATTCCTGCAGCGCGCGCACCGAGGCCTTGATGATGAAGGCGAGCATGGTGAGCTTCTTGCCCGACTTCTCGTACTCCTTGTTCATCTGCACCCGGAAGGCTTCCAGGTCGGTGATGTCGGCATCCTCGTGGTAGGTCACCGCCGGGATCATCACCCAGTTGCGGGCGAGGTTCTGGCCGGAGATCTTCTTGATGCGCGACAGCGGCTTGACCTCGATCTCGCCGAACTTGGCGAAATCGACCTTCGGCCACGGCAGCAGATCAAGGCCGCCGGCCAGGCTTGCGCCCGCGGCAGCAGCCGGGGTCTTGCCCGGGACCACGCCGGTCGTCATCGCGCCCTTGATGAAGGCGGCGACGTCTTCCTTGAGGATGCGCCCCTTCGGACCGGTGGCCTTGACCTGACCCAGATCGACGCCCAGTTCGCGGGCAAACGCGCGCACCGAGGGGCTGGCGTGCACCTTGCCGCCTACCTTGACGGCGGAGGGTGCGGCCGCCGGCATCGAGGCCGGGGCGCTGGCGGCGGGGCCACCATCGGCCAGCGGGGCGGGCGAGGGTGCGGCGGCGACCGGGGCTGCTGGCGCAGCGGCAGGGGCGACCGGAACGGCGGCCACGGCGGCGCCTGCGGCCTCGACCTTCAGCAGTACGCTGCCTTCGCCGACCTTGTCACCGACCTTCACCAGCACTTCCTTGACCACGCCGGCGGCGGACGAGGGCACGTCCATCGTTGCCTTGTCGGATTCCAGCGTGGCGATGGCGTCATCGACCTTGATGCTGTCGCCGACCTTCACGAACAGCTCGATGACGGGCACCGCGTCGAAATCGCCGATGTCCGGCACTTTTACCTCGACCAGACCACCGGCTGCAGCCGCCGGGACAGGTGCGGCGGCAACCGCAGGCGCCGCGGCCGCAGCGGCAGCCGGTGCCGGAGTTGCAGCGGCAGCGCCCGACGCCTCAACCTTGATCAGCACCGTGCCTTCGGCAACCTTGTCGCCGATGCCGACCAGGATCTCCTTGACCACGCCGGCGGCCGTGGAGGGCACGTCCATCGTGGCCTTGTCCGATTCCAGCGTCGCGATCGCGTCATCGACGGCGATGGTGTCGCCGACCTTCACGAACAGCTCGATCACCGGCACGGCGTCGAAGTCGCCGATGTCCGGAACCTTCACTTCAATGAGTTGGCTCATGTTCTTGACTCCTTGCTCAGACCGACAGCGGGTTCGGCTTGGACGGGTCGAGCTTGTACTTGACCATCGCTGCGGCCACCTTGTCGCGGGCGATCGCGCCCTCGTCGGCCAGTGCCTTGAGCGCAGCCAGTGTGACCCAGTGGCGATCCACCTCGAAGAAGTGGCGCAGCTGCTCGCGGGTGTCGGAGCGGCCGAAACCGTCGGTGCCCAGCGTTACGTAGCTGCGGTCGAGCTGCGAGCGGATCTGCTCGGGGAACATGCGGATGTAGTCGGTGGCTGCGACGATCGGGCCCTCGAAGCCGGCGAGCTTCTGCTGAACGTGGCTCTTGCGGGGCTCTTCCATCGGGTGCAGCAGGTTCCAGCGCTCGATCTCATGGCCGTCGCGAGCCAGTTCGTTGAAGCTGGGTGCCCCCCAGATGTCGGACTCCACGCCCCAGTCCGTCTTGAGCAATTCGGCAGCAGCGATCACCTCCCGGAAGATCGTGCCCGAGCCCATCAGCTGCACGCGCGGCGCCTTCGCATCCGTGCCCTTGCGGAACAGGTACAGGCCCTTGAGGATGTCCGATTCCGCCCCGGCCGGCATCTCGGGATGTTCGTAGTTCTCGTTCATCACCGTGATGTAGTAGTACACGTCCTCCTGTTCGGCGAACATGCGGCGCAGGCCGTCCTGCACGATCACCGCGACTTCGTACTGGAAGGCGGGGTCGTAGCTGATGCAGTTGGGGATCATGTTGGCCATGATCAGGCTGTGGCCGTCCTCGTGCTGCAGGCCTTCGCCATTCAGCGTGGTGCGTCCGGCGGTGCCGCCGATCATGAAGCCGCGGGTACGCTGGTCGGCCGCCGCCCAGCACAGGTCCATCGTGCGCTGCAGGCCGAACATCGAATAGAAGATGTAGAAGGGGATCATCTGCACGTTGTGCACGCTGTAGGCCGTGCCCGCAGCGATCCAGTCGGCCATCGCCCCGGCTTCGTTGATGCCTTCCTGCAGGACCTGGCCGGTCTTGCTCTCCTTGTAGAACATGAGCTGGTCATGGTCTTCGGGCACGTAGTTCTGGCCTTCCTGGTTCCAGATGCCGTACTGGCGGAACATGCCCTCCATGCCGAAGGTGCGGCTCTCGTCAGGCACGATCGGCACGATGTGCTTGCCGATCTGCTTGTCCTTGAGCAGCGTGTTCATGATGCGCACCACTGCCATCGTGGTGGAGAGTTCGCGGCCTTCGCCCGAGGCCTTGAGCAGTGCGGCGAAGGCGTCCAGCCCTGGCACGGCCAGCGGCGCAGCCTTGGTGCGGCGCTGCGGCAGGAAGCCGCCGAGATCCATGCGGTGCTTGAGCAGATACTTGTATTCGGCCGAGTCCTCGGCGAACTTCAGGTAGGGCAGCTCCTCGAGCTGGTCGTCGGGCACCGGCAAGCCAAAGCGATCGCGGAAGCGGCGGATCGCGTCGATGTCCATCTTCTTCTGCTGGTGCGAGATGTTCATCGCCTCGCCCGCCTGGCCCATGCCGAAGCCCTTGATGGTCTTGGCGAGGATCAGCGTGGGCTGGCCCCTGTGCTCGCTTGCGGCCTTGTAGGCGGCGAAGATCTTGAACAGGTCGTGGCCGCCGCGGTTGAGCTGCCACACCTGGTCGTCGGTCCAGTCGGCCACCAGCGCCTTCAGCTCCGGCGTGTTGAAGAAGTGCTCGCGTACGTAGGCGCCGTCCTTGGCCTTGAAAGTCTGATACTCGCCGTCGCAGGCGTTCATCATGCGCTGCTTGAGGATGCCCTTCTTGTCGCGGGCGAACAGCGCATCCCAGGCCGTGCCCCAGATGACCTTAATGACGTTCCAGCCCGCGCCACGGAACTCGGATTCGAGTTCCTGGATGATCTTGCCGTTGCCGCGCACCGGACCGTCCAGGCGCTGCAGGTTGCAGTTGATGACGAACACCAGATTGTCCAGCTTCTCGCGCGCGGCCATGCCGATGGCGCCGAGCGACTCGACCTCGTCGGTCTCGCCGTCACCGAGGAAGGCCCACACCTTGCGTTGCTCGGCGCGGGCGGCGTCGATCATGCCGCGGCTGGCCATGTACTTCATGAAGCGCGCCTGGTAGATCGCGCACAGCGGGCCGAGACCCATCGACACGGTCGGGAACTGCCAGAAGTCTGGCATCAGCCAGGGGTGCGGGTAGGACGAGATGCCCTTGCCGCCCACTTCCTGGCGGAAATTGTCCATCTGCTCCTCGGAAAGGCGGCCGAGCATGTAGGCGCGCGCATAGACGCCGGGGACCGAGTGGCCCTGGAAGAAGATCATGTCGCCGTCGTGCTGCTCGGAGGGTGCATGCCAGAAGTGCGAGAAACCCACGTCGTAGAGCGCAGCTGCCGAAGCGAAGGAGGCGATATGACCGCCGACGTTGGTGTTCTTGTTCGCCCGCACCACCATCGCCATTGCGTTCCAGCGGATGTAGGAGTGGATCTTGATCTCCATGTCCGGGTCGCCCGGGTAGGGCGGCTGCTGCTCGGCGGGAATGGTGTTGATGTATTCGGTGTTGGCCGAGTAGGGGATGTTCACGCCTTCCTGGCGTGCGGTGGCGATCAGGTTCTCGATCAGATAGTGAGCACGCTCGGGGCCTTCGTGTTCGACGACGGCGGCGAGGGCTTCCAGCCACTCCTGCGTTTCCTGCGCATCCGTGTCGGCTTGCGGGAGAACGTTGCTGATTCCGGTCATGGTTTGTCTCCTCATGACGTTCAGTGAAGGATGCCTGCCCGGTAGGGCGGACGTTTTCTTGCTTGCAGGCGCGACCATGCCGACGGCTGCACGGCCAACTTTTCGAAATATAAAACGTGTTTTCGCATTGTGCAATCATTTTTCGTGGAGCGCAAAATGCACGTGTCTGCCGCGCATGCGCTCAAGGGGGCGGGTTGTCCTCCACGATGGCCTCGCGTGCAAAAACGACCTGCCCGTTGCGGATCTCGCCAAGGTGGATCTGGCGCGGGGCGTTCAGGGTTTCGTGGTTGTCCGGCGAGTAGGGGCGGCGGTAGGTCATGATTACGCCCTCCACCGCGGCCTTGAGGCTCTCCAGTGCCTCACGGATGCGCGGGCCCTCGGTGCTGTCGGCCTGGCGGATGGCAGCGGCGAGCAGGAGCATGGAGTCGTAACCCTGCGCTGCCGCCGGGGGTACTGGGATGCGCGAGGTGCCTGTGAGCCCTTTCCAAGCGTCGAGGAAGGCGGCTTGACGCGGGTTGCGCGCGACCTGGATGAAGGTCTGCGGCATGCGTGCGCCCTCGGCATTGGGGCCGGCGCTTTCGATGAAGTTGGACATCGCAAGCGTCCAGCTGCCGATGATCGGCACCGCCCAGCCCATGCGCGCACGCTCATTGGCGATGTGCGCCAGCTCTGGGCCGATGCCGTAGGTGAGCAAGGCCTGTGCGCCGGCGGTGCGGGCGCGCTCGAGCAGTGGCCGCATGTCGGTCTGGCGTAGCTGGAAGCGCTCGACCGAGACCGGTGCGATCCCGCGACGCCCGATCGCCTGCTCGAGGTCGTCCTTGCCCAGCACGCCATAGTTGGTGGCGTCGTGCAGGATCGCCAGACGAGTGAGCCCGCGTCGGTCCATGGCCTCCTCCACGATCACCTCGGCCTGCAGGGTGTCATTGGCCGAGACACGGAAGACATAGTTCTCCGGAAACGCCGGTGGCTGGAATTGGCGAGTGATCAGCGAGCCGGTGGCGACCGAGGTGATCACGGGAATGCGTGCGGTCTGATAGTGACGCTGACTGGCAAGCGCGACCCCGGTGTTGACGATGCCGAGGCCCGCCACCACGCGCTCGCGATTGACGAAGTCGCGCACGATGAGGGCCCCGAGCTCGTTGCTGGCTTCGTCGTCACGCTCGACGAGTTCCACGTAGCGACCGAGCACGCCGCCGTTCGCATTGATCTCCGCCGCCGCAATGCGTATGCCGTTGCGCATCGACAGGCCCATGGGTGAGGAAGGTCCCGAAAACGGACCGGATACGCCGATGCGCAGCCTCGCGCGCTGGGTGGTGCTCGCCGGGCGTTGCCAGCCGCTCATGTCGGGCGCCTGTGCCGATGCTGCCTGGACCGCCGCACAGGGCGCGAGAAGCAGCATGCGGAGGAGGGCGCGCCGACGCGGCGCAAAGTGCGCGTTCATGGCCTCACTGTAGGCAGGGGGGCGGACATCGACAACTTGGCGAAAACCCCGACGGTCGAACCGGGAGGCCTCTCCCGTGCATGACGAAAGGATGACGCGTTAGGGTTACACCGGATGACGGCAGGCGCGCCGGATCGACCAGAATCCGGCACCCGACCTTCGGTGGCCCCGTCGCTGCAATCCGCCCATGCAATCGCCAGCATCCTCCCCGGCCGCGCCGCCACGCTGGTACTGGGCCGTTCCCCATATTGCCCTCGCCCTGTTCGCGGTTTCCATGCTTGCGCTGGTCGCGCTGCTGCAATCGCGCGAAACCGGCATCGAACGCGAGGCCCTCGCGCGCGACCTGCAATGGACCGAGCAGTCCGTGCGCCGGACCATGCTCGGCACCGAGGAGTTCCTCGTCCAGCTCGCGCGTGACCTGTCGGCCGGTACGCTCGATCACGATGCCTTCCAGTTGCGCGCCAACGAGCACCTTGCGCTGAATGCGGCACTCACGAACATCGTCTGGGTGGGGCGCGATCAGATCGTCCGCTGGTCGGCACCCTTCGATACCCAGGACTGGCTGGCCGGTGAGCGCCTCGGTGACGCCCATGTACAGGGCTTCCAGCAGAGCGCGCTGTCCTTTCGTTTGGCGTACGGGCGCCCGCATGTGCGCGAAGGGCTGGGCGCGGAGCTCGAGGCGTTCGCACCCGTCCAGCGCCAGGGCGAGTTGCTGGGTGTGATCCTCGCGGTCTACTCGGTCGAGCGCATGGTCACCCGGCTGGTGCCCGACTGGTTCGCGGAGAAATACCGCCTTGCGGTCGTCGATGCGGAGGGGGAGGTGCTGGCTCTGAGTTCGGCGCTTCCGGCGCAAGACCGCCACATCGCACTGGAACTTCCGCTTGCGCCGCCGGGCAACGGCATGGCGCTGCAGGCAATGGCCTTTCCCGCCGGCGGTATGGCTGCGCGGGTGCTGCCGCCGGTCCTCATCGTCGGCTTGTCGATGCTGGTGCTGTGGAGTCTGTGGATGCTGCGCAGACATGTCCTGCGCCGCGTGCAGGTGGAGAAGGAGCGCGACCGCCTGTTCAATCTTTCGCTCGACATGCTGTGCGTGGTCGATCTGGAAGGTCGTTTCCGGCGCTGCAACCCCGCCTTCGAGCGGGTGCTCGGCCACGACCCGCAGACGCTGCCCGGACGTGCCTTGATCGACCACGTTCACCCGGAAGACGTGGCGCAGACACTCGGCATGTTGCGGCGACTGATGGATGGCGAGCCGGTCAACTTCGAGAACCGCTGCCGCTGTGCGGACGGCAGCTACAAGTGGCTGGTGTGGAGCATCAACCCGGTGCGTGATGAGGGGCTGGTGTATGCCGTCGCGCACGACATCACCGGACGCAAGGCGACCGAAGACGCGCTGCGCGCGGAGTCGGCCTTTCGTAAGGCGATGGAGGACTCGGTCATCACTGGCCTGCGTGCCATCGACCTGAGTGGGCGCATCATCTATGCCAACACGGCCTTCTGCCGCATGCTCGGCTTCGAGGAGTCGGAGCTGATCGGGGCCGAGCCCCCGTTCCCGTACTGGCCGGAGGAGCAGCGCGAGGTGTGCGAGCGTAACCTGTCGCTGACGCTGTCGGGCCAGGCGCCGCGCAGCGGCTTCGAGATGCGCATCCGGCGCAAGAACGGGGAGCGCTTCGATGCCCGCTTCTATCTTTCGCCCCTGATCGACCTGACCGGGCGCCAGACCGGCTGGATGGCCTCGATCACCGACATTACCGAACCCAAGCGCGTGCGCGCAGCCCTCGAAGCCGCGCACGAGCGCTTCGAGGCGGTGCTGGACGGACTCGATGCAGCCGTGTTCGTGGCCGATGCGCGCACGGACGAGATCCTCTTCGCCAACCTCGCCTTCAAGCGCATCCACGGCTTTGATGCCGTGGGGCGCACCGTTCCCGGTGTGGGCGTGCCCCAGCCCGAGCGGGGCGACTATCGCGCCGACCCGCGCGCACTGGCGCAGGCCGATGTGCCGCGCGAGCTTTTCGATGGCGAGCTGCAGCATCCGCTTTCGGGGCGCTGGTACCACGTGCGCGAGCGTGCGACACGCTGGGTGGACGGTCGTGTGGTGCGCATGGGCATCGCCACTGACATCACCGACCGCAAGCAGACCGCAGAGCTGGCGCGCCAGCAGCAGGAGCGGCTGCAGCGCACCGCCCGACTGATCACCATGGGCGAGATGGCGTCCACGCTGGCGCACGAGCTCAATCAGCCGCTGTCCGCGATCGCAAACTACTGCTCCGGCTCGGTAACGCGCCTGCAGTCGGGCAAGGCCCGGCCGGAAGACGTACTGGCGGCCATGCAGAAGGCCGCAGCCCAGGCCGAGCGCGCGGGCAGGATCATCCGCAGCGTGCGCGAGTTCGTGAAGAAGAGCGAGCCGCGGCGTGCACCGCTGGACATGGGTGAGGTGCTCGAGGATGCGCTGGGCTTTGCCGACATCGACGCCCGACGCACCGGTACGCGCATCCAGACCGAGATCGAACCCGGCCTTCCGCCCGCCTTCGCTGATCGCGTCATGATCGAGCAGGTGCTGCTCAACCTGATCCGCAACGGGATCGATGCGATGCTCGATACCCCCAGGGCGCAGCGGGTGCTCGTCATCCGCGTGCGCGCGTTCGGACCCGCGGCGCTGGAGGTGGCCGTTGTAGATCGCGGGCACGGTATCGGGGAGGAGGGGCGGCGGCAGCTATTCACCCCCTTCTACACCACCAAGGTCGATGGCATGGGCATGGGGCTGAACATCTGCCGCTCGATCGTGGAGTTCCACAATGGGCGACTGATTGTCGACGCGAACCCCGAAGGCGGTACCATATTCGCGTTTACCCTGCCGACGGAGGCTTCCAGTGAGCGGATTGCCCGCAGCGCCTGATCAGATCGTTCATGTCGTCGATGACGACGAAGCCCTTCGCGACTCTCTCGTCTGGATGCTGGAGGCAAACGGCTACACGGTTGCGGCGCATGCGTCGGCCGATTCCTTCCTCGTCGGGCTGACGGACGGCATGACCGGTTGCGTGCTGCTCGACGTGCGCATGCCGGGCATGAGTGGGCTCGAACTGTTCGAGGAGCTGCAGCGACGACGCTGCGGGCTGCCGGTGGTCTTCATCACAGGCCACGGCGATGTGCCGATGGCCGTTTCGGCGCTCAAGCAGGGCGCGGTCGACTTCATCGAGAAACCCTTCGGCGAACAGGACATGCTGCGCCTGGTCGAACACTGCCTGAAGCTCGAAAGCGAAACGCGCGGGAAGCGGCAGCAGGAGGCGGAAACCGCGCGCCGGCTCGCGCAGCTCACGCAGCGCGAGCGCGAGGTGCTAGACCTGATCATCGTCGGCAAGCTCAACAAGCAGATCGCCGATGTTCTGGGCATCAGCATCAAGACGGTCGAGGTACATCGCGCGCGCGTCATGGAGAAGATGGGCGCGCACTCGCTGGCCGAACTGGTGCAGAACATCGTTTCACTCGAACCGGGCGCCGTGGTGCGCTGACCTGCCGCAGAGGCCGCCTGGGTACTGCGCTGACGGGCGTGCCCGCCAGCGTGCGCGCACGCTGCCACGGGCGCGTTCCCGGCCCTGTCCGTGCGGTGCCCTGTGCACCGCCCCAACAACACAAGATTCAGAATGACCGGAATCAACGCTCTCTTCCTCCTCACCGGCCTGCTGCTGTTCATCAGCGTGCTGGCCAGCACGATCTCGGCGCGGCTCGGCTTGCCGCTGCTGCTGCTGTTCCTCGGCGTCGGCATGCTGGCCGGCAGCGACGGGCCGGGCGGCATCGTGTTCGAGGACTTCTTCTTCGCCTCCATGATCGGCCAGGCAGCGCTGTCGGTGATCCTTCTCGATGGCGGTCTGCGCACGCGGGTGAGCAGCTTCCGGGTCGGCCTCAAGCCTGCAGCAGTGCTGGCCACCTGGGGCGTGGTGGGCACGGCCGGGCTGCTGGGCATCTTCGCCACCTGGCTGCTCGACGTCGACTGGCGGCTCGGTTTGCTGCTGGCGGCCATCGTGGGGTCGACCGACGCGGCGGCGGTGTTCGCCCTGTTGCGCAACAGCGGCGTGCGCCTGAACCAGCGCGTGCAGGCCACGCTCGAGATCGAGTCCGGCGCGAACGACCCGATGGCCATCCTGCTCGTCACGGCGCTCGTCGGTGCGCTGCTGCAGCCCGAGACGGCGAGCGTGAAGGACTTCGTATGGATGCTGGTCAGCCAGCTTGGCCTCGGCGCACTACTCGGGCTTGCGGGGGGCTGGGTGCTATCGCGACTGATGGCGCGGCTGAAGTTGCCCGAAGGCCTGTATGCGCTGCTGATCCTTTCCGGTGGAACGCTGGTCTTTGCTGCCACCAATCTGCTCAACGGCAGCGGCTTTCTGGCGGTGTATCTGGCCGGGGTGGTGGTCGGCAACCGGCGCTCGCATGCGACGGAGCACGTGCTGCGCGTCATGGACGGCCTGGCCTGGCTGGCGCAGGCGGGCATGTTCGTGGTGCTGGGCCTGCTGGTGACGCCGTCCCAGCTGTTTGACCATGCGGCGGAGGCCGTCGCGATGGCGGTGTTCCTGATGCTGGTCGCGCGCCCGCTGGCGGTCGTGATCGGTCTGGCGCCTTTCCGATACAAGCGCAACGAGCTCGCCTACGTGAGCTGGGTGGGGCTGCGTGGGGCGGTGCCGGTCGTACTCGCCATCGTGCCGGTGGTCATGGGGGTGCCGGAGTCCCGCCTGCTCTTCGACGTCGCCTTCGCGGTGGTGCTGCTGTCCCTGCTGGTGCAGGGCGCAACGGTGCCGATGGCGGCGCGCTGGCTCAAGGTGGAGGTGCCGCCGCGTGATGAGCCGCGCGACAAGCGCGAGGTGTGGGTGGGTGACGAAGCTGCGGTGGATCTGCTCGAGTACGGCGTGGTTGCGGGCTCGCGTGCCGAAGGGCAGCATCCGGACGACATCAGCGCCGAGTTCGAGGGGATCGACGTGCGCTGCGTCGCGCTCGTGCGCGGCGGGGCATTGCAGCGACTCACCGTGGAGACGCGGCTGATCCCCGGGGATTCGGTGTGGTTCATCGCACCGGATGAGGTGGCGGACCGGATCGCGCGCATGTTCGGCGGCATGGGGGGCAACCTCGGCGCGAATGCGAGCTTCTTCGGCGAATTCGTCGTCGATCCCGAGTGCCTTGCCGGCGATCTGGCCGACGCCTACGGGCTCGGCATCGACGCGCGCGAGCGCACGCTCACGGTGGGGCAGATGCTGCTTCAGCGGCTCGGCCGCGCAGTGGTCGTAGGCGACCGTGTGCAGATCGGTGCCTTCACCCTCACTGTGCGCGAGATGAGCGAGGCCGGCGCCCTGACCTCGGTTGGCCTCAAGTGCCCCGCGCCCGTCAGCCTGCGCTGAAGCGGTTGGTCGGGGCGCGTCCGGGGGGCTCCAATGCTGTAAAATCCTGCTCTTTTTCAGGGGCTCTACCGATGACCGCTCGCATCATCGACGGCAACGCGCTTTCCGCGCAGGTCCGTGGCGAAATCGCTGAGCGTGCCGCAGCATTGACGGCGCGTGGTGTGCAACCTTGCCTGGCGGTCATCCTGGTCGGAGGAGATCCGGCGTCGGCGGTCTACGTGCGCAACAAGGTCGCCGGTTGCGAGAAGGCCGGCATCCGCTCGCTGCGCTTCGACTACCCCGAGAACGCCACTCAGGACGAGGTGATGGCGAAGCTCGCCGAGCTCAACGCCGACCCGTCGGTGCATGGCATCCTGGTACAGCTGCCCTTGCCGAAGCATCTGGACGAAACCGCAGTGCTCGAAGCCATCGACATCAAGAAGGACGTTGACGGCTTTCACGCCGAGAACGTCGGCCGCCTGTCGCAGAACCGCGAGGCCTTCATCCCTTGCACGCCGCATGGCGTCATGAAGATGCTCGAGAGCACCGGCACGCAGGTGCAGGGCGCCGAGGCCGTCGTGATCGGCCGCTCGAACATCGTCGGCAAGCCGATGGCGATGCTGCTGACCAACGCTGGTGCCACCGTCACCGTCTGCCATTCGAAGACGAAGGACCTGGCCTTCCACACACAGCGCGCCGACATTCTGGTCGCGGCCATCGGCAAGCCGCGCTTCGTCACCGGTGACATGGTCAAGCCCGGCGCAACCGTCATCGACGTCGGCATCAACCGCCTGCAGGACGGACCCGACGCCGGCAAGCTGTGCGGCGACGTGGATTTCGAGTCGGCCAAGACCGTGGCCAGCGCCATCACCCCGGTGCCAGGCGGCGTGGGGCCGATGACGATCACCATGCTGCTCGAGAACACCGTGATTTCCGCCGAGCGCACCGCGCGTGCCTGTGGCAAGTAAGGACAGCGAGATGAGCGAAACCAAACCCGTCGTCGGCATCATCATGGGCTCCAACTCCGACTGGCCCACGATGAAGGCGGCCGCGAAGATGCTGGAAGACTTCGGCGTGGCCTTCGAGGCCAAGGTCGTCTCCGCCCACCGCACGCCCGACCTGATGTTCGAGTATGCAGAGGCCGCGAGCGGTCGCGGGCTCAAGGCGATCATCGCCGGCGCGGGCGGCGCGGCCCACCTGCCGGGCATGGTCGCAGCCAAGACTACGCTGCCAGTGCTGGGCGTGCCGGTGCAGTCGAAGGCGCTGTCGGGGCAGGATTCGCTGCTGTCCATCGTGCAGATGCCCAAGGGCATCCCGGTCGCCACCTTCGCCATCGGCGAGGCGGGGGCGGCCAACGCGGGCTTGTTCGCGGTGGCGCTGCTCGCGGTCGAGGACGTCGCGCTGGCGCAGAAACTCGCCGACTTCCGTGCCCGCCAGACCCAGGCGGTGCTCGACATGACCCTGGATTGAGAGCCGCATCATGATCCTCCCGCCTGCCACCCTTGGCATGCTCGGCGGCGGCCAGCTCGGCCGCTTTTTCGTTTCGGCCGCGCACGAGATGGGCTACAAGGTCTGGGTGCTCGACCCCGACCCGCACAGCCCCGCCGGTCTCATCGCCGACCGCCACCTGGTCGCCGCCTACGACGACTACGTCGCGCTCGACACGCTGGGCAGCGAATGCGCCGCGGTGACGACCGAGTTCGAGAACGTCCCCGCCGACACGCTGGACTACCTGACCAAGTTCATCCCGGTACACCCGGCGGCGAGCGCGGTCGCGGTGTGCCAGAACCGCATCGCCGAGAAGACCTTCCTGGCCGACAACGATTTGCCGCACGGCCCCTTCGCGGTCATCCGCAGCGAGGACGACGTACGCAACGCCAACGCCGGCCTGTTCCCCGCCATCCTCAAGGTCGCGCGCTTCGGCTACGACGGCAAGGGCCAGGCCCGCGTCGCCGACCGTGACGAGGCGGTGGCCGCCTTCCAGCACTTCAAGGGCGAGCCCTGCGTGCTGGAGAAGATGCTGACGCTCGACTACGAAGTGTCGGTGGTGCTGGCGCGCGACGAGGCGGGCAACGTGCGCAGTTTCCCGACGGGCGAGAACCGTCACCGCAACGGCATCCTCGACGTGACCATCGCGCCGGCGCGTGCCTCCGCCTGCCTTCGCGACAATGCGCAGGAGATCGCCGAGCGCATCGCCGAGCGGCTCGGCTACGTCGGCACCCTGGGCGTGGAGTTCTTCGTCTGCCGCGGCGAGCTGTTCGTGAATGAAATGGCGCCGCGCCCGCACAACAGCGGCCACCACACCATCGACGCCTGCGACGTCAGCCAGTACGAGCAGCAGGTGAGGGCGCTGTGCGGCCTGCCACTGGCAATGCCGCGCCAGCACTCGGCGGCGGTCATGGTCAATCTGCTCGGCGAGCTGTGGTACGAGGACGGCGAGGGCGAGGCTGGAAAGAACCATGGCGCCTACCGCGAGCCGGACTGGTCGGTGCTGCACGCCGTGCCCGGCCTGCGTCTGCACCTGTACGGTAAGCATCACGCCCGCCCGGGGCGCAAGATGGGCCACTTCGTGGTGACCGGCGATGATGCCGTCGCGGTGTTTGAGCGAGCGCTGGCTGCGCGTGCCGCGATCGGCATCCGCGACGAGTGAGCATACGGCGATGAGCAATACCGGGGCCAAGCCGCGCGGCCGCATCGAATCCGCCACGCCGGGCGCGATCGCCGAGGCGGCCGCCCTGCTGCGCGCGGGCGAGCTCGTCGGCATGCCCACCGAGACGGTGTATGGGCTGGCCGCCGACGCGCTCGACCCAGCGGCGGTGAAGAAGATTTTCGTCGCCAAGGGCCGCCCCGCCGACCACCCACTGATCGTGCATCTGCCCTCGGCCGAACACCTGCCGCAGTGGGCCGCTGCCATCCCCAAGGATGTGCTCGCGCTCGCGCGCGCCTTCTGGCCCGGCCCGCTGACGCTGATCCTCAAGCGCACGCCCGAGGTGCCCGACGAGGTGACCGGTGGCCAGGACACGGTCGGCGTGCGCGTGCCCTCGCATCCGGTCGCGCTTGCCCTGCTGCGCGCCTTTGACGGCGGCCTGGCCGCGCCCAGCGCCAACCGCTTCGGCCGCATCAGCCCGACTACTGCCGCGCATGTTCATGAAGAGCTGGGCGAACGGGTGGCCATGATCCTCGACGGCGGAGCCTGTGAGGTCGGCATCGAATCCACCATCCTGGATTTTTCGCGGGACGTGCCGGAGATCCTGCGCCCGGGCGCGATCGGCCCGGAGGACATCGCCCGCGTCATCGGCCGTTGGCCGCGCGTGCGGGGGGAGGCGCAGCCGGAGATCGATGCGACAGCGGCGGAGCAGGGGCGTGCAGAGCTTGCCGGCGGCGGGGCCACGGGCGCGGTCGCGTCTGCCACAGTCGATTCCGCCCCGCGCGTCTCCGGCGCGCTGGCCGCCCACTACGCCCCGCGCACGCCGCTGTGCCTAGTCGAGCCCGCGCTGCTCGTCGATGAGGCCGTCGCGCTCGCGGGCGAGGGCAGTCGCGTCACCGTCCTCGCCCATTCGACCGCCGATCCGCACGACGCCCGCCTGACCTGGCGCACCCTGTCGGCCGATCCCGCCGCCTATGCGCAGGGCCTGTACGCCAGCCTGCGCGCCCTCGACGCCCTTGGCGCCGACTTCATCCTGATCGAAGCGCTCCCCGGCGGCCCCGGCTGGCGCGCGGTTGCCGATCGCCTGGGCCGCGCGGCGGTCGGCTCGGGCGCCGCTGAGACTTAGGCACGAGCCCCCTCAGCCGGTCGCAGCGGAAAGGTCGTGGAGCTTCCACGGGAAGCCGGGACGGGGCTTCCATTTCGATCGTCTGCTCTCTATAATGCGCGCTCTTTCAGGGCCGATAGCTCAGCTGGGAGAGCGCTGCGTTCGCAATGCAGAGGTCGGGAGTTCGATCCTCCTTCGGTCCACCAAAATTCAGCGCCCAACTGTTCTCAGTTGGGCGTTTTCATTTGTGCTTCCCGCATGACACGCGGGGTTCCCGCACATTATGCGTGTGCGACCGAGGTCCTATGGCCTGGCAGGAACATCCCCGGTTGCCCTCCGTTCCGCCCTCTCTTCTCTCGAAATCGGCGCTAACTTCTTCGCCGTGGCACACGCAGACGGCGTTGTTCGTCAATCACTTATGCGTGCGCCGACGGAAATGGTTGGCTCGCGGGTTTGCACGAGCAAAGCAGAACGGCAAACCCGCGAGGCCAGCCTCCACGTCACCCCTTGGGCGGGAACGGATCGTCACCGTAGCTGTTGCGCTCACGGATCTGGCCGTTCCGCCCTTGGATGAGCATCTCGCTCTGCTGGTTGATGGCGATGTCCCGCGCACGGTCAATCGCCTGTTGCTGCGTGTTATGGATGGAGGTGAGACGGTCGTTGCCTTCTCCCCGCACACCCCATTGATCGCCGCCGTTGATGGGTACGACCCATTGGTTCTTTCCGCTCATTTCAATCTCTCCAAAAAATGAAAAAGTCAGGCTCTTGAAGTCAGCGCGAGCCAGGCGCTTCGGTGCTGAATTCATGTCATGACGTTCGCCCCCTTTCCAGTTGCCGAACACGGCATCGCATACACCTGAATCCGTGTTCGCTTAGCCGGAAATCCAGCCTAACGCATTGATGTAATT
>NZ_JBQWSN020000029.1:0-34091 GCF_052598215.2 Thauera sp. ZXT1-4 | reverse complement strand
AGGTTTCGTCGGCCACGTTGACGCCGCCTTCGCCCTGAATCATTTCGAGCATCACCGCGACCACCGCGTGGTTGTGCTCGGCGATCTTGCGGATGGCCTCGATATCCTTGTACGGCACGCGGATGAAGCCCTGCACGAGCGGCTCGAAGCCGGCCTGGGCCTTGCGGTTGCCGGTTGCCGACAGCGTGGCGAGGGTACGACCGTGGAAGGCGCTCTCCATCACGATGACGTGCGGTACCTCGACGCCCTTGTTGTGGCCGTACATGCGCGCGAGCTTGATCGCAGCCTCGTTGGCTTCGCAGCCGGAGTTGCAGAAGAAGACCTCGTCCATGCCAGAGGCTTCGGCGATGCGGTCGGAGAGCGCGTCCTGCAGGGGAATGCCGTACAGGTTGGAGGTGTGCAGCACGCGCGCGGCCTGATCGGCGATGGCCTTGACCAGGCGCGGGTGGTTGTGCCCGAGGGTGCTGACTGCGATGCCGGAGAGGGCATCGAGATAGCGCTTGCCAGTTTCGTCGTAGAGCCACACCCCGTCGCCATGCGTGAAGGCAACCGGCAGGCGTGCGTAGGTGTTCATGACGTGGGACATGTTGGAAACCTCGATCGAAACGAAGCCAAAAACGCACACGGCGGCAGGCGCCGCCGTGCTGGGACAAGGGCAGGATGTTAAGCCAAAAATGTCAGGGCTGTACATAAGCGCGGCCCGGGCGCCCCGCGCCGGCGCCCTGCCCACCCCCGCGCGGTGACCGCCCCCCCTGAGGGCGGTCGCGACCGCTTCCACATTGCGCAGGCAGGCGCCGCCATATGGATTTCTGCTAGAATTCGCGGCGTTTTGAGTCCGGCATCCAAGAACCGGAACAGAACACCCCCCGAAGTCGAAAAGGCATCAACATGAGCCAGAAGATCGAGAACTTCATCATTATCGGGGTCACGAGGGAGGGGAAGAAGTTTCGCCCAAGCGATTGGGCCGACCGCCTGTGCGGCGTCATGTCGGCCTTCGGGGCGGACCACCGCATGAAGTACTCCCCCTACGTGCGACCCGGCGTTGCCATCAAGGGACACAACACCGTCCTGGTGGACGCCCGCCTCTACGACATCGAACCCTTGGCGTACAAGTTCATGGTGAACTTCGCCAACGACAACAACCTCGAGATCGACTGGAAGGGCGACACGCCGCTCTGAGCGCCCACCGAGGTGTTCCCCGCGGTTTTCACCCATGGGCGCAACGGACTGCGGAAGCGGGCTTGCTCGTGAACATCGCGAGATCCAGCGCCACTTTCTCGGGCGAGCCCGCTCCCGCGGAAACGCAGCCAGCGGTGCAGACAATAAAAAAGCGACCCGCAGGTCGCTTTTTTATTGTGGCGCCGAGGCGCCGGAGCATGCAGCAAGATCAGGCAGCCATGCCCTTGACGGCGGCCGACAGGCGGCTCTTGTGGCGAGCGGCCTTGTTCTTGTGGATGATCTTCTTGTCGGCGATGCTGTCGATGGTGCTCATCGAGGTGCGAAAGACCGACTGAGCCGCCGCCTTGTCGCCACCCACGATGGCCTTGCGCACGGCCTTGATCGCGGTACGCAGGCGGGAACGCAGGCTGGCGTTGTGGGCGCGGGCCTTGGTCGCCTGACGGGCGCGCTTGCGAGCTTGTGCCGAGTTGGCCATAAGTGTGAATTCCGTATTGGTGGTTCTGTAAAGTCCGCGATTATATTTTCCGCGCAGGATGGATGCAAGACTTGGAGCGCAAATATTTCTCGCCGGCGAAGGGGTACGCGTCCATCCGCGGGCGAGGCAGCCAATGAATGCGTCTTACCGTCACGCCCCCGGGCCGCTATGATGCGCGCTTTCCGATGAATGCGCGTCCGCCAACGCCCCCCTCCGCCCGGCCTCGCCCTCCGCATGAACCTCCTGCGCGCACTCGCCACCGTCAGCGGCATGACCCTGCTGTCCCGCATCCTGGGCTTCGCACGCGACCTCATCATCGCGCGCGCATTCGGTGCCGGCATGGCGACCGACGCCTTCTTCGTCGCCTTCCGGTTGCCCAACCTGCTGCGGCGCATGTTCGCCGAGGGCGCCTTCTCGCAGGCCTTCGTGCCCATCCTGGCCGAGTACAAGAACCGCCTGGGTGAGGACGCCACGCACACGCTGGTCAATCGCGTGGCGACGCTGCTCGGGCTGGTGGTCGCCGTGGTCGCCGCGCTGGGGGCGCTGGCGGCGCCCCTCATCATTTACGTATCGGCGCCGGGGTTCTCGGGCGATCCGGGCAAGTTCGAACTCACCGTCGAGCTCACCCGCATCACCTTCCCGTACATCTTCTTCATGTCGCTGGTGGCGCTGGCGGGCGGTGTGCTCAACACCTGGAGCCGATTCGCAATCCCCGCCTTCACCCCGGTGCTGCTGAACCTGTCCTTCATCGGCATGGCGCTGTTCGCGGTGCCGTACTTCGATCCGCCGGTACTGGCGCTGGCGTGGGCGGTGTTTCTGGGCGGCCTGCTGCAACTTGCGTTGCAGATCCGCCCGCTGATGAAGATCGGCATGCTCCCGCGCTTTGACCTGGACCTCTCCGACCCCGGCGTGCGCCGCGTGATGAAGCTCATGGCGCCGGCCATCCTCGGCGTTTCGGTGAGCCAGATTTCACTACTGATCAACACCATCTTCGCCTCCTTCCTCGAGAGCGGCAGCGTGTCGTGGCTGTATTACGCCGACCGCCTGATGGAGTTCCCGGCAGGGCTGCTCGGCGTGGCGCTGGGGACGATCCTGCTGCCGAGCCTCGCCAAGCTGCACGCCGACGACAAGGCGGATGAATTCTCGTCGCTGCTCGACTGGGGCTTGCGACTGACGCTGCTGCTGACCTTGCCCGCGGCACTCGGCCTTGCGCTGCTGGCGGTGCCACTGGTCGCAACGCTGTTCAACTACGGTGCTTTCTCTGCGGCCGACGTACTGCACACGCGCAGCGCGCTGGTGGCCTACAGCGTGGGGCTGACCGGGCTGATCCTGGTGAAGGTGCTGGCGCCGGGTTTCTACGCGCGCCAGGACATCCGCACGCCGGTGAAGATCGCGATCATCACGCTGATTGCCACCCAGTTGATGAACCTTGCCTTCATCCTTCCGTTGCGCCATGCGGGCCTGGCGCTTTCGATCGGGCTTGCGTCGTGCCTGAACGCCGCACTGCTGTACCGCGGGCTGCGCAAGCGGGCGGTCTATGTGCCGCAGGCGGGCTGGGGCGTCTTCACGCTGAAGCTGCTGGTGGCGCTGTGCGTGATGGGCGGGGTGCTGTGGTTCGTGAGCGGGCCGGCGGCGTTGTGGACCGAGATCGGCGGGCTGGAACGCGCAAGCCGGCTGGCGGGCGTGGTGGTCGCGGGCGCCATGGCGTATTTCGCGACCCTGTTCGCGCTGGGATTCCGGCTGCGTGACTTCCGCCGCCGCGGCGCGGCCTGAGCGCCCGGCGTCGCGGGCTTGCCCGCGAAGAATGCGGCCTTCAAGCGACCGGCGGCAGCGGGATCTGGTCGCTGCGCTGCGCGCCCGCGGTGAAGGCGCGGCAGTCTTCCAGGAAGCGCCGCATCGCCGCGCTGTGATACTTGTCGCGGTGCCACACGAAGCTGAAGCGCCGGTGCAGATCCAGCTCGGGCGTCTCGAGCGCCACCAGGCTGCCGCGGCGGAAGGCGTCGCGCAGCGCCAGCCGCGACAGGCAGCCCAGGCCAAGGCCGCTTTCCACCGCGCGCTTCACCGCCTCGGTATGCTCGAGTTCCAGCCGTGGCACGATGCCGCCCGGCCAGTGGCGCAGCGCCGCATCGAAGGTGGCGCGCGTGCCCGACCCATGCTCACGCAGGATCCACGGCTGTGCGGCGATCTCGTCGAAGGCCACCTTGCCACGTCCCGCGAGCGGATGTTCTGGCGCGCAGAACACCACCAGTTCGTCTTCCACCCAAGCCTGCGCCTCGAGCTCGGCGTCGACGATCTGCCCTTCCACCAGTCCAAGATCAATCTCGTGATGAAGCAGCATGCCGGCAATGGTCGCCGTGTTGTGCACCTGCAGGCGCACCCTGCTCTCGGGATGGGCCTGCAGGAAGTTCGACACGATCAGCGGCAGCAGGTAATTGCCGATGGTGAGTGTCGCGCCAACACGCAGACTGCCCAACCCTCGCTCGCCGCGCAGCAGGGCTTCGATTTCGGCTGCGCGGTCAAGCAGTTCCACCGCATGTGGCAGCAGCAGACCGCCCTGATCGTTCAGGCGCAGGCGCTTGCCATGGCGGTCGAACAGCCGCTGATCGAACTGATGCTCCAGCTCGGCCAGCGCCGCACTGGTGGCCGACTGCGACAGGGAAAGCGTCTCGGCCGCGCGCGAGACATTCTCGCTGCGCGCCACCTCGACGAAGACCTGCATCTGGCGAAGCGTGAATCGCATATCTATTTTCCAGGCAAGAGATAGATAAATTATCCACTTGAACGGTAAGCCGCAGTGGACCGAAACTGTGCTCCGTCTCTTTTTGCCACAGCTTCGCCCCATCCCGGCAGGAAACCCGCCCATGAGCAGCCTCGTCACCGAACGCGTCCTCAGCGTCCATCACTGGAACGAATCCCTCTTCAGCTTCCGCACCACGCGCGATCCTGGCCTGCGCTTCGAGAACGGCCAGTTCGTGATGATCGGGCTCGACGTGCACGGCAAGCCGCTGACGCGTGCTTACAGCATTGCCAGTCCCAACTACGAGGAGCACCTGGAATTCTTCAGCATCAAGGTGCCCGACGGCCCGCTGACCTCGCGCCTGCAGCATCTGCGTGAGGGCGACCCGATCATCGTCAGCAAGAAGCCCACCGGCACCTTGGTGCTGCACGACCTGAACCCCGGCAAGCACCTCTACCTGCTCGCCACCGGCACCGGACTGGCCCCCTTCCTGAGCGTGATCCAGGACCCGGAAACCTACGCGCGCTTCGAGAAAGTCGTGCTGGTGCATGGCGTGCGCTTCGTGTCCGAGCTGGCCTACACCGACTTCATCACCCGCGCGCTGCCGCAGAACGAATTCTTCGGCGAGCAGGTGCGCGAACAACTGATCTACTACCCGACCGTGACGCGCGAGCCCTTCCGCAACACCGGTCGCATCACCCACGTCATCGAGTCGGGCAGGCTCTTTGCCGACACCGGCCTGCCGCCGCTCGACCCCGCGCAGGACCGGGTGATGATCTGCGGCAGCCAGGCCATGAACAAGGACTGCTGCGACCTGCTGGATGCGCGCGGTTTCAGCATGTCACCCCGCATCGGCGTGGCGGGCGACTATGTGATCGAGCGCGCCTTCGTGGAGAAGTGATCGCACCGCCCTGAATCGCCCACGAGCAAACTTTTTGCGCATGTGGGGCTCGAACAAATCCTGACCCCTCCCTCAGATGGAGCCCCACATGCCTTCTTCCCTCCACGAAATCGAAGTCGAACGCCTCGCCGGCGGCACCACGAAGCTGGGTGAATACGCAGGCAAGGTTCTGCTGATCGTCAACACCGCCAGCCAGTGCGGCCTCACCCCGCACTACGCCGGCCTGGAGAAGCTCTACGAGACCTACAAGGACCGCGGCCTCGTGGTGCTCGGCTTCCCGTGCAACCAGTTCGGCGCGCAGGAGCCGGGCAGCGCCGAGGAGATCGGCGCCTTCTGCGAGAAGAACTACGGCGTGAGCTTCCCGATGTTCGCCAAGATCGACGTCAATGGCGACGGCGCCCACCCGCTATACAAGCACCTGAAGCAGCACGCGAAGGGCATCCTCGGCACCGAGGCGATCAAGTGGAACTTCACCAAATTCCTCGTCAGCCGCGACGGCCAGCAGATCGAGCGCTACGCGCCAACCACGACGCCAGAGGAACTGGTGAAGGACATCGAGGGGATGCTGTAGACTCCTGCCTTTTCCGACTCGGCAGGACCTCCCCCATGGCCCAATACGTCATGTCGATGCTACGCGTGAGCAAGATCGTTCCGCCCAAGCGTCAGATCATCAAGGACATCTCCCTTTCCTTCTTCCCCGGCGCCAAGATCGGCCTGCTCGGCCTCAACGGCTCGGGCAAGTCCACCGTGCTGCGCATCATGGCCGGCGTGGACAAGGAATACGACGGCGAAGTGCAGTGGCTCGCCGGCCAGCGCATCGGCTACCTGCCGCAGGAGCCCGAGCTCGACCCCGCCAAGACGGTGAAGGAAGAGGTCGAATCGGCGCTCGGCGAGATCATGGAAGCGCGCCAGAGGCTCGAGGAGGTCTACGCCGCCTACGCCGAGCCCGACGCGGACTTCGACAAGCTCGCCGAGGAACAGGCGAAGTACGAGAACATCCTGTCGACGGCCGGCAGCGACGTCGAGACCCAGATGGAGATCGCCGCCGACGCGCTGCGCCTGCCGCCGTGGGACGCCGTCATCGGCAACCTGTCCGGCGGCGAGAAGCGCCGTGTCGCGCTGTGCAAGCTGCTGCTGTCCAAGCCTGACATGCTGCTGCTCGACGAGCCGACCAACCACCTCGACGCCGAATCGGTCGAGTGGCTGGAGCAGTTCCTCACCCGCTTTCCCGGTACCGTTGTGGCCGTCACCCACGACCGCTACTTCCTCGACAACGCTGCCGAGTGGATCCTCGAACTCGACCGCGGCCACGGCATTCCGTGGAAGGGCAACTACTCGTCCTGGCTGGAGCAGAAGGGCGAGCGCCTGGCGCAGGAGGCCAAGCAGGAAGCCGCGCACCAGAAGGCGATGAAGACCGAACTGGAGTGGGCGCGCTCCAACCCCAAGGCGCGCCAGGCCAAGTCCAAGGCCCGTCTGGCCCGCTACGAGGAAATGGCGAGCGTCGAATACCAGCGCCGCAACGAGACGCAGGAGATCTTCATCCCGCCCGGCGAGCGCCTGGGCGACAAGGTCATCGAGTTCCACGGGGTCAGCAAGGCCTTCGGCGACAAGCTGCTGATGGACAACGTCAGCTTCAGCATCCCGCCGGGCGCCATCGTCGGCATCATCGGCCCCAACGGCGCGGGTAAATCGACGCTGTTCAAGATGATCGAGGGCCGCGACACGCCCGACTCCGGCACGGTCGAGATCGGCAGCACGGTCAAGATCGCCGCGGTCGACCAGACCCGCGAGGGCCTGGCCAACGACAAGACGGTGTTCGACGCGATTGCCGACGGCGCCGACGTACTCACCGTGGGCCGCTTCGAGATGCCCAGCCGCGCCTACATCGGCCGCTTCAACTTCAAGGGCGGCGACCAGCAGAAGATCGTCGGCAACCTCTCCGGCGGAGAACGCGGCCGCCTGCACCTGGCCAAGACCCTGATCCAGGGCGGCAACGTGCTGCTGCTGGACGAACCGTCCAACGACCTCGACGTCGAGACCCTGCGCGCGCTCGAAGACGCGCTGCTGGAGTTCGCCGGCTGCGCGCTGGTGATCTCGCACGACCGCTGGTTCCTCGACCGCATCTGCACGCACATCCTGGCAGCCGAAGGCGATTCGCAATGGACCTTCTTCGCCGGCAACTACCAGGAATACGAAGAGGACAAGAAGAAGCGCCTGGGCGAGGAAGGCGCGAAGCCGAAGCGCATCCGCTACAAGCCGATCGCGCGCTGACGCCCCGCCCGTCGCCCCCTCCCCCCCGAAGCCCGCTGCAGTGAACCTGCAGCGGGCTTTTTCCATTTCAGCGCGCACAACACCAACAACGCGATCGCACACCAACCATTCAAACAAACGCCATTTGCATATTGACTATGCATTTTTCATTTGACATCATCATGCATCTTTCATCCACGGACGGCACGATCATGTCAGCACGCGCACCTCGGCTCCCCCTGCACACCCATCGCCGCCAGGCCGAGCGCGGCCAGGGCATGACCGAGTACATCATCATCGTCGCGATGATCGCCGTCGCCGCCATCGCGGTGTATCAGTACTTCGGGCAGACAGTGCGCAACCAGACCGCTGCGATCGCGCAGGAGCTGTCCGGAAAGGACGGCACGGCGGCCAAGAATGCGGCGCAGACCTCCGCAGACCAGGCGAAGACGGTCGGTAACCAGAAACACACGCTCGACACCTACGTTAACCAGGTCGGCAAGTAAGCCGGCGCCATCGTCGACCGGATCGTGAGCCGCGCGGGCATGGGCAGGCATGGCACCGGGCATGCCCGTGCGGTGCGCCTCCAGCAGGGGCAAATTCTGCCGCTCGGCGCGGTTCTGCTTCTCGCCATCGCCGCAACCGCGCTCTTCCTGTTCAACAGCGGTCAGCTCGTGCAAGAAAAGCTACGACTCACCAACACCGCCGACGCAGTCGCGTATAGCGCCGGCGTGTTCGAAGCACGGATGCTCAACTACGACGCTTACACCAACCGCGCCATCATCGCCAACGAGATCGCTATCGGGCAGGCCGTCGGCGTGGCGTCCTGGGCGAAGTACATGGGCACCTCAGCCGGTACGATCGGCCCGTACCTGTACCTCATTCCCGTCGTCGGAACCGCACTCGCCCGGGCCATGGACTACATGGAAAGGATCATGGACATCCTGACGCCAGCCCTGGCGGTCACCGTCGCAAGTCACGATGCAGCGATCCAGGCCCTCGCCCTCTCGCAACAGATCATGCACGGACCGGGCGACGCGCTGGCCGTCTCCGGGCGCCTCGCCCTGATGCGACGCATCGCGCAGGAGAACGATTTGCAGGCCACCGTCGACCCGCTCCCGATCGACGACGACCTCGCCGGCTTCAGCCGCACCTATAACTCGCGCGAGGATCGCCAACGCATGGGCAGGCTGGTACATGACAGCCGCGAGGCCTTTCTCCAGAGCCGGAACTGGAACTTCGGACTTGTCGTGTTGTGCCATGGGATCGAGTTGCGCAAGCGCGGCAGCACCGAACTGATCGACCTCGTCGACGGCTGGAAGTCCATGGATACACTCTCGGCCCACCACTACCGCGTGCGTCGCTGGCGGTGTCGCCGCAGCGAGCAACCAATCGGTTACGGCACCGCCGCTTCCGACGACGGCCTCGTCGACGGCGCCTACAGCTACGCCGGGTCACGCAGCACCAACCCCAGGGCAAGCGAACGCGCTGACGCCTCCGAAGGCAGGGCGCGGGGCTTTGCACCAAGCACGCTCGGTGGCGGCGCCATCCCGAGTTTTCGTGCGTTATCGGCCCGAGCTTTGGCAATGGAAGCGCCCACCACTCGCCTGACCATCCGGGTGACCAAGCCTGCATCGGTTCAGCGCTATTCGGGCGGCGCGAGCAGCATCAAGCCTGCGGGCCGGCTGCAGTTGTTCGACGGCGCGATGTCCGGCGGAGAGAGCGCGGCAATCTCGAGCGTCGAGGTTTTCTTCGAACGTCCCGACGCAGGCAACACCCGACATCCCGGGCGTACCGAGCTCGGCAGTCTCTTCAACCCCTACTGGCAGGCGCGCCTCGCACCGGTATCGGCCGCAGCCCGTGCCCAGGCTCAGCTCCGCCAAGGGGGCATCCAGCTCCCATGAAACGCTTTGCCGAAGGGATACACCCGAGTCCTCGATCCACCTGTCGCATCCGCGGTCAGTCCACCGTCGAGCTCCTCGTACTGTCACTGGTGCTGCTGCCGCTGTTCCTGATCGTGCCGCTTCTGGGCAAACAACTCGACATCGCTCAGGCCGCAGCCAGCGCCAGTCGTTATATCGCTTTCGAAGGCATGGTCCGCCATGGCAGCAGCCTGCAGCCGTGGAAATCCGACGCCCAGTTGGCAGATGAGGTGAGGAGGCGCTTCTTCAGCACGAGCGATGCGCCAGTGAAGACGGACGACCTGGCGGGCGACTTCAGCGCCCATCGCAACCCTTTGTGGACCGACCACCGTGGCGACCCATTGCTGCCCGCATTCGCGGCCAGCATCGGTGCAGTCAGCCAGCGTGCGGCCCTTACGCAACCGGTTGGCGCGGTGTTCGCTTCTGGCATGGGCCTGGACACCGACAACCTGCACGCCGGCACGGTACGGGTCGCCGTCGCGGATGTCGCAGCGCTCGAGCCATTCGATGCGCTTGGGCTGCGGATCCAGCGACATACGACCGTCCTGGTGGACAGCTGGTCCGCATCCGGACCGGAAGGCGTGCGGGCCGTGTTGCGCAGGGATCGGTGGAATCCTGCCGGCCACTTTCCGTTCGGCCCGCTCGACGCGGTCATCTCGCCACTCAGACCGTTCGCAGCGGTGCTTGAAGGTAGCCAGCTACCCGAAATCGGCCGTGTCGACCCAGATGTCGTTCCCGAGGACCGCATCCGATGAGGTTCGCATTCCCCAGCCCAGCGGGCCTCAACGTCACGCTGCGCACACTGGCTTTCAGTCTCCTCTCCGGGCTATCTGCCACGTCCGTGGCCGGTGCATGGCCCGTCCTCGAGCACCCGCAGGATGCGCGTATCGAGCCGATCGGCGATCAGCTGCGCTTGAACGGGACGCCGATGCGCATCTCGCGCGTGCTGACAGCGCTCCCCGTCAGCGCACTCACCACCCACTACCGGAAGGTGCTCGGCAAGCCGCTGGCCGATGCCGAGGCCGGGGGCGCCCAGGTGCTGGCCCAGGGGCGCGGCGACTTCTTCATCACGATTACGATCCAGCCGCAACCCGAAGGGGGTAGCGAGGCACTGGTGGCGGTGGCGGACAGCCAGGCCGGACACCCGGCCCTCGCCCGGCCGATTGGACTGGCACTCCCCGCGAACTCAACGCTGATCTCGGACCTGGAGTCGATCGATGGCGAAACGGCCTCGCGGCAGCTGGTCATCGCAAATGCGCATGGCCTGCGCACCAACCTTGATCATCTCTCGGACAGCCTCGCACAGCGCGGACTGCACCCGGACGGCCCTCCGCTTGCCGGCCGAGAGGCTTCGCTTGTGCAGGCCTTCCGCGGAGCGTCCGGCGAGGCACGCATCGTTCTCGTGCGCCGCGAAGCCACCACCCACGCCGTCCTCACCCTGCTCTCACGACGCCCATGAGCCGCAAGCCTTCATCCGCGGCACAGGGTCAGGCGCTCGCCGAGTACCTCGTCGCGCTACTTGTGCTGACGATGCTGTTCGGCATCGCCGCAGGCGACGACGCGGTGATCGACACCCTGCTCACCGCCGTCCAGACCGCTTTCAGCCGCCTCAGCACCTTCCTCTCCCTGCCGCTATGACTTCAGCCACCACCCCGCCTCGCTCCCGCAAGCACTGGCTCCTGCTGGTGTTCGCACTCGTATTGGGGGCACTCGCCGCCTTCGCCGCCAGCAACTACCTGTCCGAGCGGATGGCAGAGATCGAGGCGCGCGGACGGGACGCCGAGACCCTGCAACTGATCGTTGCAAAGTCCAACCTGCCCGGCGGGGCGCGCATCACCCCCGAAACCGTGGCCGTACGCGAGGTTCCCCGCGCCTGGGCGCACTCAAGCGCGATCACACCCGACCAGTTCAGCCGCGCAGAGGGCGCGGCGCTCGCCCATCCTGCTGCAGCGGGCGAGCCGATCCTGTGGGCCCAGCTCGAAGGGCGCCGTGCGCCGAGCTTCTCGGCCCGGCTGCAGGCCGGGCAGCGCGCGGTAACGGTGCCGGTAGACGAAATCAGCTCACTTTCGGGCATGGTCGAGCCGGGCGACCGCATCGACATCGTGGTCTCGGCGCGCAATGAGACGCGCAACTTCACCTTCACCTTGCTGCAGAACGTTCTTGTGCTCGCCACGGGCAGCCTTGCCGACCCTGGTGTGACAGGCGGAGAGGCCCAGCGCCACAGCTACACGACCATCACCCTCGACACATCACCGGAGGATGCGAAGCGCGTGATCGCCGCACGCGAGATCGGCCGCGTCACCGCCTTGCTGCGCGCGCCGGACGATCTTGCCGCCGTATCCAGCGCGATCACCGACGCCCGCAAGCTGCTCGGTCTCCCGACAGGCGACGGCAACGCCGTGAGCACCGTGCCCGTGATTTATGGCGGCGGCCCGATCACCAACGGCCTGCAAATGAGCGCACGTGCCCAGACACCCCATGACTGACCCCAGCCCAGTTCCCACGAATAAACCACGTCCTGGCACCTCTCCGCTGCCATTGAGCCGGGACGCCCCCCGCGACGCCGCCCGCGACGCCCTCTTTTCCCAGCCCTCTCTCCATCTCGACTGAATCGATGCAACGCCTGACCCGAACCCTGCTGCAACTCCTCCTCGCGCTCGCCCTGGTGCCCACCGCCCTCGCCAAGGGCATGCCCGAGCTCACCCTGTTCCAGGGCGAAACTCGCGTCATTGCCGAACCCAACGCCGGACGCCTGGCGGTGGGCAACGGCAAGGTGCTCTCGGCGGCCGTGCTCGACGATCGCGAGATTCTGCTCATCGCCAACGAACTTGGCGTTTCATCGCTCCACATATGGAGCGCAGACGGTCGCAACCGCAGACTGAAAGTCACCGTCGTTCCGTCCGAGACCCCACGCGTCAATCGGGAGATCGCGGCCTTTCTCGCCGGCATTCCCAACGCGCACAGCACCGTGATCGGCGACAAGATCGTCATCGAAGGCGACAACCTGAGCGATCGGGACCAGGCCCGCATCGAGGCGCTCACCAAGCACTACCCGCAGATCCTCAATTTCGCCAACCCGGTCGGCTGGGAAAAGATGGTCGTCATGGAAGTGCAGATCGCCGAATTCCCGATCAACATGCTGCGCGAGGTCGGGCTCGCCTGGAATGCTACCGGCGGCGCAGCCATCGGCGGCGTCTGGATGCCCGGCCGGCGCGGGAACGCCCCGCTGCAGATCGACATCCGCGCGGGCGCGGAGAACAGCCCTCCGATCATGAACCCGGACGGCGCGGGTGGCCCCGTGCCGCTCGGGTCCAGCCTCAACCTCCTCTCGGCGATCAACGCCGGGCTTAACGCTCAGCTCCGCCTCATGGAGCAGAATGGCTCGGCCAGCATCCTTGCCCAGCCCATCCTGTCCGCCCGCAGCGGCGCCGAAGCGAGCTTCCTGGCAGGTGGCGAGTTCCCTTACAGCGTAAGCAACATCAACGGCACCACAATCCAGTTCAAGCCTTACGGCATACGCCTCGAGATCTCGCCCAGGGTCGACCACAACGGTGTCATTCGCGCCCGCATCATGAGCGAGGTCAGCGACCTCGACCTCTCGGTGATGGGCGCAGCCGGTCCAGCGCTGCGCACGCGCAAGACCGAGACTGAATTCAACGTCATGGAAGGCGGCACCATCGTGCTCAGCGGCCTGCTCAGCCGCGACGTCAACGCCTCGATCGACAAGGTTCCCTTCCTCGGCGACATCCCGGTGCTGGGCGCGCTGTTCCGGTCGCGCCGCTTCCAGAACAACGAGACCGAACTGGTCGTTTTCGTCACGCCGTACGCGGTGGACAAGCACACGCTGGAGCAGGCGGAGCGCATGCTGCTGGCACGCCAGCGACTCGAAGCAGCACCGCGTGCACGTGCGCCAGATCTGTCTGCCATCCCCTGGCCTGCCGTGCCGGTGGAAGACCGGGACATTCCCGGGAAAGCGCCGTGGACGGGCAACTGAGCCAAGGCACGAAGCATGTTCCAGGTCACCATCCGCCACCCCGAGACGGCCCCTCGCATCGAGTCGATCAGCGAAACCTCGGCCGTCATCGGCAAGGGGCGCGAGTGCCGCGTACAGCTACCCGGCTGGAAAGTCGGGCGCGAGCACGCGCGCATCTACCGCACCAAATCCGGGCTTTACATCCAGGACCTCGGTCAGTTCTTCGGCACGAGCGTCAACGGCATCCGCATCCAGCAACACGGCCCGATCGCGTCCGACGATCGGATCACGGTCGGCCCCTTCACTCTCGTCATCGAGGATCACCTGCAGCCACAGGCCACGGTCGGATCAACGTCGCCTTGCCCACGGTCGGGTACAACACCGCAAGCGCCTCAAGCGGCTTCATTGCCCGCGGCATCCGCCAGTCACAACGTGCGCAGCACGGCCCTCACCCCCGACCAATACTGGCGCAGGCACATTCACGAGGCCCTGCTCGACGCCATCGATCTACGCAGGCGCGACCTCGTGCGCATGAGCGACGACGAGTTGCGCGCAGAGACCGAGACGCTCCTGGTCGAGATCATCGAAAAGGAGTCCGCACTGCCTGACGGACTCGACCGCGACAGCCTGCGTCGCGACGTACTCAACGAGGCCGTTGGACTAGGTCCGCTGGACGAGTTGCTGGCCGACGAGGCCATCAGCGAGATCATGGTCAACCGCCACGACGAGATCTATCTCGAGCGCAATGGCCGGCTCGAACGACACCCTGGCAGTTTCACCAGCGACCGAGCGGTTCTCGGCGTTATTGAACGCATCGTCACCCCGATCGGACGACGTATCGACGAATCGTCTCCGATGGTCGACGCCCGCCTCAAGGACGGCTCGCGCGTAAACGCCATCATTCCGCCACTCGCAATCAAGGGCCCAGCCCTCACCATCCGCAAGTTCGGCCGCAAACTGTTCTCGCACGGCGACCTGGTCGCGCTCGGCGCGCTCAGTGCGCAGATGGCCGAGTTCCTGCGCATCTGCGTGCAGCAGCGCAGAAACATCCTGATCTCGGGCGGCACCGGTTCGGGCAAGACCACGCTGCTCAACGTCCTGTCGAATTTCATTCCCGACGGCGAACGCATCATCACCATCGAGGACGCTGCCGAGCTGCGTCTGGCGCACTCGAATCTGATCAGCCTGGAGGCCCGGCCGCCCAACGCCGAAGGTCGCGGCCAGGTTGCCATCCGCGATCTGGTGAAGAACGCGCTGCGCATGCGCCCCGACCGCATTGTGGTTGGCGAGTGCCGCGGCGGCGAGGCGCTCGACATGCTGCAGGCCATGAATACCGGCCACGACGGATCGCTCACGACACTGCACGCCAACAGCCCGCGCGATGCACTTGCCCGCCTCGAGACCCTTGTAATGATGGCCGGCATGGATCTACCGCTCACTGCAGTCCGCGAGCAGATCGCCTCGGCCATAGACATCGTCGTCCAACAGGCGCGCATGCCCGACGGCAGAAGGGTGGTCACCGGCGTCGTCGAGGTGGCTGGCACCGAATCCGGGCGCATCCAGATCCAGGAGCTGTTTCGCCACGAGCAGCTCGGACGCGACACGGACGGCCGCAGCTTGAGCCGCTTCGCTGCGTGCAACGCCGTACCCGCGTTCTACGAAGCGCTGGGCGGCGCCGGAATGGCGCTCGACCTCTCGATCTTCGACGGACCTCAGGACGCATGACCGCGCCCACACCCCCCACCGACGGCAGGCGCCACCTTCGGTCCGGGCGCCGCTCGCGTGGCGACAGGAGCGTGGCCCGGTGAACCTCACCATCCTCCTCCTCATCGTCGCGCTCACCGTGGCGCTGCTGGTATGGGCCCTGGTCGATATCGGCAGCCGCCTCTTGCAAGCCTGGCGCACCCGCTTCACGCGCGAGACCGGCTTTCACCTGCGCGAGCTCTTCCTCTTCGTCGACCCGGCGCGGCTCTATGCGCTCAATCTGGCGCTGACTGTTCTGGCTGCCGGTGGCACCTGGGTGGGAAGCGGCAGCCTCGCGCTCGCCGTCATCGTGGCGCTGCTGCTCGCGGTTTCGCCTGGCGTCGTGTTCCGCTGGCTGCGTGCACACCGGCTCGCGCGCATCGAGCAGCAGTTGCCCGACGCACTGCAGATGCTCGCCGGCACCGCACGCGCGGGCCTGTCACTGCCTGCTGCCATCCGCCAGGTCAGCAGCGAACTCGCCCCACCCCTGCAACAGGAGCTGATGCTTCTGCTGCATGAGCAGCGGCTGGGCGTGAGTCTGGACGACACACTCGAAAACCTCGCCCTTCGTGTTCCGGCGCAGCCGGTCAAGCTGATGGTGTCGGCCATGCGCATCGCATCCGAAACCGGCGGAGGGCTGGCCGAGACCCTCGAGCGCACCGCCACCACACTACGCAGCCAGCAAGCCATGGAGCTCAAGATCCGTGCGCTCACCGCGCAAGGCAAGCTGCAGGCCTGGGTCGTGGGACTGCTTCCGGTGTTCCTGCTGTGGGTGCTCGCCCGCATGGAGCCCGATGCCATGTCCTTGCTCTGGACCACCCGCTTGGGCTGGGGCGTGCTCGCGGTCGTGCTGATCATGGAGATCATCGGCGTGCTGCTGATCCGCCGTATCGTGAGCATCGACATATGAGCCCCGAGACCTTTCCCGTACCGCCATCGGGGCCGCACTGGGTCATCGGCGTCATCGCACTGACCGCAGGCCTTTCGGTAACGTTGGTCGTGTGGCTGTTATCGCGCGCCGCAGCCGCCGTCCCACGCCAGGACCGCCTCTGGCTCGACGCCCCACCTCCCGGCTACCGCCTCGTGTGGTGGCCAGTGCAATGGTTCGCACACTACCTGCGTGCGCTGCTGCCCGAGCGCCACACGCAGGCAATCCTTGGCCGGCTCCGCCTCGCCGGCCTCGATTTTGCTCTCGACCCCGCCCAGTTCCTGGCCGGATGTCTGGTGTGGGCGCTGGTCTGTGCGGGCATCGCTGGGTGGCTGGCCGACACCTTCGGAAGCCCCCTCGGCTGGCTGCAGCTCTCAGGCTTCGCACTGGGCTTCCTCTTCCCGCACGTATGGCTACGCGACCGCATCCAGGCACGTCGCCGGCAGACCTTCAAGGCCCTGCCCTTCATGCTCGACCTCATCACCCTGTGCGTCGAATCCGGGCTCAACCTCAACAGTGCCATCGCCCAGGCCGTCGCCAAAGGCCCCGCCGGCCCGCTTCGCGACGAATTCGCCCGCCTGATGCGCGACGTGCGCGCCGGCCGCGCACGCAGCGAAGCCCTGCGCGAACTGGCCACCCGGCTCGACATGCCGGCAGTGTCCAACTTCGTAACGACCCTTATTCAGGCGGAGGCCACTGGCATGAGCCTGGGCCCCATCCTGCGCGCCCAGGCCGAGCAACGGCGCACCGAACGCTTCGCCCAGGCGGAGAAGCTCGCCATGCAGGCACCGGTCAAGCTGCTGTTTCCATTGCTGTTCTTCATCTTCCCGTGCGTGTTCGCCATCCTCATGTTCCCGATCGCGATGAAGTTCATGGGGGCAGGTCTGTGAGCCTGACCAAGCGTCCCTCCCGCTCCACTCCCCGGCGCATCCGCGAAACCACCGCGTCGCACTCGCCGGGCGCCCAGCCACCACTCACCGTCCACCGCGCCGAGCGATGGTCCGAACGACTGCGCGGCCTGCTCGGAAAGCCCCCACCCGCCCCCGGGCACGGGCTACTGCTCACGCCCTGCGCCTCGGTACACACCGCATTCATGCGCTACCCGATCGACATCGTCTTCCTCGACCGGGAAGGGCGCATCCTCAAGCTCGTCGAGGCCCTCAAACCGTGGCGCGCCACCGCCTGCACCGGCGCCACGCAAGCCCTCGAGCTGGCAGCAGGCCAAGCCCTGCTGCTCGGCCTGATCCCAGGCGTACGCCTCGATCCTCGCATTCTCAAGCCCGCTCACAAGTCTTCTTGCAAGGCTTCGTGATGAACCCCATCGCACGCCGACGGACATGCACGCTGCCAGCATGAATCAAACGACCTTCACCTCGCTGATCGCCCAACCCGAAACCGCGCGCGCTGCCCTCTCATCAGCATTGGCGTGGCAGGAAATCTGGTGAGCGGAATTCAGCACAAACTCGATGCATTAATTCCTATGGCATATTCCGATATAATGCCAAATGGATTTTCATAGTGTCAGTGCCATGCTGCTCTCCCTCTACCAGCTGAAACCAGCCTTCCAGTCCCTACTGCGCCCACAGGTGACACGCCTCGCACGTCGGGGAGTCACCGCGAATGTGGTCACCACCGGGGCACTGCTCGGCTCCTTCGCGCTCGGCACCCTGCTCGCCCACTCTCCCGAACGCACCGCCCTCTTCCTGCTCATGCCCGTCTGGATGTTCGTGCGCATGGGCCTCAACGCCATCGACGGCATGCTCGCGCGCGAGTTCGGTCACCAGAGCGCGCTCGGCGCCTATCTCAACGAGTTGGCCGACGTAGCCTCCGACGCTGCGCTGATGTTGCCCTTCGTATTCGTCTCACCTTTTGGCTGGGCCAGCATCGGCACGGTGATCTTTCTCGCAACGGTGTCCGAGATGGCGGGCGCCCTCGGGCCCATGGTCGGTGCGCCACGGCGCTACGACGGCCCCATGGGCAAGAGCGACCGGGCCTTCGTGTTCGGGGCGCTCGCGCTCGCCGTGGGGCTGCTCGGCGGCCTGCCGGGCTGGGCCTTCTGGCTGATGCCGCTGATCGGCTTCGCACTCCTCGTCAACATCATCAACCGGGTCCGCAATGGCGTGCACGCAGCACACAGCAGCGCGACCGGCGCGGATGCACCCCACTCCACCCCGACTCACTCCGACGCAGCCCAATCATGATCATCCGCCAGCGTACCTGCACCGAACGCCACTTCGTTTCCCGCGATGGCGAGCAGCTCTTCTATCTTCATTGGCCGGCCACGGGCATGCGGCGCGTAGCCGTCATGCTGCTGCACCGCGGGCACGAGCATTCGGAGCGGGCGGCCCACATCGTCGACGAGCTTGATCTGCCGGATTTCGATTTCTTCGCGTGGGACGCGCGCGGGCACGGCATGTCCGCCGGGGCAAGCGGACAATCGGCCCGCGTCGGCACCTCGGTGCGCGACGTCAGGTCGAAACCGCTCACCCACGATCGTGCACGCCAGGCGTCGTACGACAGCCACCCGCTGATCACGCGTGCGATCTCGGTCAACACGCTGCTTGGCCTGCACGACGCAGCCCGGCGCTTCGTGCTCGAGCGCCCCGCACAGCCATGAAGATCGAACGACTCCTCGGCGCCACACTGTGCGGTCTTGCGCGCATCATCACCGGCGCACGCGCCATCCACCACGCTGCAAACGGCCCCGACACCACTGGTGGCACCACCATCTACTACGCTAACCACCGCAGTCACATCGACTTCCTGCTCGTGTGGGCAGCGCTGCCACCCTCGGTGCGCCGGCGCACTCGACCGGTAGCCGGTGCCGACTACTGGCTCACCAGCCCGCTGCGGCGCTACGTCGCGCTGCGCATCTTCCGTGCGGTGCTGGTCGAGCGCAGCGGCGGGGCACAGGCCGCCACCGACCCACTCGCTGCGATGCAAGCCGCACTCGATGCCGGCGAGTCGCTGATCCTCTTTCCTGAAGGCACGCGAAACGTCGGCGACGACCTGCTGCCCTTCAAGAGCGGCATCTTCCGGCTTGCCCAAGCGCACCCGGGGCTACGCTGCGTTCCCGTCTGGGTGGAGAACCTGGGCCGTGTGATGCCCAAAGGCAGCTTCATCCCCGTGCCCCTGCTGTGCGCACTGCACTTCGGCGACGCGCTCTGCCTGGGCGACGACGAGGCGCGGGACAGTTTCCTCAAACGCAGCCGCGACGCGCTGATCGCGCTCGCACCGACCGCCGCATGATCGCCATGGACGTTTCCGCCACCCTCATGCGCATCTTCGGCGCCGTGTTCCTTGTGCTCACCATGGCCAGCATCATCGGCCTCGCTCTCAAGTCGCGCAGCGGCTTCGATCGCCCGCACGCCACCATCGACAACCTCAACGCCCGCATCAAGGCGTGGTGGATCATGATCGGCGCGATCGCGGCTACGACCTGGATCGGCGCCTGGGCAGTGATCGGCCTGTTTGCGCTCGTTTCCTTCCAGTGCCTGCGGGAGTATGTCTCGCTCGCGCCTACGCGCAAGGGCGACCACCGTGCGCTGATCTGGAGCTTCTACGTCTTTCTGCCCCTGCAGTACTACCTCATCGCGGCGGGCTGGTATGGCCTGTTCTCGATCCTGATCCCGGTCTACGCCTTCCTGCTGCTGCCGATCTCAGCCTCGCTCGGCGCAGACACCACGCGTTTCCTCGAGCGAAGCGCCAAGATCCAGTGGGGACTGATGATCTGCGTGTATTGCCTGTCGCACGTACCGGCGCTGCTCACGCTCGAGATCCCCGGCCACGAGGGGCGCAACCTGCTGCTGGTTGTGTTCCTTCTGCTCACCGTGCAGTCAAGCGACGTGTTCCAGTATGTCTGGGGCAAGCTTCTCGGTCGCCACGCACTCTCGCAGCAAATATCACCCTCGAAGACGGTCGAGGGCCTGGTCGGGGGCGTGCTGAGTGCAACCGCGATGGGCGCATCGATCTGGTGGATCACACCCTTCAGCCCACTGGAGGCCGCATTCGTCGCGCTGGTCATCAACACGCTGGGCTTCTTCGGCGGCTTCGTGCTCTCGGCGATCAAGCGCGACCGCGGCGTCAAGGACTGGGGCCACCTGATCGAAGGCCACGGCGGCATGCTCGACCGGGTCGACTCGCTGGCGTTCTCCGCACCAGTGTTTTTTCACCTGCTGCGCTATGGGTGGACACCTTGATGTGCGGATTACCGCCCTCCACCGCAGACGCTTCGGGCAGCGCGCCTCGACGCTCATCGCAGACGAAGCACACCAGGCTCGGGCGCCCGCCCCGCACACCCATCGTGATCGCAGCTTCAACTGCAAAGGTCATCCATCCCTGCAAAGCCAAAACCACGCCGTTCTCTCAGCACGGCGCCACGCTGGTCGAGTTCGTCATCGTCGGCCCACTCGTGCTTTTCATCATGCTCGTGCTGATGCAGTACGCGCTGCTCTTTCACGCGAAGAGTCAGCTCAACTACGCCACCTTCGAAGCCGCCCGCGCAGGCACCGTCTCCAACGCTCGCCCAGAGGCGATGCGCACCGCCTTCGACCGCGCCATGACCGGTTACCACGGCGGGGGCACCACCACGGCCGAACTCGCCCTCTCACGTGCCAAAGCGCTCGTCGAGGCACCCTTCGCCCGCATCGAGATCCTCTCCCCCACAAAAGAGAGCTTCGACGACTACCACAGCCCTGCGCTCGCCACGCGCCTCGGCGCTCCCAGGCGCGTAATCCCCAACGCCAACCTCGCCCACCTCGCCTGCCCCATCGATCGCCCCGGCTGCAAGCACGACCCCGCAAGCAACGCCAGCGGCCAGACCCTGCACGACGCCAATTTGCTCAAGCTGCGCATCACCTACGGCATCCCCGCGCAGAAGCAGATCCCGCTCGCCGGCCCCTTCATGGCACGGGCGCTTGCGGTGCTCGACCCCACCGATCGTGATGCCTTTCGCGCCGGACTGGTCGCCGACGGCCGCATCCCCATCGTGGCCCACACCGTCATGCGCATGCAGTCGCCCGCGATCGAAAACGGCAACGCCTCGAGCCCCGGTGCCGGAAACGCGGGCAAGCCGCGCGATCCGGGGCCGCCGCCTGAAAGGCCTGCCCTGCCCATTTGCCCGGTCACTGACCCGGCTTGCACGACCCAGAAGGGTGCGCTCCCAGAACCAGACCCAGCGCCTGCTGAATGCGACCCGCTCACCGACCCCGGCTGCAGCTCACTGCCTTCCTGCGAGGCACCAGCAGACTGGCTGGGCGGTTTCCCATCGCTTCCGACAACGCCCTGAAGCCCCGTCCAAGTCCATGAATACTGCCCAGAACTCCGCACGAGCAGCGCTCGCAATCTGCCTGCTCGAAATTGCGCTCCTCCTCCCGTCTGCAGTCTTCGCGCAAACCTCAAGCAGCCAGCATGTCCCCACAACCGCCAGCCAACCGCTGCCCCAGTCCGGCGCCCTCGACCCCGACTGCACCCCGATCGATGGAGGCAATCCGGACGGCGTGCCCCCCTGCGGTGAAACGCCGCCAGCCAGCCAGGAAACCCCGGACGGTGTCGCCCATGGGGCGGGCAACCCAATCGACGTCATCACTGGCAACAAGTACCAGCGCGAGACCGACCTTCCAGCGCTGCCCGGTGTACTGGGCATCGAGATCGTACGCCACTACAACAGCGCGCAAGCCTCAACCGATGCGCCCCTCGGACTGCTTGGGCGCGGCTGGCGGCTGTCTTACGAAACCGATCTGTATGTGAGCGGAAAGCAACTGCACATTGTCCAGGCCGACGGCGCACGCCTCGTGTTCTCTCCCGACAGAAGCCAGGCTGGGCGTCATAACCACGCTGACCCGGCGCGCGGCTGGGTACAGTTCATCGCAGCCGGCCCGGGCCAGCGCGCGGCTGGCTATCGCTGGATCTGGCCCGAGGGCCGCGAGCTGATCTTTGACGCTCTCGGCAAGCTGGTCGAGATCCGGATGCCGACCGGCGAATTCCTCAGCCTCGCGCGTGGCCTCGATGGCGAGCTGGTGAAGGTGACCGACCCGCAAGGCCGCAGCCTCACGTTCGAGTACGCACCGCGCAGCAGCCGCGGTTTCCGGGGGGTGGTCGCGATCACCAGCCCGCTCGGGCGCTTCACCTATGCACACCAGAACGAGCGCGCGCTTCCCGGGCTGAGCAACTTGGTCGCCGCCACCCACCCCGACGGCGCCATCCGGCGCTACCACTACGGCGCCGACACTGGAGAAGCGGCTCCCGCCTGGCCGCACCATCTCACCGGGATTTCCCTCATCGCGCCGGCAGCGGCACCAAGGGGACGCGAAGCGGGGGAGCGGCGGCTCTCCACCTACGCGTACGACCATGTCGGACGCGCGGTCATGAGCGTGCTCGGCGCACCGCGCACCCTGGACGAATCCGCCCAGCCGCAGCCCGGCACTGGCATCGAACAAATCGACCTCGGCTTCGTTGCGCCCGATCAAACCGTGCTCTCCAACAGCCTCGGCCAGCGCACCATCTACCGCCACACCCGCATCTACGGCGAACCCCGCCTGCTGGAGGCGATCGGCCCGGGCTGCGCACGCTGCGGCGAGACAAACGTGCGCTACCAGTACGACAAGCGCGGACGCCTCGCCAGCATCACGCGGCTCGATCCAACAGGCCAGCCGCTTGCAACCACCACGCTGGTGCGCGACGGGGCTGGCCGCTTGCTGCGCCGGTCGCTCCAGACCTTCATTGACGGTAGGCCCGTGCCCGAGCGCCTGCTCAACCGCTATGCGTACACCGATGATTCGCCTCGCCCCACGCTCATCGCGCAACCCAGCGTGGTGCCGGGCCACGAGCATCGACTGCAGTTCAGCTACAACGACGTGGGCCAGGTCACGCGGATGGTGGAGAGCGGCTTCAGTCCGCTCAGCGCGGACAACGAGCCGATCGATCACCGCAGTCGTGCAACGCCGATCGAGCGCAGCAGTACCTTCAGCTACACCCGGATCAATGGCCGCTCACTGCTCACCACCACGGATGGGCCACTACCCAATGGCCCCGACGGCTCGCCAGCCGACTCCGACATTTCGATATTCGAGTGGGATGCCACAGGGAACCACCTCACCGCACTCACCCTGCCCGGCGGCCGACGTAGCACGCTCGCGCACGCTCCCGTGACCGGCGTGTTGAAGGGTGTGCGTAATGACGAAGGCTTCGCCACCCACTACACCTACAACTTGCGCCTGCAGCCCACTACCGTACGCTTCGAGGCTCCCGGGCAGCAGCCCACGCAGACAGTGGGCTTCGAATACGACACGCTCGGGAGGCGGGTGGAATCTCGCAACCCCTCTGCAGCATCTTCAAACTGGCTTCAAGAATGGGACGAGCACGGCCATCTGCGCTGGCGCGCCAGTGCCCTTGGCGTGCTCGCCACCTTCCGCTACGACACCGAAGGACGGCCGCTCGAACGCAGTCGTCGCAGCGCGAGCTTCGAGCAGACGGAAGCCCTGCACTACGACGCACAAGGCCACCTCGCCTCGGTCCGCGACAACGCTGGCCGCGGGCGCGATTGGCATTACGACGCGCGCGGACGCCTGCAATACACCATCGACACCGACGGCCTCATCCACCCTGCACGGGCCGAAGCGTCACCACGCGCCAAGGACGCGACACCCCCAGCCTCCGTTCGCCAGCGCCAGGACGATTTCGGCCGCATCGTCTGGCGAAACAGCCCAGACAGCGGCACCGTGCTGCTCGAATACGACGCCTTCGACCGTCTCATCGCCATGCGCGACGCCCGCGGCAACCATGCCCGCTACGACTACGACGTCCTGGGCCGCATCCGGCACCAGCGCATCACCGACGCCCACAGCGGCGCCGTGGAAGAGACGCAGTGGCGCTACGAGGGCCGCCGCCTCATCGAGGTGATCCACCCCACCCAACGTGAGCGCTACGAATACGATGCCCGCGGCCTGCGCACTGCACGCATCCTCAGCCTGCCCACCGAGCACGGCGAACGGACCACCGTCACGCGCTACACGCATGACGAGCGCGGCCAACTGGTCGCAACCACGCTGCCCGACGGCAGCCGCCTGCGATACGTGCGCAACGGTCAGGGCCAGGTCGTGGCGCTCAAACGCGACACCGTCGACACTCCATGGTCAGTCTGGCCCACTGGCGGGCAGATCATCGCCGAAGGCTTCGAGCGCGACCTGGCCGGCCTGCGCAGCTATGTCACTGGCAACGGCATCCACACGCTCTACCAGCGCAGCCGTGAGGGAGTGCTGGCCCGCGTCGTGCATCGGCGTGTTTCACTGCCAAGGCTCGATACGGCGGCCACGCCGCCCATGGAACTGCTCGGCCGCAGCACGCGGGAGATCGCCGAGCGCCTGCTCGGCATCGCACCCGCACAGGCTCAGACGAAGGACGCCGGCGCCAAGGTCGCCCTCGATACCACGGGCACGCAGGCAGAGAGTCCAGTCCCTCCCGGCGCCCTCGGCCTCGCCGACGAGCCGGCTGCACTGCTCGATCATCGCTACCTGTGGGACGTGCGCGGCAACCTCCTGCACACTCGCCAGCACGCCGCGGCCGATGGCGCCCAGCCCACTGCAACCGGCCACGCCTATGACCGGCACGGCCGCCTGCTGACATCGGTCCGCTGGCAGGGCGATGATCAGGCACCCACCGAGGAAGCCGTCTGGCGCTTCGCCTACGACGCCACCCAGCGCCGCGTCCTCAGTCAGCAGGGCGCCGGCTCACAGCAGGATCTGAGCACCGGCACGCAAGCCGCCGGCTTCGAACCCGGCACCCACCGGCTTGCCGACCCATCCGCCGCTGCGCACTATACCGCCAGCGGCCAGCCCGAACGCCTGGGTGATCGCGAATACGACTGGGACGCCCGCGGCCGCCTGGTTGAAGTGCGCGAGCATGGTGCCGTGCTGGCACGCTATCGCTACGACCACCGAGACCTGCGCAATACCCGCGAGGTCAGCGACCGCACGATGCACACGGTGTACGACGAGCATCGCCAACCGCTCGCGGAACTCGACGCCGACGGCCGCATCCTGCGCCAGTACGTATGGCTCGCGGATATCCCGCTCGCCGTCATCGACACCCCGCAGGGCGTGACGCCCGCGCAGCACAAGGACACCGGCACGATGCAGTTCGCGGACAAACTCGTCCGCATGATCCGCGCCGCATTCATGCAGTCAGAGCGCATCGTCTGGCTGCACGGCAACCACCTCGGTGCCCCAGAACTCGCCACCGACGCCACCGGCCAGGTGCTCTGGCGCGCCACCTACGCCCCCTTCGGCGTCGCCACCATCCAGTCCCGCGACTTCACCCTAGACCTGCGCCTGCCCGGCCAGGTCTTCGACGCCGAGACTGGGCTGCACTACAACCGCGCGCGCTACTATGACCCCGCAGCCGGCCAGTACCTCACCCCCGACCCACTCGGCACGCCGGATGGACCGAATCCGTATGCGTATGCGGCGTTCAACCCGCTGCGCTACGTCGATCCGGACGGGCTGATTCTGTTTGCGTTCGACGGGACGGGTAACAGCGACGACTTGAACGATCCGGCCATGGACGGCAACAGCCTCAGCAACGTAGTGCATTTCGCCCGTGCCTACGACAGCGGCAACGACCGATACGTCTCCGGCGTCGGTACCGTTCACCGGGACATCAAGTACGGCCACATCCGCCCGGAAGACTACGCCACCCATACCTTCCTCTGGTGGCTCACCCCGGGCGACCCGACCTACGTCAACGACATGGGCGGCAACTACTCGGGCCCCGCCCGCATCGACCGCATGATGCGGTACCTGCGGGACGAAGCGGATCTGTTCGAGGACGAGCAGGTCATGGACATCGACATCATCGGCTTCAGTCGCGGTGCGGCGCAGGCCCGCGACTTCGCCAACCGCATCGTTCCGGACGCGATCAAATACGGCGGCCGTACTTATTACAAGTACACCAAGGCGGACGGCACCGCAGGCTGCCAGCCGGTCAGCTTCCGCTTCATGGGGCTCTTCGACACGGTGCTCTCCACCAACTTCAGCGGCACGGGCTACAAGCGTAGCATTCCGGACGAATTCGCGTACGTGGCCCAGGCGGTGGCGCTGAACGAACATCGCTCGGGGGCAGTCGGCGAATACGCGTACCGCAATCCCAAGCCGCACAGCATGCACTGGGGCGGCTTTCCGCTCGAATCGATCGGCGCTAGCAGCAACACGCCGGGCCGGATCCGCATCGAACGCGGCTTCGTCGGCGCGCACGCGGACATCGGCGGCAGCTATCCGGACGACGAGCAGGGCCTGTCGCTGGTGGCGCTGAACTGGATGGTCGAGCAGGCAAGCTTTGCCGGGGTAAGCATGAAAACCATCGATCCCATTCCATCTCACAACGTCGTTCTCCACGACCAGAGCAACGTCATTCAGGCCGGCAATCCGCAGAACACCGTTCCCCGAAAGCTCATCGGGGGCGATCTGGCCTGGATCGACTACGTCTTCCCCGAAGACCGCGAGGTTCGCGGCGCGACCTCGGGCAACCGCCAGCGCAACATGGGCTTCGACAACGGCAGCATGACTCACGCCGACACCCACGAAGTCATCACCTGGCAGCCGCGCGACGTCGGCGAACTCGGCACCGGCTCGGCACTCGATCCGCGCGAACTCGGCAACCTCACCGGCACGGTGAACATGCAGGCCTACCTGCAATGGTTGTGCACCCACGATTATTTCGACAGGAAGTCAACGCGATGCGCCCCAGCCGGACCCAACCCATGAATTCGACCCTCCGCTCACCCCCGCGTCGCGCGCTGCTGGCGCTCGGCCTGGCCTTTCTCGCCGGCTGCCGCACGCCACTGCCCCCACCGGCCAAACCGGTCACTCCCGAGCAGGCCCGCTATCTGGAAAGCCGTCAACGCATGCTCGAACGCTTCGGTCGCCCCGGCTTCGAGTTGGTCGTCGATGCCATGGCCGGGCAGGAATTCCTCGGTGTCGAGTTCTTTCCTGAAAACGCGAAGTACGAATTCTACGGAAAGGGAGGACAAACGTTAAAGAATCAAAGCAAGAGGGTTCTCTCATCGCCCGTTCCCGAACGCGTTCGAGTCATCTGGCGGGATTCGTCCGATCGGCGGTTCATCCAGGGCGTGGGCAGTCGCTATATCGGCAACATCATCGGCGACGAAACCATCGAAGTCGGCACCCGCATTCCGCAGGAACTGATCGACGATCTCAAGCGCGACCCGCGCGGCAATCTGCGCCTGAAGTTCCGCATGAGCGACCAAGGCACACTCTTCGGCTGGGATATCGAGCGCCGCCCGGGCTTCGACCCCAGGAAGCGGGACCAATGGGGGGAAGCGGTCTATGTCGGCCCGGTTCATTCCTTTGCCGGCGGCGATTTTCGCGAGGCGGAGATATTCAACGGCAAACCCGTACGCAAGGGCTGGTACATCGACCGCCTAACGGGCAAGCGTATCGAAACCGACTACTGAAACACACCCAGATGCCCGCCCACATGACGCCCCCCTCGCGACGCCGACAGCCGCTCACGCACGCCGTCGCCCTCCCGCACCCCGCTCTCAGCCCGCTCTCAGCCAAGCCAAATCCGTCACACGATCATGCGCAGTCTCCGCTCCGCCCTCCTCCCCCTGTTCATCCTCAGCACAGCCGCCGGCGCGAATGACCGCGTCGAGACCGGCAAGCTCCCGGCCGATGCCATCGCCGCCGCCTTCGCCCCCGCCGCCAGCGACGGCTGCGCGTCCGCCTCCGAACCCTGCGCCGCGCCGACCTCCTCCGCCGTCACGGATTTCGCCAAGCTCGTGCGCGACGTGCTCGACGGCCGCGCACCGCAGGCCCTTCGCTTCGCCGAAACCGGGACGCTGTTCGAGCTTCGCGGCGAGTTCGACCACGTGCGCGAGGCCGGCACCGACGGCGGCGAGCGGCGGACGCAGCGGGCGCGCGGCGGCCAAGCCCGCTATGGCCTGCACCAGCCCGAAATCGTTGTGCGCAAGGGGCATGTCCGCTTCGACCAGCGCGACTACCCCTACCACGGCACTTTCGACGTGAAGGATGGGGTCGAGAGCCGCTACTACTGCGCCGACTACCCTCACCACTGCGTGGTGCTCGAGTTTCCCCTCGAAAGCGCCGAGCCGGGGAGCATGATCCTGGAGCCCTCGCCGGGCACGGTGGGCGTCCAGTGGTTCGACATCGCGCCGGTGGACATCAGCCAGCGAGCGCACGTGGTCGACGAGAAACGCTGGTCGGGCTGGCTGGGCACCTTGACCGATCAGCGCGATGCCGCAAATCTGATGCGCTCCCGGATCGACTACGTGGGCATTCTGCGCATGACGGCCGGGGACGGCAGCCCGATCAGCGCCCCCGAGAGCGACTGGCTGAAGTTCGGATCGGCGGGCTGCATGGTGACGCTCACGCTCGATGCCGCGACCCGATCCATCGCCCTGACGGGAATTGTCGCCTGCGACGCAAAGTCGACCGGGAGCCGACTCGACATCGGCAGCGCGCAACTTGGCGGCGCTGTGTCCTCCGAGCGGCCAAGCGTGGCGGCGTCGCGTATCGTCACGCCGATGCGGCCACCCGCGGTGGGCTACACGGCCACGATCCGCCCCAACGACATCAGCACCGCACCACTGTCGACGGTAACCGATCGCTGGCAGGCGGTCCACGGCGCCATATTCGGCGCCAGCGCCGAATCTTTGGTGATGACTTTTGCCGGCGCCAACAGCGCATTCACCATCAGCGCCCTGCGCAAGGACCTCGTTCTGGATGGCGAAGACCTCAACCTCAGCCGCGAAGCGCTCATTCCGGAGCCCGTGGACGAAACGGACGAAACGGAGGAGACGGAGGAGCCCTGACCCGAGCATCCGCAATCAGGCGGCCAAAGCCCCTCTTCTTTGCGCCATGGGTTTCCGCGACGGCTCCGATCAGCCCGCATGTCATCAGGAAACCAACCAACTGCGTGGCGACCAGCGCGAACTCAACGAACTGCCAGCCGGGGGCGGAGAGCGTTGACTCACTGCCAGAGAGACGCGGGCTGCCGCGCACCCGTTTTCGGCATCCGAGACGCGAGCGGCATGTCTCCAGGGAACCCGCGTGAAACCACGCGGATCATTCCCCTGCCCGGCGCCCCTCCTGACGCAGGATCATGACCGGCCATCCGCTGCGATCCGGTCCTTCCAGGCCGAGCGCCTCGCGGAGGCACGCATCATCACCAACGAGGTCTGCAAGCGACACACCGTCCAAGGCAGAGAGAAATGCACGCAAAGCGCCATCGAGGACGCCCTTTAGCCGGCAGGCCGGATCGAGCAAGCAGTGCGATTTCGTTCCGAAACACTCGACCAATGCGAGGCTGGGCTCGATCTGACGAACCACGTCGCCCAAGCCGATCTCGATTGCGGGTCGCGCCAGCTTCATTCCTCCCCCCTTGCCACGCGCGCCGTCGATGAAGCCTTTTCCGACCAACTCGGTGACGATCTTCATCAAGTGGCTACGCGAGATGTCGAAGCGCTCGGCCACCTCCTTGATGGTGACGCGCCGTTCGGGACATGCCCCAAGGTACATGAGAACCCGAAGCGCGTAGTCGGTGTGCTGTGTGATGTTCATTTCCGGGAGAAGCGAGCGCCGTTAGCGCCCGACAGCCTTGTCGAGCATCTTGTCCAGGCCCCGCATCACGGTGAGATTGGCCTTCTCCATTGCCTGCAGCTCAGCCAGCGCTGCCTCGAGCTCGCCGCGCGCATGCAGTTCCACCGCGCGCCGTGCGTGCACATGAACTGCGCGATGCGGATCTTCGAGCTCTGCATATCCAGCCAGCCCTGCAAAACGTTCACGCCCTTCTCCGTCGTAGTACCACCGACCGAGTCGGCAGTGCTTCTCGTCAGGCAAATCTTCCGGACGCAGGCTCGAAACACCAAGGAACACCTTGTACACCTCGAGCTTTAGCGTGAGTTCGTCGATGTTCGCCAGCTCAACATTGGAGAGCAATGCGGAAGAGGTCACCGCCTGCTCCATGCGGCGGGACAACTCGAGCAGGTTCTTCATGCTCTGCACCGCCTGCTTGCTCTCGGCGGAGTGCCGGCCAGCGTCTGACGCACCGACTTCCATGACTTCGCGTGCGGCCCGCGTCTCCTCCTGGATACTCTCCACCAGGGTCGCGATCTCGGTGGTCGCGCCCGCCGTCCGCTCTGCCAGTTTGCGCACCTCATCGGCAACAACTGCAAATCCCCGGCCCGCATCGCCGGCGCGCGCCGCCTCGATCGCCGCGTTGAGGGCGAGCAGGTTGGTCTGATCGGCGATCTCCTTGATCAGCCGCACGATACCGCCGATCTCCTCGGCACGCCGGCTGAGGGTTCCGACATTCCTGGAGGCCTCTTCCATGCGCTCGAACATCTTGTGCAGGTTGTCCGCGATGCGCTCGAAGGCGCTGCGACTGCTGTCGGACTGCGCCGCCGCCTCGAGTGCAGATGCCTTCTCGTCGTTGAGCGTGGTGGCGAGGCCGAAAAAGGACTCACGCACGCCGCCAAGCGAATCGCCAAAGCTTCCCAAACTCGTGAATACGCCATCAAGAACCGCGCGCTCACGGCGCAGCATCTCTGTCTGCGCGCGAAGCTCAAGCCGTTCATCCTCAAGCAAGCGGACACGTTCATGCAAGGAGGCGTTGGCCTGTTGCAGTTGCAGATTCTCGGCCTCGGCAGTGTGCAGCCGAGCTTTCTGTCGAGTGAAGAACATCTTGATCTCTTGTTGGCGCCTTAAAGAGTCATATTATATGATTCTTTTCAGGCGACAAAGAGCTTTAGCGTGAAATTCAAACCCGCATGGCACGTGAGGTGCCCTACGTTTTCCGCCTTCCAACCGGCCGTCCTCATGCTGCCATTTCTTGTTCATCATCTTGTCGTTCGATCCAGTTCTGCAGGAACGTGGTCGGCGACAGATATCCCAAGGTGAAGTGGCGGCGGCTCCGGTTGTAGAACACGGCGATGTACTGGAAAAGATCGCTCGTGGCCTCGTTTCGGGTCGCGTAGCTCACGCCATGGACCCGCTCATTCTTGAGGCTGTTGAAGAAGCTCTCGGTGGGTGCGTTGTCCCAGCAGTTGCCCTTGCGTGACATTGAACCGCGCATGCCGTAGGCCGCCAAGCGGGCCTGATACGCCTGGCTGGCGTACTGACTGCCCCGGTCGGAGTGGAACAGCACACCCGGTCCGGGCCGGCGGCGAAACCATGCCATCGACAGCGCATCGATCACGAGGTCGGTGGTCATGCGTGGTTTGATTGACCAGCCAATCACTTCGCGGTTGAACAGATCGATCACGACCGCCAGGTACAGCCAGCCCTCGGCGGTGGCGATGTAGGTGATGTCGCCCGTCCAGACGCGATTGGGCGCCTCAGGCGCGAACTGACGACCCAGCACATTCTCCGCGACCGGCAGGTGATGCCTGGAGTCGGTCGTCGCCTTGTAACGCCGCTTGTGCCGTGCCCGGATGCCGTTCTCGCGCATCAGACGCTCGATGCGCGGCAAACCGATCCGGTAGTCACGCCCACGCAACTCGGCGTGGATGCGTCGTGCCCCGTAGGCCTGCCGGACCTCCTGGTGGACCGTGCGGATCAGCACCAGGGCCTGCGCATCCGTCAGTCGTTTGCGGTCCTGCGTCCCGCCGCCCCGCCAAGCCCGAAAGCCGCTCTGGCTCACCGACAGGGCATCGCACAGGACAGGCAACGGGAAGGATCTGCGCTGCGTTTCGATCCAGGCATATTTCACAGCAGATCCTTCGCGAAATATGCTGCCGCTTTTTTTGTGATCTCCAGCTCCATCTCGAGTCGCGCGACCTGGGCGCGCAACCGGGACAGTTCCATCTGCTCTGCAGTGATCTGCTTGGCGCCGGCCGGATTCAGCTTGCCCGCCTTCGCCGCCTTGACCCAGTTGCGCAGCGTCTGCTCAACCAACCCCAGTTCCTCGGCAACACGGCCTATGCTGCCGACCTCGTCAGCTCGCTTGACGGCCTGCTCCTTGAACTCGGCCGTGTATTCCTGCTTCGGGATGCGTTTCACGTCGTTCTTCCTCTCGTTGCGTCGATCCTACGACGACTACGTTGGAAGACGAAATTCGTGGGGCAGCTCACGACCTCATCGGCGCGCCTGACGGCCTGCTCCTTGAACTCGGCCATGTATTCCTGTCTCGGGATGCGTTTCACGTCTTCCTTCCTCTCGTTGCGTCGAGCCTACGACGACTATGTTGGAAGACGAAATTCGTGGGGCAGCTCACTCTCCCGTCGTCAGTTTTCCAGGGCACCGATCTTGATGACCGTCTGCCTTATTGAGTATCGCGCCGCACTGAGCGCATCGGTGTCGTCCCTTCACATATTCGGCAACTTCTGGCTTCTTTGAGTACTCGGCCCACTGCACGGGGTGGCTCTGGCTCACATGTGCGATGACATTGGCCACCTTCCTTGCGCAATACGGGCACGTCACCTTGTCGCGCTGCGCTGGCCCGATCTTCAAGCCATGCTCCCGCTCCAGATGGTGTAGTACCTTGTCCAGCGCGCGCATGATGTAGAGCTTGTTGGCACCGAATCTGTAGTGCCCGGTCATCATCACGTCCATGGACATCGGTTTGAGCGACGCCTGGGCCGGGAATTTGCTTGACTCATTATCCAAGTAGGTGATGGGGTAACGAAAGTTCCGACCCTCCCCCAACCAGACGCCACCAGGTCCCCAGTTCTGAATTTTGCCGTTGTAGCAGGCGCGGCCGACGATCGACTCAAGTTCTGCCAAAATCGCCTGTCGGAAAGCGGTCTTGTTGCTCATATCGTCACTCGATGCGCTGGTGCCTCTGTAATTATTGCATGATGTTCAATTGCCAGCACATACAGGTAAGTGTGCCCGCCTCGATCGAGAAATTCTTTGCCCATTACTTGGCAGTGGCATCCTCGTCGCTCGAAAACAGCCGCGCAGGCCAGCCCAAGCCCCGCAGCATGAGGCCAACCATCCCGAGATGAGAGGGGTCGGATTCACACATCAGCCAGCCCTTGAGCAGACCTTGGTGACTAATACATTCGCTCTTGCCGTCCCACATGGTTGACAGCGCGGACCCTGCCGCACCCAAGAACCACACGAACACTGACAAAACCAAAACCCCCTTGAGAACTTTCATATTTTTCCCGCAATAGAACCAATATTGACGCGACAACCTTGTCCCGCGCGGCACTAGTATCGCATGCAATGTGAGTTCTGAACGACGACTATCGACAGTCGCCCCGACTGCTCCACCGTGGCGGGGCGGCCCGGCGTAGGCAATGACGCCGTGGCGAACGGTAGGAAGAAATCGAGTGCGGAGTGCAATGGTCAGAAACCGGGGCTGGTGCTGATCAGGGCGCGCAACCGTTCACCGGGCTATCGGGTTTCAGGATCGGCTCGCATCGTTGACGCAAACGCCAACTTGCAACCCATTGATTTTTAACGGAACAGTGCCGCGACCAGCCACCGCTCAGACGGAGAAAAGAGAGGATTCGCCGCGCCAGCGGGCGAAACATGACGTTCGGTTTGCCCGGCCATGACACTGCAAGGAGCTAAGAGCCGCGCCAACACTGGCGTTTGCGGCCGAAATGACTGAGGCCAGCGCAAAGGCTGGCCTCAAGTGTTGGTGGTTCTGACGCGGCACATGGACTCAAGATGACTGATTATGCTCCCCGCGTTGCAGACATCATCGCGCGTTTCATCGAATTTTGACGGCTTTTCAAGTTCTGATCGCGTCAACTTCTTCTGGCGGATTATAGCGCGATCTAGCGCTCAAACCGGAAAAAGGGGTTGACTCGTCCCCCGCGCAGCGCCTTCATGCGGACCCATTCAACAACGCAGGAGGACCCTGGCCATGGATGCGGAATATTTGAACGAGCAGGAACTTGCAACCTACTTGGGTACGAGCACAAGCACACTCAAGCGTTGGGGCTCTGTGCCGTTTCCAGTGGAAATTGACTTCTCAACAAACATGACGGTAGCGC